>NZ_QUDG01000003.1:0-289922 GCF_003474415.1 Butyricicoccus sp. AM05-1 | reverse complement strand
GCGAATATTTTGCGAAACAAACGCAAGAGTAACCCGACTGCCGTTCCTATTTTTCGAAGCGGTCGCCGCTCTCTGGTTTGCGTCAGGCTATGAAGCAAAGGGAAAGGTAGGAGTTCAAAGAGGAAGGGAAACCGTAGGTGTCCCTTCCTTTTTGCCCCCGCGGCGGGTGCCGCAACGCCCCGCGGCGGGCGCCGCAACGTTCCCGCCGTCCGCAGACGGCGAATCCCCCCTCGCTGAATCTCAGCGAAAAACTCCCCGCCCGTTAGGGGCGAACACGCTTACGCAGTTCGCGTCCCCCGCTCAGCCGGTGCAGAAAAGGAGCCGCCCTGTCAGGGCGAACCCGCCTGCGGCAGTTCGAGTGCCCCGCTCAGCCGGTGCAGAAAAGGAGCCGCCCCGTCAGGGCGAACACGCTGACGCAGTTCGAGCACCCCGGTTACTCGGTGCAGAAAAAATTTCTCAAAAATTTTTAAAAAAGTTGACCATTCACGGTCAATTTTCGCCTCCATCCGGCATAGGGTTGAAGGAGGTGACGCAATGATGAACATTGCATTCAAACAGGCGCACAGCGGCAACTACCGCCGAGCCGCGCGCGGAAAGGAGGATATCCGCTATCTGGTGATTCACTTTACGGCGAACGACGGCGATACCGCGAAAAATAACGCGGATTACTTCGCTCGGGCGGAGATTTCGACCTCAGCGCACTATTTTGTGGACGAAAACGAGGTCTGGCAGTCGGTCCGCGACGCGGATATCGCATGGCACTGCGGCACGCGCGGCACCTATTTTCATCCGTACTGCCGCAACGCGAACAGTATCGGCATTGAGCTGTGCAGCCGCAAAAACGGCGAGAAATTCTACTTTATGCCCGAGACCGTGCGCCGAGCACAGACGCTTGTGCGAGGTTTGATGACAAAGTACGGTATTCCGCTCGAAAATGTTGTGCGCCACTACGATGTTACGCACAAAAACTGTCCTGCGCCGTTCGTCGAGAGTGCATCCGCGTGGACAGCATTCAAGCAGGGGTTACAGAAAAAGGAGGAACCTGACATGACCGAAGCCGAGGTAAAGAAGATCATCGAGAGCACCCGCAGGACGTACAACAGCGTTTCCGCCGTTCCCGCGTGGGCGAAGCCGACTGTCGAGAAGCTGACGCGCAAGGGCTGGCTGCTTGGCGACGAGCACGGAAAACTCGACCTGACCGAAGAGCTGCTCCGCACGCTGGTTATCAACGACCGCGCCGGAATCTACGGCGAATAAGCGCAAAAGAGGCTGTAAATTAAATTTACAGCCTCTTTTTGTTACTTTGTGTTTTGATAGGTCAGACCCTTTTTTCGGATGATAAGCAACTGGATATAGTACGATGCCGCAAGGAATACCGCTGCGAATGTCCACGCGGCCGCATCCGTGTAGAACAGACCGCGCTCGCCGATGGCCTTGGTCAGCAGCAGCGATGCACCCACACGGCCTGCGAACTCGGTCAGACCGGAGAGCATGGGCGCGGTCGTAAATCCCATGCCCTGCAGAGCCGAGCGGTAGGTGTGCAGCACATAGGCGGACAGCAAAAACGTGCTCATGACGACCAGATAATCGTACGCGACCGACAGCGCCTCGGCAGCGTTGGCAGCATCCGCGGAGATGAACAGGGCGACAACATGACGGCCGAACAGGATCATGCCCGCCGCCAGCAGCGCGGAAAAGCTGAGCGCCAGCACAAGCGTCGAGCGGACACCCATCCGCACGCGGTCAAGCCGGTTTGCGCCCCAGTTCTGGCCGGTGTAGGTCGAGGCGGCGTAGCCGAACGCGGACGCGGAGCAGTCCATCAGACCGTGCAGCTTGTTGGTCGCGGTGAAGCCCGCGAGGAACACAAAGCCGCAGGTGTTGATAACCGCCTGCATGATGATGCCGCTGATGACGATGACGAAATGCTGCAGCGCGAGCGGCAGACCAAGATGGCACAGCCGCCGGATCACACTGCCGTTCGGCTGCCAGTCCGGCTTTTCGACGGACACATCCGGGATTTTCCGCAGCGCATTGACGCAGTACGCGAATGCAAACAGCTGCGCGAGCAGCGTCGCGGCGGCAGCGCCCGGAATGCCCCAGCCGAAGCGGATAACGAACAGCAGATCGAGCACAATGTTCAGACATCCGGCAGTAAACATGGCAATAAGCGGACTTTTTCCGTCTCCGAGTGCGCGGAGAATCGCCGCGGCCATGTTGTATGCCATCGTGATGAGCGTGCCCGCATACATCATGGTTAAATAAATGTGCGCACCGTCATAGATGTTCTCGGGTGTGTCCAGCAGGTGCAGCAGCCAGCCTGCCGAGGACACAAACACCACGGTCAGCAGGATGCCGACTGCCGCGCACAGCAGCACGGACATGGTGATGGCCTTGCGCAGTCCCTTCTTATCGTTTGAGCCGAAGGTCTGCGACACGAGCACGGAAAAGCCCTGCGTCATGGCCTGCACGGTCCACAGCACCAGCCAGTACAGCCAGTCGGTCGCGCCGAGTGCGGCCAGCGCCTCCACACCGACACCGCGCCCGACGATGGACGCATCTGCGACTGTGTACAGCTGCTGACCGACATTTGTCAAAATCAGCGGTACGGCCAGTCCGAGAATGAGTTTTGTCGGACGGCCGACGGTCATATTTGTCTCTCTGCTCATACAGTCTCCTTACTTTGCCAGTTCGTACATTGCCGCCGCGATGATTTCCGCGTTCTGCAGCACGCGCTCGATCTCCATGTACTCGTCCGGCTTGTGCTCGCGCACCTCATCGCCGGGGAAGATCGGGCCGAATGCGACAAGGTTCGGCATGGACTTGGCATAGGTGCCGCCGCCGATGCTCTTCAGCTCCGCCTTCTCGCCGGTCTGCTCCTCATATACCTTGGACAGTCTGCGGATGAGTTCGCTTTCGGGCGGCATGTAAATGGCCGCCGCGTGCGTCAGCTCGGTTTCGGTAAAGCCGCCGAGCGTGAAGCCGCGCGACAGACGCGGGTATACGCGCTCGTATTTCAGGGTGACCGGGTAGCGCACCGAGAAAACGAGCGACAGCGTTTCCTGCTCAAATTTTGCCACGCCGAGGTTGAGCGTCAGCGGGCCGGACAGCTCATCGCGCATGGCGAGACCGAGGGACTCACCGTGTACCTCCATGCCGATGCGCTCTGCCACAAATGCCATGCAGTCGCCAAGCTCGCCGGTCAGCGGCAGCTGATTGAGTGCCTGCGCCAGCCGTCCGATGGCATTTTCGCCCTGCTCCGGGGTCGAGCCGTGAACGGCAATGCCCTCGGCTTCCACGCGGATGCCGCCCTCGATCGGCGTGACGATTACCTTGTCCGCCGAGATTTTGGCAGCCGCGTCCGCCGGACACTGCAGCTCCGCCGCCGCATACGCCGGAGAGATGTTGGAGGCGGCACCGCCCTCGAACTTTGTCAGGCGGTAATCGCCGGTCTGGTGCAGCTTTCGGCTGTAAGTGCCGTTGAGAATGCCCTTTTCGCCGTTGATGATCGGGTATTCGCCGTCCGGCGTGAAGCCGTACACCGGCAGTTCGCCGCCATGCGAAACGTACCACGACATATCGCCGCAGCCGGTTTCCTCGTTGGTGCCGAACAGCAGACGGATGCGCTTGGAGGGGGAAAATCCGGCATCCTTGAGCGCCGCCAGCGCGTAGATGGCCGCCACCATCGGGCCCTTGTCGTCCATCGTGCCGCGTCCGTAAATACGGCCGTTTTTGATCTCGCCGGAAAACGGCTCGGTCTCGGTCCAGCCGTCGCCGGCGGGCACAACGTCCAGATGACCGAGCACAGCCACCATTTCCTCGCCCTCGCCGTACTCGCACCAGCCGACGCGGTCGTCCATATTGCCGGTCCGGAAGCCCAGCTTTTCGCAGAGCGCAAGCGCTTCGTGCAGCGCACGAGCAGGCTCGCGGCCGAACGGCGCATGCTCCTCCGGCACGCCTTCTACGCTCGGGATGCGCACGAGCGCGGCAAGACTTTCCAGCAGTTCGTCCGCGTGCGCACGGATGTAGGGTTTGCAGTTCATAACAAAAACCTCCTTAACAGGGTGGATTATTCATCGGATTGGGGATGGTTGAGCACAAAATGGCTCTTTTTGTATGCGATAAGTCCGTCGCGCTGCATGCGGCTCAGCTCGGCGGACAGCGCACTGCGGTCGACGCCGAGGTAGTCGGCCAGCTGCTGACGGTCGAACGGAATGTCGAACGTGTCCGAGCCGTGCTGCACCGCCTGTGCGGACAGGTACGACAGCAGCTTGCCGCGCATGGATTTCGGACTTGTGTGGAAGATTTTTCGCGTCAAAAGCAGGTTTTTCTGCGCGGTGACGTCCAGAAGGTTGCGTAAAAGCACACTGTGCGCGCTGTCCTGCGCGGCAGAGGAGAGCAGTGTTTCGCTCGGCAGGAACAGCACCTCGGACGGCTCGTCCGCCACCGCGGAGACCATCATGGGTGTGCCGGGGACGCAGGCGTACGTTTCAGCGAATACCGAACCGGGCGTAATGTGATCGAGCAGCATCTTGTGGCCCCATGCGTCGCAGCGCTCGATATTCACGCCGCCCGAGAGCAGAATACACAGCGCATGCGCGGTATCGCCGACGCGGTAAATCGGCTGAAATTTGTCAAATTCACGCGTGCAGGCGTGCAGACGGCGCAAAAGCGGGGATAACTCTGCGGTTTCAATGCCGCGGAACAGATCACAGCGCGCAAGGATGGACAGGTTCATATTTCCTCCTGTTTTGTTGTAGGGACAACATACTTTGCCTTCTCAGTATAGTAAGATATGAGCGTAAAGTCAAGCGGGGGACTCGAACCGCGCGGCAGCTTTTTCAGCACCGGCTGAGCGGGGTGCGCGAACTGCGTTAGCGTGTTCGCCCTATCCGGGCGGCTTCTTTTCTGCACCGGAAAGCCGGGGCACACGAACTGCGTCAGCGTGTTCGCCCTTTCCGGGCGGGGAGTTTTTCGCTGAACCTCAGCGGGGGATTCGCCGTCTGCGGACGGCGGGAACGTGCCGCGCCCCGCGGCGGGGGCAAAAAGGAAGGACAACCTGCGGTTTTCCTTCCTCTTTGAACTCCTACCTTTCCCTGGCTTCCTAATCTGGCGCAGATTGCCAACATGTGACCGCTTCGAAATGGGGGAACGGCAGAGGATTTTTTCTCTGCTACGGACGAACTACCTTCGGAGTCCGTCCTCTTGAGTAACCTATTCGCAGGGTTAGATACCGTTCTGCTACACAGGTCGGCTACTTCCAGCAGGCGCAACATAACAGTGTTGCGCAATCCGTTAGTCTGGAGTTTACGCACGGCACCTGCGAATGTAGGCGTTCGGTAGCATTTATCTTCGTAGGTGCTGTCTATCATAACGCGCTTACGAATTGCGCGGCACGGTTATGCCGCGCCTGCGTAGAGGAAACCACCTGTGTAGCAGTAATCTATCTGTGAACTACAAATATTTTACGAAAGACACGCTGCGGCAGCCCGACTGCCGTTCCCCCTATTTCGCAGCGGTCACATGTCGGCAATCTGCGCCAGACTCTCCGAGGGAAAAGGGGAGATTCACAAGAGGGTGGAAAACCGCAGGTTGTCTACCCTCTTGTGCCCCCGCCGGGTAGGCGGCCCCAGCGGAACCATCTCAAGACAAGAAACAGGATATATAAGGAGAAAACACTATGATTCGCAAAATTATCGAAATCGACAAAGAAAAATGCAACGGCTGCGGCCTGTGCGCCCACGCCTGCCACGAGGGCGCTATCGGCATGGTGGACGGCAAGGCCACTCTGCTCCGCGACGACTACTGCGACGGCCTCGGCAACTGCCTGCCGGTATGCCCGACCGGCGCCATCTCGTTCGTCGAGCGCGAAGCCGCCGCTTACGACGAAGCCGCCGTGCAGGCCAATATGCAGGCAAAATCTCAGCCGCACACCGGATGCCCGGGCAGCATGGCGCGGAGCATTGAACACGCCCCGGTCAATCAGCCGGCCTCGTTCATTCCGATGCCGAGCCAGCTGCGCCAGTGGCCGGTGCAGATCAAGCTCGTGCCGGTGAATGCGCCTTATTTTGACGGCGCAAACCTGCTCATCGCGGCAGACTGCACCGCTTACGCGTACGCAAACTTCCATCAGGATTTTATCCGGGGGAAGGTAACGCTCGTCGGCTGTCCCAAGCTGGATGATGTGGATTACAGCGAGAAGCTGACCGAAATCCTCCGTCAGAACAATATCAAAAGCGTAACCGTTGTCCGCATGGAGGTGCCGTGCTGCGGCGGACTGGAATACGCCGTCCGCACTGCGCTGCAGAACTGCGGCAAGCTGCTGCCGTGGCAGGTGAAGACCATCTCCATCAAGGGCGAACTGCTGGACGACTGACCGATTTTACTGATTTGCATTTGCAATTTTCGTTCAAAACGTGTAAAATAAAAAGGTAACACCACATAATTGGACAAGAGTGATTTGTGAGTAAAGTTTGTGTTCTGACGCGGCACGGTTTCGCAGCAATACTTGATGTATTGCAGGAAATCGTAACAAAGTCAGAGTGCAAAATTTCCACAAAGCACCGCAGTCAAATTGTGTGGTGGTGCCTTTGGAATGACACCGCGCAACGCGGTATGTAGGAGCGAAAATTCATGGCAGTCACTTTGGCAGAGATCGCTGCGCTGGCGGGCGTTTCACGCGGCACGGTGGATCGGGCACTTAACGACAGAGGACGCGTCGATCCCAAGGTTGCGGCACGCGTGCGCCGCATTGCGGCAGAGCGAGGCTACCGCCCGAACCGTGCGGGACGCATGCTGGCACGCGCGAAAAACCCGATCAGGATCGGCGTGATCGTCCAGTCGGTCGAGACCATGTTCATGCACACGGTATTTGAGGAGATCGAACGCGCATCGGCGCACTTTACCACCACCGGCGCAGAGGTCCTCGTGCGGCCGCTTGAGGGCATCGATGCACAGCAGCAGCTGGACGTGATCGACGAGCTGCTCGAGGCGGGCGTGCAGGGCATCGCGCTTTCTCCGGCGGAGGACGAGCGGATACGCGCCCGTATTCAGGAGCTGTCCGGGCGCATGCCGGTCGTTACCTTCAACTCGGATCTGCCGGACTCGGGCCGCCTGTGCTATGTCGGCGTGGACAATTTCGCGTGCGGACGCATGAGCGCCGGTCTGATGGACCTGCTGCTCGCCGGTCACGGGGAAGTCCTGTTGGTTGCCGGTCAGGAAAACAACTGGTCACATCAGCAGCGTGTGGACGGCTTTCAGACCGAGGCTGCCGCAAATTTCCCCGGTTTGAGCCTGCTGCCGCCGCAGACCTGCGGTGACGATCAGCAGCTGGCGCATGATATTGTGTGCCGCGCCGTGAAGGAGCATCCGTCGCTGCGCGGTGTGTACGTTTCGGTAAACGGTCAGCTCGGCGCGTGCGACGCGCTGCGTGAACTGGGTTTACAGGGCAAGGTGCACCTGATCTGCCACGACTTGATTCCGGCAAATACGGAGAATGTCCGCCGCGGACTCATCGACTTCCTGATCGATCAGGATGCCGCCCTGCAGGGGGCACGTCCGATCGAGCTGCTCATGGACTACCTGCTGGCAGGCGAAAAGCCGGAGACCGACCGCATTCTTGCGTGCATTGATATCCGCAACCGCTACAACGTGTGAGGTGCGCGATGAAAGAGGTTTTGCGGCTCGATCACGGCGTTTTGACACATTTTCCGGCACCGGCCGGACGGAATAAGCCTGCGCTCATCCTGTGCCCGGGCGGCGGCTACGAATACTGCTCCATCCGGGAGGGCGCACCGGTCGCGCGTGCATTCGCGCGGGACGGCGTGGAAGCGTTCGTGCTCGAGTACGACTGCACGGAGGTGCCGCTTGGCGTGAAGCCGCTGCACACGCTGTCCGCGGCTGTCGCCTGGGTGAGAGAACACGCGGCACAGCTCGGCATCGCGGCCGACCGCATTGCGGTCGGCGGATTTTCGGCGGGCGCCCATCTGGCAGGACTGCTGGCGGCGACGTGGCACGACACAGACTGGTTTCCTGCGGGCACGGATTTGCAGGCGCACCGACCGAATGCGGCGGTGCTGTGCTATCCGGTGGTCTCGGCGGGAGTGTATGCGCATCGCGGCAGCTTTGTGCGTCTGGCAGGCGAAAATGCTGCGGAACAGCAGAGGTTTTCGCTCGAAACGCTGGTTTCCGCGCGCATGCCGCGTACATTTTTGTGGCACACCCTGACGGACGCGACCGTTCCGGTCGAGAACACGCTGCTGCTCGAGGCGGCTTTGCGCCGAGAGAACATCAGCCACGAGCTGCACCTGTTCCCGCACGGCGTGCACGGACTCGCGCTCGCGGATTTGGAGACCGCCGACCCGGTAAGAGGGCGCGTACCCGACCGGCATATCAACCGGTGGCAGACGCTCTGCGCGGAATGGCTGAAGGAGGAATAACAATGCAGATTCGACACGCCCGGCCGGAGGATCTTCCGGCGATGCAGGAAATTTTTGCGGACGCGCGGGCGTTTATGCGCGAAAACGGCAATCCCGATCAGTGGGGAGACAGATTCCCGACGCAGGAAATGCTGGACAAGGATCTTGCGCTGCACCGCAGCTACGTCTGCGAGGACAACGGCAAAATCGCAGCGACCTTTGCGTTTACGACCGACGGCGAGCCGACCTATCGCGTCATTCGCGGCGGCGCCTGGCTGGACGATGCGCCGTACGGCGTTGTTCACCGTATCGCGGCGGCAAAGGGCACGCACGGCGCGGCTTCGTTCTGCATGAACTGGTGCATGGAGCAGTGCGGCAACATCCGCATCGACACGCACGCGAACAACAAGCCCATGCAGGGTCTGCTGAACAAGCTCGGCTATACCTATTGCGGTGTCATTGAGTTGGAAAACGGGCGCGGAGAACGTCTGGCGTTCCAGAAACGAGTAGAAAAGTAAGTAAGAAACAGCAAACGGCATACCGGAGAGAATCTCCCGGTGTGCCGTTTTTATTTTCGGATTTTGATAAAATTAAAGGTTGACTTTAATATAATTTAATATTATAATGAAGTCACAATGAAAGGAAGTGAGAGCCGTGGCAATCGAGGTAATGCCGGAGTGGCTTGCATCGCTGGACGAGGAGGACGTGTCGTTCATCAAAAAATTCGTGCTGGCGTCGGGTTCGCTCAAGGAGGTCGCGGGCATTTACGGCGTGACCTACCCGACCGTGCGCCTGCGTCTGGACCGTCTGATCCAGAAGATCAGGCTTGGCGAGCAGGCGGACGAGGAGCCGTATATCGCGCTCATCAAGCGTCTTGCGGTCAAGGACAAGCTGGATTTTGACACGGCGAAGCTGCTCATCAACGAGTACAAAAAGCTGAGAGAGGGGAACAAATCATGATGATTGCAACGGTTTCTACAATTATTTCGCTGATTTTTCTGATCGCGTTTGTCGCGGCAATGATTATTTTGCAGGTCTATCTTTCCAGACGGGAGAGCAAAGTGCCGGGACTGGTACTGCCTGCCATCACGTTTTCGGGGGAGCTGTTCATCCTGCTGAACGTGGTGACGAATGTGGTGATGACCTCGGTGGCTGACAATGCGGTTGGCGGAGTGGATTCGTATGACGTGTTCGTGACGGTGCTCAACACGGTGCTGACGCTGCTCGTTATCTCCATGCCGACCATCGTGATGCTGGTGATCTACTTCCTCTGCCGCAGAGGGATGAACCGCAAAAAGCAGATCGAGAAGATGAATATTCAGGATTTGTGAGTTTTTCGCTTACTTTAAGCGAGGGGATTCGCCGTCTGCGGACGGCGGGGATTTGCCGCGCCCCGCGGCGGGGAGTGCGCTGACGCCGCGCGGGCGTACAAGAGGGTAGACAACCTGCGGTTTTCCACCCTCTTGTAAATCTCCCCTTTTCCCTTGGAGGGCACGGTGGTGATGGGAGAACTGAGACTATAAAGGAACGGCAGAGGATTTTTTCTACCGTAGGGGAGCACAGTGTGCTCCCATTTCTTTACCTATTCGCAGTGTCAGATACCGTTCTGCTACACATATGGTTTACTCTACGCAGGGCGCGGCATAACCGTGCCGCGCAATTCTTTAGCGCGTTATGATAGATAGGGTCTGCGAAGATAAATTGTACTAAACGCTTAATTCGCAGGTGCCGTGCGTTACAACGTGCCAAAGAGTTGCGCGACACTGTTATGTCGCGCCTGCGTAGAGTAACTCGCCTGTGTAGCAGTATGCTATCTGTGAACTGCGAAAAGGTGGAGAGAGCCACGCAACGGTAACCCGACTGCCGTTCCTCTTTTCGAAGCGGTCGCCGGTCTCTGGTCTGCGCCAGATTAGGAAGCAAGGGAAAGGTAGGAGTTCAAAGAGGAAGGAAAACCGCAGGTTGTCCTTCCTTTTTGCCCCCGCCGCGGGCGCGGCGAATCCCCGCGCTCCGCAGAGCGCAGCTCCCCGCTGAGGTTCAGCGAAAAACTCCCCGCCCGTCAGGGGCGAACCCGCCTGCGGCAGTTCGTGTACCCCGGTCAGCCGATGCAGAAAAGGAGCCGCCCGTCAGGGGCGAACCCGCCTGCGGCAGTTCGTGTGCCCCGGTCAGCCGATGCAGAAAAGGAGCCGCCCGTCAGGGTCGAACCCGCCTGCGGCAGTTCGCGTGCCCCGGTCAGCCGGCGCAGAAAAGGAGCCGCCCGGATAGGGCGAACCCGCCTGCGGCAGTTCGTGTGCCCTGGTCACCTTGTGTCGAGAAAAGAAAAGCACCGCAGAATTGCTTCCACGGTGCTCAAAGTATGCACTTTTACTCAAATCGCAGCAGCGTATCGACATCCTTACGCGCCGGAGCCTGCGGGTCCTGTGCCGGATGACCGAGTGCGATGAGCGCAGCCACTTCCTGACCCTCGGGGATTTCCACGACCTTGGCAACCTCGGCGGGATCGTAAATGCCCATGATGACCGTGCCGAGACCGAGCGCATGCGCGGACAGGCAGAAGGTCTGTGCGGCGATGCCCGCATCAAAGGACTGCCAGTGAGTGGCAAGCGGGGTACTGAACGAGCCGTCGCGCTCGTAGCCGGAGCGCTCCTTGATCATGGTCAGCACGACCAGCGCCGGTGCGCCGTGGGTGGTCTTCTGGTTGTAGGCAAAACCGAGCATGCAGTTGTCGGCCAGCTTGTCCTTCTTTTCCTTGTCGGTCACAACGATGTAGCGCGCGATCTGCGTATTCTTCCAGCTCGGCGCAAAGGCGGCAGCTTCAACGATCTGACGAACCTCGTCCTCGGTCACAGGCTGCTCGGTGAACTTGCGGATGCTTCGGCGGGTTTTGATACATTCCAGTGCTTCCATGAGAATATCTTCCTTTTTAGAGTATGTTTGACTTTATTATAGCAGAGCGGAAAAGCAAGTGCAAGTTAATTATCCGCCATTACCTTAATATAGTAGCGGCGATGGCGCGGACCGTCGAACTCGCAGAAATACACGCCCTGCCAGATGCCGAGGAGGGGCTTGCCGTCCTCGATGAGCACGGTCTGGCTCGGGCCGACATAGCTGCACTTGAGGTGCGCGGTCGAATTGCCCTCGGCATGCCGGAACTCGCGTCGGTCGGGAAACGCCTCGCGCAGACCGAGCAGCAGGTCGTGCTGCACATCCGGGTCGGCGTTTTCGTTGATGGTGATACCGGCGGTCGTGTGCGGACAGTACACCACGGCAAGACCGCTCTGCACACCGCTCTCGCGGATGACTTCACGCAGTCTGGCGGTGATATTGTACATGCCCTCGTGATCGGTCGAGATGGAAAATTCCCTGGTTTTCATGCTCATTCTCCTCGGCTTTCGTGCAGATAGGTCGCTTCCAGATCGGAAAGGTGCAGCTTTACGGCAAGCGGGTACTTCTCGAACGCGTGCGCGAGTGCGAAGCTGCCGCCCTTGACCGATTCGTCAAAGCCGCCCATGTGCCAGCGCACGGCGATCGCTTCCTCGGTGCGCAGCCGCATGAACCGCTCGATCAGGAACACGGATTTTTCGCCGTGACCGTACGGAAACTGGTCGTCTACTGCGTAAACCGGCACCTTTTCCCACTCGCCGCGGTCGTTTTTGCGGTTGCGGAGCTCGGTCTTGTAGAAACCGGCCTTGCACAGATCGTGCAGGAGCGAAACGATGGTGTAGCTTTCCAGATCGTCGGTTTCGGGATTGAAATGCTTGGAGATCAGCACGTTGTACACGTTGAGTGAGTGGTCGAGCAGACCGCCCTCATACGCAGCGTGGAACCGCGTGGACGCAGGAGCCGTGAAGAAATCCGTGCCCTCGAGCCACGCAAGCAGCTTTTCCGCGCCCGGACGATGGATGTTTTTGTTGTAGGTTTCGATGAAAATCTCTTTATTTGACATGTTGTTCCTCCATTCGGGTGCGGGCAAGCCGCAGAAGCGTATCCCGCCGATTGTCGGTCTGACCGTCTATCACGGCATCCAGCAGGGCGTGCAGCATTTCACCGACCGGCCTGCCGCGCAGACCAAGCGCCTGTAAATCGGTTCCGTTTACGGCAAGCTGCCGCAGCGAGAAGCATTGCTCCTGCGCGAGTACGCGGTTCAGCAGCGCTTCGGTCTCAAACAGCTGCGCCACATAGTCGCGGCTGGTGCCCTGACCGACCGCATCGCCTTTTTTGATCGCCAGCAGGTCGCGGAACCGCGCCTCTCCGATGCGCGACAGGCTGCGCCGCACCAGCTTTTCGTTGTCACCGAGCGGTGTGTCGTGCCGCTCGACCAGCAGGAGAATGCGTTCGGTGTCCGTGCTCGAGAACCGCAGCCGCGGCAGGAGCTCGCGCGACAGCGCAAGGCTCGCCCTGGGATGTCCCCGGAAATGCCCGATGCCTTGCTCGTCCACGGTCTTGCAGGCGGGCTTGCCGCTGTCGTGCAGCAGCATCGCCCACCGGAGCACCGGCTCGGCCGGCACCTGACCGACCGCGCGCACGGTGTGCTCCCACACATCGTACAGGTGGTGCGGATTCTGCTGCTGACAGCCCTGCATGGGCGCAAGCTCGGGCAGGGCAGAGGTGATAAGGTCGGCATAAGCCATCAGTGTGCGCTGCACATAGCGGCCGCACAGCAGACCGGTCAGCTCCTCACGGATGCGCTCGGCGGCAATGCAGTCCAGGCGATGCACCTGCCGCCGCATGGCAGCGGCGGTTTCCGGCTCGATGGCAAAACCCAGCTTGGATGCGAAGCGCAGTCCGCGCAGGATGCGCAGCGCGTCCTCCTGAAATCGGGTGTCTGCATCACCGACAGCACGCAGAATGCCGTTTTTGAGGTCGGTTTGCCCACCAAACGGGTCGCACAGACCGCGTTCCGGGTGCCACGCCATCGCACCGACCGTGAAATCCCGGCGGGCCAGATCCTCACGGATGTCGGTGACAAAGCGCACGCCGTCCGGATGCCGCCCGTCCGAGTAGCCGCCCTCCGTGCGGTAGGTGGTAATCTCGAGCGGGCCGCCGTCCGTGAGTACGGTCAGCGTGCCGTGCCTGAGTCCGGTCGTGAGCACACGCGCGTCCGCGAACACAGCCTGCATCTCCGCCGGAGAGGCGGACGTACACAGATCCCAGTCGTGCGGCTCTGCGCCGCGCAGGCTGTCGCGCACACAGCCGCCGACCGCCCACGCCTCAAATCCGGCACGCTCTAATCGCCGGATGGCGTGCGCCGCGTGTTCGGGCAACCGCATCACTTTTTGTCCTGCTTCAGCTTGTACGAGCTGCCGTCCGGATTGATAACCACCGTGTTGTCCAGTTGTGCCTTCAGGCTCTTGCGGAAATCGGCAACGTATTCCGCACGGAGTTCCTGCTGTTCCTTCTTTTCTGCGTCGGTCAGTCCTTCGGTCTTGGCCTTTTTGGCAAGCGCGTTGATGCGTGCAATTTTTTCGTCTGTCATATTGCAAAATCTCCTTGATTATCCTTATACTATCTTTATATTATATCAAATTTCTATCCGGAATTAAAGTCTTTTGCGCACCCGCAGCAGCCGTTTACGGTTATACCGCTGAATCCACGCGAACGGCAGGTTCGCCAGCTGAATCGCAAGCGCAATGACCGCATACCGGATGAGCCACGCCGTCCGGTCGGCGCTCAGCAGACAAAAAACGAGCGATACCCAGCCGAGCACGCCAATCACATAATGAATCACCTCCGCACGGCAGGTGATGAACAGAAAACGGTCGAGGTATGCCGTATCCCGCCCGGATTTGAGGTGCCGCTTGTCAAATTCGGGATTAAACTGCGGCAGCCGGTCCTTCCATTTCGGCAGACCGATCTTGCGGAAAACCCGCATTTCCCAGTCAGAAACCGTGAAAAAACGCCGGTTTGGGTCGAACCACCGCGTCTGCACATCCTTCGGCAGAGCGCAGAATACGCCAGCCGTACCGAAATGCAGTCCGACCCAGAACGCTGTATTCAGCAGGGTAATGAGCAGATCCTTCATGCGGTTTGCCTCCCTTCGTACTGCCTCTATCATACCATGATATCGCCGTTTGTTCAACCGAACTGCCTTGACCGACAGGCTTCTGCATGCTACAATAAGTGGAGATTCTTCTACGTTAAATCATAGTAAAGAGGTAGTCTATATGAAAATCGAAACAAAATGCCTGCATGAAGGCTACAAGCCGGAAAACGGCGGTCCGGGCGTCATGCCGATCGTGCAGTCCACCACTTACCGCTTTGACTCGACCGCAAAGATCGCGTCCCTGTTCGATATGCCGACAGAGTGCATCTACTCGCGCTTTGCCAACCCGACCTGCGACGCGGTAGAGAAGAAGATCGCGTCCCTTGAGGGCGGCGTCGGCGCGATGCTGACTTCCTCGGGTCAGGCGGCATCCCTGCTGTCCATCCTCAATCTGTGCTCGGCAGGCGACAGCTTCATCGCGGCTTCCACCATCTACGGCGGCACGATCAACCTGTTCGGCGTAACGCTCAAAAAGCTCGGCATCGAGTGCATCTGGGCGGATGCAGAGGCGAGCGAGGAGGAAGTGCAGAAGCTGTTCAAGCCCAACACCAAGGCGGTGTTCGGTGAGACGCTCGCCAATCCTGCGCTGACCGTGTTCGACATTGAAAAGTGGGCGAACATCGCGCACAAGAACAACGTGCCGCTCATCGTGGACAACACGTTCGCAACGCCGGTGCTGTGCCGACCGATCGAATGGGGTGCGGATATTGTCATCCACTCGACCACCAAGTACATGGACGGCCATGCCGTACAGGGCGGCGGCGTGATCGTGGACGGCGGCAAGTTTGACTGGGCGGCATCGGGCAAGTTCCCGGATTTCACCGAGCCGGACGAAAGCTACCACGGCGTGGTCTACACCCGCGAGTTCGGCGCGATGGCATACATCATCAAGGCGCGTATGCAGCTCATGCGCGACTTCGGCTGCTATCCGGCGGCGCACTCGGCGTTCCTGCTCAACCTCGGTCTGGAGACCCTTCCGGTGCGTATGCGCCAGTACTGCGAGAACGCGCTGACCGTTGCCAAGTTCCTCGAGTCGAGCGACAAGATCGCATCCGTTCGCTATCCCGCACTGCCGGGCAACGAGCACTACGAGCGAGCACAGAAGTACCTGCCGCTGGGCACCTCCGGCGTTATGTCCATCGACATCAAGGGCGGCCGCGCTCCGGCGATGAAGTTCATGGACAGCCTCAAGCTGGCGTGCAATGAGGTTCATGTTGCCGACATCCGCACCTGCGTGCTGCATCCGGCGTCCGAAACCCACCGTCAGCTGACCGACGAGCAGCTGGTTGCCGCAGGCATTGAGCCGGGCATGGTGCGTATTTCGGTCGGTCTGGAGAATGTTGAGGACATTATCGCTGATTTGGAACAGGCGCTTAACCAGATTTAATCATTTTACAGCAAAACAGGGTGTGTCAACGGACATGCCCTGTTCTTTCAGGAGGAAACTATGCGTATTCGCTCTATCGAGGCATCCGACCGCGAATTCTTTATCGACCGCTGCCATGCGTTCTACAAAACGCCTGCCTGCGACCACGAAATCCCGCAGCAGAACGCCGAACGCACGTTTGAGCTGCTCCTGCACGGCACGCCGTATGCGGACTGCCTGATTGCCGAGGACGAGAACGGACAGCCGTGCGCGTACTGTCTGCTGGCGCTCACCTGGTCGAATGAGGCGGGCGGTCTGTGCGTCTGGCTGGAGGAGATCATGGTGGATGACGAGCAGCGCGGCAAGGGCATCGGCAGCAGGATTATTGCCGCGGTGCACGAAAAGTACAACACGGCCGCGCGGTATCGTCTGGAGGTAACGGAAAGCAACGTGCGGGCAAGTGCCCTCTATCACATGCTCGGCTTTGAGGATTTGGAGTACAGGCAGATGATACTGGACACGCCGCCGCTCGGCTAAGCAGATCGTTGGTATTTTTGTCACAAACTTGTTACAAATTACCTCTTGATTTTGTGCACTAAGCGCACTATAATAAAGACATCAAAAGAAAGGAAGGAAGGTGGGTCCGATGGACAGTGAAATCCAGCAGTACGCGGGAGATATCCTTGCACATCCGCGTTTTCAGCAGCTTCGCACGTTCTGTCACCACGGACTGGACAACTCTGTGTATGACCATTCCGTTGCGGTAGCGGAAGCAGCCTGTCAGATCGCCCGCCTGATGCGTCTGTCGGAGAGCGAAACGACTTCGGTTGTCCGTGCCGCGCTGCTGCATGACTTTTTCGGCTATGACTGGCACGGCGAGCGCTTCCGCCGTTATCTGAGCCATTTTTCCGGCGTGCACCGCATTGCCCACATGCACGGGTTCATTCACGGCCACATCGCAGCCGACCGCGCCAAGCATACCTTCGGTCTGTCCGAGCGGGAGTGCGAAGCCATCGCACGGCACATGTTTCCGCTGGCGGCCATGCCGCGCACAAGAATCGCGTGGATCGTCACCGTGGCGGATAAAGCCGTGGCGTCCAAGGAAATGACCGCCGCTGTCGGCGGTTACGTCTCGCACGCGTACCATAAAATTTTCGCATAAAAAAGCACCCGATCTCCATTGTGTCTGTTGGAGATCGGGTTTTTGTTATTCGTAGATGGAGTCGATGATTTCCTTTACCTCATCTACCGAAAGCGGTGCAGAAATCAGCACTTCATATTGGTCAATCATGGCAACTGCATTGATTTGTTCCAGATTGTGCATGATGTACCATGTGGCGTTTGGTTTTTTATATTCGATAACCGGACGGCTATCCTTTTCGATGCCACCGGCACTGCCGTTTAGTGGAACTTCAATGAGTACCAAAATATTAGGACCGTTAGGGTCGGTGGGTTTGGTATAAGAACCGAAAAAAGTTACTTGATCGAAGAGATAATCTTTTGTGATTTGAATTTCGGATATGGAATACGCAGAAGGAATTTTGGTAGGTGCCATTTTCGATTTTACACCGAATTCCTCTAAAGTGGTTTTCAAATCCGCATTGGTGATATTGAAATACTCCATAACGTGCATTTCATTCCAAGTGGACTCGGTTTTCTCTAAGTTGGTATCGGACAAATCCGTATCCGGTAAATCTTCATATCCGGGTTCAGGTACCTGCGGGTCAGCCGGCAGAGGATTCGCCTCTGAGCCGAGCGGTGCATTCGGGTCGTATTCTACCGTGTCGGTCGCGTGCTCGTAATTCACCGATGTACCGTCCGGAAAATGTGTATAGCCGTCCTCGGTGGTCTCAAAATCGTCATGTCCACTCTGGAAAAAGCCGAACGTCTCGGAATCCCACATCGCTGCATAGTCGAACGGATTGTGACCGGTAGCCAGCGCAAACACGGTTCCTGCGGCGAAAACAGCCGCCGCGACAACAAAAATGCGGTAGCACAGCCGCCGTCCGCGGTGCGGCTTGACGAAAAATTCCCTATGGTCGGCCTTGAACTTTTTGAGCGACGCTTCTGTGTCGATTTCCGGCGCGTCCGTCTGCGTCTGCAAATACTGCTCAAGCGCAGGCAGAGCCGCATCACCGTTTTCGCAAACGTCGTCCATCAGCCGGAACAGCTCGTCGATCTGCTTAGAATCCTGCATTGTCGTCACTCCTTTCCATAAGTTCGGCGCAGTGCCGCCGTGCGCGGCTGTACTGGCTGCGGCAGGCGGTCTCGGAAATGCCGAGTATTTCCGAAATGGTGGAATAGTCCATGTCCTCAGCGAGCCGCAGGGTGAGAATGCGCTGTTCGGACGCGGATAAGCCCTTTGGCAGCATACCGGAAAACGGTATCAGCTCGGGTTCGGCTGCACGCAGAATGCTTTCCTCAAGCGGCGCGGCTGCGTGTCTGCACTGCGCGCGGTATTCGCTGATGGCGTTGTTTTTCAGCACACGGAACAGCCACTTGATCGGCTGCTCGTGCTCCATCACGCTGTTTATCTTTGCCAGCAGGATGAGAAAGGTGTCGGCCACAATGTCCTCGGCAATATCGCGGCTGCCGACAATGGGCAGAACGGTCTGCACCATCATCGAGTAATATTTTGTATATGATTCCTCGAAAAAGAGGATTTGCTCCTGTGTCAATTTGGTTCCCCCTTGGGTTGGAAATGATACCTTTCAATTATACAACGCCTGAGCGGGATTTTCTGTGGCAAATTTTTTGAAAAAAATTCGTAGCGGTTTGTTGTCACAAAACGGCGCTCCCGGTCGTTGTAATAGTATCAGGAAAATGGATTGACAGAATATTATTTTGTTGTATACTATAAGTATGGATAGAAAAAACTGTATTTTATTATGTGGAGGGGCAATTATGACTAAGTTCAAGAAAATCGTAAGCGGCACACTCGCGGGCTGCCTGATGGCGTCCGCACTGATGATGAGCGCAGGCGCAGCCAATGTGCAGACTTATATACCGTCGGGTACGGTGCAGGCAGCTGCACAGAATACGGCGCAGACCCGCACCGCCGTAAAAATCAATCCGCAGAGCGCGGACATCTATGCAGAGGGCATTCCGGCTGCCTTCCCGAGCGAGGACGGCAAGACGGTTTACACGGCGCTGAGCTACAACGGCTCGACCTACATGCCGCTGCGCACGGCTGGCCGCTGGATGGGCAAAAATATCTCGTGGGACGGTGCATCGCGCACGGTATTCCTGTCCGGCACTACGGAAAAGTCCTATCCATGTGCGGATGACGATGCGTACCACAAGGAAGGCGTGAAATATGTCGGTGCGACCGGCACGGCTACGCTCGATAAGGGCGTGAAGGTGCTCGTGGACGGCAAACAGCAGACCTTCAAAAACCAGAAGGGCGAGACGATTTATCCGCTGTTTTACCGAAACTCCATCTATCTGCCGCTGCGCAACATCGGTGAGCTGACCGGCATGGACGTAACGTGGTACAGCGCCAAGGCAGAGAATGACGTGAACGCCATCTTCCTGCGCATGCCGCTTTCGGACAGCAAGCGCGCCGAAATGGAAACCTACGCGACGAACCTCATGAAGCAGCTGCTCGATATGCGAACGGATACGCAAAAGTTCAAGAATTGCGATTCTGCGGTAAAAAACGGCAGCTATACCGACTATGTGATTACTGATAAGGCCGTTGCTATGGCGGCTCTGGATTCCATCAAGCGCAAGGCGCAGACCATCCGCAGCGGTATGACCGAGCAGGCCAACCCGATTCGCTACTACAACAGCAGCCTGATGAACGAACTGGATTTCCTCATCAATAACGCGGATACCGTGATGGACCGCGTGAAGAACGGTCGGGTCGTGGTCGGCAGCAGCAATCCGGATACGAGCGTAGTGGATCAGACCGCCGTTATGTTCGGCGCGGATGATACCATGCTTGACTGCGAACGGATGGTTCGCATGCTGCGGCAGAATATGGATAGACTGTTTTAACAGGCAAACAAAAGAAGCTGAGACAAAATCTCAGCTTCTTTTTCATGTTATCCGCCGCAGACCGAGCAGGCCGTGTAACCCTGCCGCTTGGCCTCGGAAAGCGATATTGGAATCTGGCTTTTCTTCAAATACCGGCAGCCGGCGCTGTGATATTTGGAGCCGGTGTTCGTGACGTAAACCGTTTCGCTCTGGTCGTCCGAGCTGCTGTAAGCCGCCGGGACGGACGCAGAACTGCCGCCGCTCGACGAACTGCCCGAACTCGAGCCGGACGAGGAACCGCTCGATGCACCTGCTTTGAGCGTATCCACCTGATTCTGTAAATCTGCCTTCTGGCTCGTGAGCGTGTCCACCTGACTTTGCAGGCCGTTCTTCTCCTCGGTGAGCGAAGCCACCTGTGCTTTCAAATCGTCAATGGCCGGCTGGGATTCGTCCGCCTGCGCCTGCAGGTCGGAGACCGAGCCTTCCAGATGGCTTACCTGCGACTGCAGGGAAGCGGTCTCGTTCATCTGCTCCGCCAGATGATGATAATAGGTGTACGATGCACCGCCTAAAATGCAGTTCAGCAGCAGAGAAGCCGCGATTACAAGTGTTTTCAGCGTGTTTTTGTCAAATTTTTTGCCATCCATGGATGTCCTCGCTCCTTTCGGTCCGGTTTCATTGTATCGCCTAAAATCTGGCTGTGTAAATGCGGCAGAGCGAATTGTCGATATCTGTCGAACTTATGGCAGCACTTTTGCGGCGATGTTTGTATAATTTTCGTGTCTAACATTGAAAAACAGTCGGGAAGTGTGTATAATGAAACTAACTGAAAGTATCTGAGGATATGCAAAGTTATTTCTCATTTTGGAGCGTAAAAATTTATGGCATATGAAAAAAACAGACGCCGTCCTCCGGTCGAGGATAACGGCACGCTGATCGAGGGACGCAACGCCGTCCTCGAAACGCTGCGCGCAGGCCGTGCAGTGGATAAGGTGTTTGTGGCCGAAGGCGCACACATCGGTGATGTGGCGGCAGAAGCGCGCAGGTATCGCGTTCCGGTCGTCACCTGCGACCGGCGCAAGCTGGACGGCATGAGCCCGACCGGCAACCATCAGGGCGTTATCGCACAGGCGGCGGCACAGGAGTACGTTTCGCTCGACGATATTTTCCGCGTCGCCGAGGAGCGCAGTGAGGTGCCGCTCATCGTTGTCTGCGACGGCATCGAGGACCCGCATAATCTGGGTGCCATCATCCGTTCGGCAGAGACCGCAGGCGCACACGGCGTTATCATCCCGAAGCGCAGAGCTGTCGGTCTGACCGCGGCTGTCGCTCGTTCGGCGGCGGGCGCACTCGCCTATGTCGGCGTACACAAGGCAAACAACCTTGCGTCCACGCTCGATGAACTCAAGGAACGCGGTGTATGGCTGTTCGGTGCAGAGGCTGACGGTACGGTCGGCCTATATGACGCACCGTTTGATCGCCCAACCGCCATCATCATTGGCTCGGAAGGACAGGGCCTCAGCCGCCTGACCCGCGACAAGTGCGACTACATCGTCAGCATCCCGATGAGAGGCCGTGTCAACTCGCTGAACGCATCCAACGCAGCGGCTGTGCTGCTGTTTGAGGCGCTTCGCCGACGCACGCAGGGCAATTAAGGGGGAAGTGAACATGGATAGAAAAGACGATATGGATCTGGAATCGCTGAAAAATATGCTCAGCGACGTACCGGATACCGATGAATTTGATCTGGATTCCATCATCGCCGAGGTTTCCGGTCAGGCGCCCGCAAAGGCGGCAGAGCCAATGCCTAAGGCAGCGGCAGAGCCGGAAAAGCCGGTCGAGCCGCAGCCCGCACCGGCGGCAGAGACCAAGGCAGAGGAGCCGCAGACGGCTCCCAGAAATAAAAAGGATAAAACGGCAAAGAAGGCTGCAGAGACCGCTGCCGCAGCAGCCGCACACGAGTCTGTTGAAGAAGCACGCGAAGCGCGCATCGCGGCGCGCGAGCAGAAAATGGCAGAGCGCGAGCGCAGGACCGTGCAGAAGATCGCCGAGCGGCAGGCACGCCGCGAGGCCAAGCTGGCAGAAAAGGAAGCTGCCGAGAAGGCCGCCGAGCAGCAGGAGATCGTGGAAGAAGCCGCTGCCGAGGAAGCAAGCCGCAAGGCAAGCATCTCGCGCAAGCAGGCAAGAGCGGCACGCATTGCCGCCGATCAAGCCGAGGAAGAGGAAGATATCAAGTTGGTCGATCCCGAGGTAGCTATGCACGCGGCACGCCGCCGTTCGGGCATTCTGTCGTTCCGGTCGCTGCTGGTGCTGATCCTTGCCGCAGCTGCCGCGTATCTCAGCTTTGCACCGAGCTTTGAGGCACTGCCGCTTCCGGTCGTGCTCGATATTCTGCAGAACCCGACCATCGGCATCGGCGCACTGGCTGCCCTGCAGATCCTGGCGCTGCTGATCGGTATTGACGTGTTCGGCAACGGCTTTTCCTCGCTGCTGCATGGCCGTCCGGCACGCGGCACGCTCGTGTCGTTCGCGGCGCTGGCATCGCTGCTGCACTGCGCCTCTCTGCTGGTATTTCCGAATCAGGGCGGCGTCGCCGTACCGTACACGGCGGTTTCCATCCTTCTGCTTTACGCCGAAATGCGTGAGGCACGCGGCCGCAGTCTGGCGCAGGCGCGTTCCTATCGTGCCGTCTGCGAGGCAGAGCAGCCGCTGGCGGTTTACAGCCACTACGACAGCGAGATTGACGCATGCAACGCCGTCAAGTGCCCGCTGTACGACGCAAGCTCGTTCCTGACCGAGATCGAGCGCCCGGACACGGTTGACCGCTTCTCGCTCATCTACACGCCGATCGCACTGGCGCTGGCAATCATCCTGTCGTTGGTCGCTTCGTTTAACTGCGGCGAGCCGGTGCGCTTCTTCTGGGCGTTCTCGGCGATCCTGTCGGTCTCTGCTCCGATCGGTCTGCTGTGCGCGTTCGGCGCAAGCTACAAGAACACCGCAAGCCGCCTGCTGCGCTCGGGTGCAGCCATTGCGGGTGCGCGTCAGGCCAACCTGCTGCGCGGCACGGAGAAGGTCATGCTGCTCGAGAACGATCTGTTCCCGACCGGCTCGATCGAGCTTGAGGCCATCGACAATCTGGGCCGTATCACGGACGAGCAGATTCTCGGCTGTGCAGCCGCGCTGACCGAATCCGCCGGTCTGGAGCTGGGCCGCGTGCTGACCGATACCACGAAGGAGCGCTTCGGCATCACCTTCACCGCGCGTGACGTGCGTCTGGTCGAGGGCGGTGTAACCGGCGCTGTCGGCACCAGCCGTATCGTGCTCGGCACGGCAGCGCTCATGGTCAAGATGGGCGTTCCGATCGAATCCGGCCATAAGGGTCAGATCAACATGTATCTGGTTGTGGATAACGCGCTCGCAGGCGTGCTGACCATGCGCTACCAGACTACCAAGAATACCTATAAGGCGATGCGCCTCATGCGCCGCATGCACATGAATGCGGTCCTCGCTGTTCGTGATTTCAATATCTCCCCGGCGATGATTGAGGAGGAGTTTGACCTCCGACGCGGCTTTGCCGACCAGCCGGACCCGGCAGGCGTGGATCGTCTGCTGAATCCGAATTATGCCAAGGGCGATGCACCGGCAGCTATCCTCACTCGCGAGGGTGCCGGTCCGTTCATGCAGGTGCTCCGCGGCGCGGATAAGCTGGCGGGCGCCGTCCGCTCGGCGCTGACGCTCGGCACGTTCGCCGGCCTGCTCGGTATGCTGATCGTGTTCTACCTGCTGTACCAGAACGCCGCAGATGCGCTTCCGGTGATGAATATCCTGCTGTATCAGCTTATTTGGTACATTCCGGTGTTTATTATCACCCAGCAGACGAGATAAGACATAAAAAAACCTCCGTATGGTTCATACGGAGGTTTTTTTACATCTGTTGACAGTAATTAGGAGGGGGACACAAACTGCGTGAGCGGGTTTGCCCTGTCCGGGCGGCAGCCTTTTTCTCTGCATCGGCTGAGCGGGGGCGCGAACTGCCGCAGGCGTGTTCGCCCTTTCCGGGCGGAGAGTTTTTCGCTGAACCTCGGCGGAGGATTCGCCGTCTGCGGACGGCGGGGACGTTGCGGCGCCCGCCGCGGGGGCGTTGCGGCACCCGCCGCGGGGGCAAAAAGGAAGGGACACCTACGGTTTCCCTTCCTCTTTGAACTCCTACCTTTCCCTTGTTGGGATAGCTTGGGTGCAGACGGTAGACTGCGTAAGCATGAAAAGGACGCGGCAGTCGGGTTACTCTTGCGTGTCTTTCTCCGCCTTTTCGCAGTTCACAGACAGTGTACTGCTACACAGACGGTTTACTCTCCGCAGGCGCGACATACCCGTGTCGCGCAATTCGTTAGTCTGGAGTTTGCGGACAGCACCTACGAATTAGGCGTTCGGTACAATTTATTCTCGCAGGTGCTGTCTATAATAACGCGCTAAAGAATCGCGCGACACTGTTATGTCGCGCCTGCTTAGATGAAATCACATGTGTAGCAGTAATGTATCTGACCCTGCGAACAGGTTGAGAAAGACACGGAAGAAAAAATCCTCTGCCGTTCCCCTATTTCGCAGCGGTCACATGTCGGTAATCTGCGCCAGACTTTCCAAGGGAAAGGTAGGAGTTCAAAGAGGAAGGAAAACCGCAGGTTGTCCTTCCTTTTTGCCCCCGCCGCGGGGCGCGGCACGCTCCCGCCGTCCGCAGACGGCGAATCCCCGCTGAGGTTCAGCGAAAAACTCCCCGCCCGGAAAGGGCGAACACGCTGACGCAGTTCGCGCACCCCGGTCCGCCGGTGCAGAAAACAAGTCTCGTGTTTAAGTTAAACTGTTTTTCCGATAATGCGACGGCGAAACGCCATACACAAGCCGAAACCGCTTGATAAAGTAGCTGAAATTATCAAATCCGACGCGAAACCCGACCTCCATCACGGGCAGATCGGTCTCACGGAGCAGACGCGCCGCCTGCTCGATTCGCAGGGAATTGATATGCTGGGTGAAGGTCCTTCCGAAATTATCCCGGAAAAAGGTGCTGAAATACTGCGGTGAAAGCCCAAATTCTGCTGCAACCGCCGGCAGCGAGAGCGGTTCGGTGAAATGCTCACCGAGGTAGCCGACGATCTCCTTAAGCTGCTGCGCCTTATAGTCCGCGCCCGGGCGCATTTGATGTCCGACAAGTCTGCCGTACTGCGCGCACACCGCCACGATGCCGAGCAGCGCGGCCTTCACGGCAAGCTGACAGCCGGGCGCCTGCACCTGCCACGCGCGCACGATCTGTGCGAGCAGCGCACGGATTTCACTCTGCCCGGGTTCACCGGCGCGAATGCAGGTGCCGAATCGCAGCCGTCCCTCGGCGAGCGGCGACAGCAGCGCGAATTCGCTCTGGTCGGCGCGCGAAAACTGCAGGAAATCCGCCGCAAACACGAACGAGCGGAACTGATTTTCCCGTCCGGCGGCACGAATTTCGTGCAATTCCTCACCGGCGGCGAAGAACACATCGCCGTGCGTGCCCTCGTAGGTGTGGTCAGCGATGGTGAGCGAAACGTGGCCCGCGTCCACCGTGATGATTTCCAGCTCCGGGTGCCAGTGATAGGGGATAAAATCGCTGTCATCGGCCTCGCTGCCGTCCAGCGCGGGGTAGATCTGGAACGGAAACGCAAGTGTGCCGTGCTCTTTTTTTTCTCGGCGGGCTGCATCCATGGCGTAAATCCTTTCTTATGCACGCGCTGCGTGCATACCTTAAAATCGTGTTATTACTGCTGAAGAAATTGCAAGCAATCCTTTGAATATCTGCTATAATTATAGATGAAAAAGGAAGGGAAGGCAAGAGTGCGATACAAACCAATCGTATTTTTGTTGTATCATTTGCGAGAAAATCTGCTTGGATTTTTGTGCTGAATGCCAAAGCCTTTCCGCACCGCGCCGAATCCGTTCAATGAGTGGTTGAAACTGGCTGTTATGGCGTGGTATAATGATAACAGATAGGCTGTTTTGCACAGCTGAATCTGCGTGATCGGGTGGGATATACCGGTCACCGCACCAAAAAATTATTTTTTGGAGGGAATTCCTATGTACATGGATAAGCAGGTCAAGCGCGGATACAACGAGTACATCCGTCTTGACGAAGGCATCGGCAAGGATGCCATGATGGACGTTGCTCTCCTCGTGATGGAAGACGGCGATACCTGGAGCTGCGAGGAGCCTGAAAAGGAAGTTGCAGCACTGGTATTCGACGGCAAGTGCACCATCAAGTGGGAGAATGAGTCCTACGACGTAGACCGTCCGAATCCGTTCGACTACAACCCGTCCTGCCTGCACGTTTGCAAGGGCGTAAAGTTCGAGATCATCGCGCACGGTCCGTGCAACATCTACATCCAGAAGACTTTGAACGAAAAGACCTTCCCGAGCAAGATGTACAAGCCGGAAGACACCGATACCTGGGCACGCGGCAACAAGGGCGAGCTGATGGGCTGCATCAAGCGTGATGTACGCACCTGCTTCGATCTGGACAACGCGCCGTACTCCAATATGGTTCTGGGCGAAGTTGTCAACCTGCCGGGCAAGTGGTCCTCTTACCCGCCGCATCATCATCCGCAGCCGGAGTGCTACTTCTACCGCTTCGACAAGCCGATGGGCTTCGGCGCAGGCTGGGGCAACGGCGAGATCTACGAGACCCATCACAACGGCCTCGCTATCATCACCGATAAGATGCACTCTCAGGTAACCGCACCGGGCTATTCCTGCTGCTACGCATGGGGCATCCGTCATCTGCCGGGCAACCCGTGGGACAAGACCCGCATCGACGACGAGGAGCACCTGTGGCTGCTTGAGGACGATGCCAACGATCATATCTGGCACTGCCCGAGCGGCAACTAAATAGTTGCCTTGCTTCTAAGGGGGACTCCGGGAAACAGACTGTAAAAACAGCCACCGGCTGTTTTTACACCGCTTGTTCGAAAATCACAAGCGGTCGTCTGAAACTCGCACGCGCAAACGCTTCGCGTTTATTTTAAGGCGCGTGTTCGCTCCCTTAGATACCGAAAAAGTTCCCAAGGAAACTTTTTCGGATAACCCCCTCTCGTTCGCACAGCGAACGAGGCTCGGGACACCACGTCCCGAGGCAGTGGTATCAAAGTCCGGCGGAGCTGGACTTTGATAAGGAACTGCATCTGCCGCGTGCGCGCGGCAGGCACGAGATCTGTCTCGTGCGTTTGGGAACCTATGGTTCCCTTGCCCCTCCTTTTGGAGAGGGAGGGTGCTAAGTCAAGGCTTGTTGGAGACTGGCTTTGATTCATTATTATTTGTATTCTATTTAGGAGGATTTCCAACATGATTCATATGGAAACCGTTCGTCTGACTGCGTCTCAGGCACTCGTTCGCTTCCTCGAGAACCAGTATATCAGCTACATTGATATGGATGGCAACGAGCAGGAGCACAAGTTCGTTAAGGGCATCTTCATGCTGCCGGGCCACGGCAACGTAGTTGGTTTCGCTAACGGCGTTGAGCAGGAGCTCAAGGACATGGTTGTTTACCAGGGCAAGAACGAGCAGGGCATGGCTCTGGCTGCAGTTGGCTACGCTAAGCAGATGCGCCGCAAGTCCATCTTCGCCTGCACCTCTTCCGTAGGCCCCGGCGCCTGCAACATGGTTACCGCTGCTGCAACCGCTACCGCTAACAACATTCCGGTTCTGATCCTGCCGGGCGACATCTACGCTTCCCGTCAGCCGGACCCGGTTCTCCAGCAGATGGAGCAGCCGCAGAACCTGTCCATCTCCGCTCATGATGCTTTCCAGGCTGTTACCAAGTACTGGGGCCGCATCAACCGTCCGGAGCAGGTTATGACCGACATGATCTCCGCTATGCGCGTGCTGACCGATACCGCTAACACCGGTGCTGTTGCAATTTCTCTGCCGCAGGACGTTCAGGCTGAAGCATACGATTACCCGGTTGACTTCTTCAAGAAGCGCGTATGGCGCATCGACCGCCGTCCGGTTACCAAGTATGCTCTGGACAAGGCTGTTGAGGTCATCAAGAACGCAAAGAAGCCGCTCCTGATCTGCGGCGGCGGCGTTCGTTACGCTGAGGCACACAAGGTATTCAAGAAGTTCGCTGAGGACTTCGGCATCGCATTCGGCGAGACCCAGGCCGGCAAGTCCGCTGTTGTTTGGGATCACGAGCTGAACCTCGGCGGTCTGGGCACCACCGGCGGCATCGCTGCAAACAAGCTGGCGCACGAGGCTGACGTTGTAATCGGTGTCGGCACCCGTTACACCGACTTCACCACCGCTTCCAAGTGGCTGTACCGCACCGATGCGAAGTTCGTCAACATCAACCCGTCCGAGTTCCAGGCTTACAAGATGGACGCTACTCCGGTTGTTGCTGATGCAAACGAGGCTCTGACTGCTATCGGCGAGGAGCTGGCTAAGATCGGCTACCACACCGACAAGGCTTACGCTGAGGAAGTTGCTGCTCTGCGCAAGGAGTGGTGGACCGAGGTTGAGCGTCTGGACAAGGTTGAGTACACCGACAAGGAGCACTTCACCCCGGAGTGCAACGACGACAACCGTGAGTGCGTTGAGAAGTACATCGAGGATACCGGCTGCAAGCTGTGCCAGACCACCGTTCTGGGCACCATCAACCACATGATCGATGACAACGCTATCGTATGTGCAGCAGCAGGCTCTCTGCCGGGCGACATGCAGGGTCTGTGGCGTGCACGCAAGGAGAACACCTACCACATGGAGTACGGTTACTCCTGCATGGGTTACGAGGTTGCCTCCGCTCTGGGCGCTAAGATCGCTTGCCCGGATCAGGAAGTTTACGCTATGTGCGGCGACGGTTCCTTCGACATGCTGCACTCTGAGCTGATCACTTCGGTTCAGATGGGCCACAAGATCAACGTTATGCTGTTCGATAACGCTTCCTTCGGCTGCATCAACAACCTCGAGGTTTCCAACGGCAACGCTTCCATCTGCACCGAGAAGAACATGCTTGAGGAAGGCGTAACCAACGGCGTACACAAGGGCAAGGTAATCCAGGTAGATTACGCTGCAATCGGCGCTGCTTACGGCTGCAAGACCTACACCGTTAAGACTCTTGACGAGCTGAAGGCTGCAATCGAGGATTCCAAGAAGCAGACCGTTTCCACCCTGATCGACATGAAGGTTCTGCCGAAGACCATGTCCGCAGGCTACGAGGCTTGGTGGCGTGTAGGCGTAGCTGAGGTATCTCAGAAGGCTGAGGTTCAGGCTGCCCGCAAGCGCATCGAGGATCACCTGTTCGAGTCCCGCCACTATTAATAGCGCGCGATAAACTCGCTTTAGGTTTATGAAAGCTCCCAACCGTGAGGTTGGGAGCTTTTTTGTCGCTTGAGGGCTGAATAATGGAGAATTGAGAATTAGTGTGGTGGTTTCGTTTTTTATTTGTATGCTGTTTCATTTTTAAGGAGCGAATTAAATAGTTTCCGTAGGTCGGGCTGCATAAAAAACACCTCCCATCGATACAGACGGGAGGTGTTCGTTTTTTACAGCATTTGCAGCAGCTCGATCTGCTCACCGGACGGGCCGGTGAAGAACCAGTTCTGCAGGCCGCCGAAGGTATTCGGCAGCACCTTCTTCTCCGGTGCGGTGAAGCTGATAACGCCTGCCGCTTTGAGGTCAGCCGCGGTCTTGTCGAGGTCGTCAACGTAAACGGCAAAGTGCGGGATGCTGCCCTCGCCGGACGGCACGAGCGTGCCTGCTGGCGGCTCGATCAGCTCGAGCAGGAAGCCGCCGAATTCAACGAGCGCCAGCTTCTTCAGACCTTCCGGCGTCTCTACGCCGTCGCGCTTGAATACACTGCCGCCGATCATCTCGTAAAATGCAATGCTCTGGTCCATATCTACGGTGTAGATCGCAATATGGCCGATACCTTTATAGTGTTCCTTCATGGTGATTCCTCCTTGTGCGGGCGTTCTCGCCTTAGTATTAGCATAGCACGTTTTTGCGGATTTGCATAGGGGACAGGCATAAAAAAACGACCGTCTTTTGACGGTCGTTTTGAGTTGCATTACTGAACAGAATCGGAAACCGAAGCAGTGGTCTGATTCTCGAGGTAGTTCTGGTAGGTGGTCTTCTCGCTCTTGCCGAAGCCAAGGGGAGAGAAGATGATATAAGCCAGAACCATGATCAGCAGGGTAACGGTAGCCCAGATCTTGCCGTTCTTCCACGGGGTCAGATCTACAGCGCCTACGTCCTTCAGCTCGAAATCGGTTGCACGCGGATGCTTCTTAACGATTACCCACATCAGCAGCATGTCGAATACGAACAGGATCGCGGTGAAGTACAGGTAGTGGATGTTGTTCAGGAACGGAATGACGTTACGCAGACCGAACTGGAGGATGAAGTACAGAACAACGTGTACCGGGATGACGATCTTAGCAGCGATAGCCGGAACCTTCTTCCAGAAGAAGCCGCACAGCAGGCAAACAAAGATCGGGGTGTTGAACGCAGCGAAAGCAGAGTTTACGAAGCTCGTGATGCCGCCCATGTACAGCATGAACGGGGACATGATGGTGGAAACAACTGCTACTACAGTACCGAAGTTCTGGCCGATCTTAACCATGCGGGCATCGGATGCGGTCGGGTTGAACAGCGGACGGTGAATGTCGAGTGCGTAGATGGTGGATGCGGAGTTCAGTACCGAGTTGAAGGAGGACAGGATCGCGCCGAACATTACAGCAGCGAAGAAGCCCAGAATCGGCTTCGGCATAACCTGTGCTACCAGCATCGGGTAAGCGGAGTCGCCGGAACCCCAGTCCATGCCCGGGTAAGCCAGTGCGCAGATAACGCCCGGAACAACGATGATCAGCGGAGTCATGATCTTGAGGAAGCCTGCAAATACGGCGCCCTTCTGTGCTTCCTTCAGGTTCTTAGCACCGAAGGTACGCTGGATGATGGACTGGTTGGTTGCCCAGTAGTACATGTTGTTGACCAGCAGACCGGTGAACAGCAGCGGCCACGGGAGCCACGGCTCCGGGGTGTTAACCTCGTTGATGGCGTTCAGGTAGGACGGATTGGTGTGCAGGAACTTGTCGAAGCCGTCCATAAAGGAGCCGTCGCCGCCGAGCTGGCCGGACAGGAACATGAAGCCGAATACCGGAACCAGCAGGCCGCCGACGATCAGGCCGAGGCCGTTGATGGAGTCGGACAGTGCGATTGCCTTCAGGCCGCCGAAGATGGCGTAGATAGAACCGATGATTGCGGTTGCAACACAGACGATTGCGATTGCTGCGAAACGGGAAATACCGAACATCTCGTCAATGCCGAAGATGTTTACGAATACCTGTGCGCCTGCGTACAGGATGTTCGGCAGCATGATTACAACGTAGCTGAGCAGTACGATGATGGAAACCAGACGGCGGGTGCCTTCGTCGTAGCGCTGCTCAAAGAACTGCGGAACGGTGGTCAGACCGGTCTTCAGGTACTTCGGCATCAGTACGAATGCGAGGATTACCAGAGCGATTGCAGAGGTTACCTCCCAGCCCATGGTGGACATGCCGACGCGAACTGCCTGACCGTTGTTGCCAACGAGCTGTTCTGCGGAAAGGTTGGTCATCAGCAGAGAACCGGCAATGACCGGGCCGGTCAGGCTGCGGCCGCCGAGATAGTAGCCGTCCTGCGTGTCGAGGTTGTCACCGCGGGTTTTCCACCACGAGATGAGTGCGACGAGTGCCGTGAACGCCACGAAGGTGATCGCGGTAAACGCCATGGAGTTTACGAAGTTCATCTTTTTCTCCCCTTGTAAAAATTTTGTGTCCCGGCGGAGATCCCTCAAAATCCACCGAAACGATTTCTGAATGACGGCCTCGGTCTGCGCTTGCGTGCGCGTGCCCGCAAGATCCCAAAAAACAAGACCGTCAATCGAAGGACTGATGATCTGTTAAATGGGCAAACCGCGTTGCCGTTTGTCCGAGAGTTATTTTAACACTATACAGAGGCTATAGCAAAACATTTTTTTTACTTTTTTTGCACTTTGGATACTTGCACATAAACAAGAAGGCGTATTTGTGCATTTCGACGTCAACTAAAAGCAGATTTACAAAGTGAACGTTAAAAAATTATCAATAACAACGAAAAAATTCGTAAAATTGTATCTTTTTTACAAGGAAAAAATCCCCGCATAAAGCGGGGATTCTGTACGGAATTACGGTGTATACCATTCATCGCTGCGATTTTTTGCGTCAAAAATCTGCGCATATTCCGCATGGTGATAATCGTTCAGCAGGTCGTTTTCCGGCTGTTCACTCTGCGGATACCAGGAGCCGTCCGGCAGGCGGTAGCCGTTGACGTTCATCACCGGAATCTGCTGCTGCAGGGCAAGGCGCATCTGGTCAAAGCCCGAGGTCGAGCAGCCGAGCGCGTTCAGCGCATACGCGGACAGATAGTTCGCGCTGATCTGCATGTTTGTCTGCTCCTCGATGTCGTAGTTAGCCCAGATGAAGAACGGCGTTACCATCTTTTTCTGGCGCAGCTCGGCATCCGAGAGATCGCCGCGCTGACTCTCGAGCAGGGTGTTGTAAAAGTCCTCCGGCAGATTGGGCTGGTGGTCGCCGAAGAACACGATCGCCGTCGGCTCATCCACCTTGGAGAAGTAGCTGATCAGCTCCTGCACGGCGTCGTCGCTGTACCGCACGAGCGACAGGTACTGGTCAACCGTCGGGTACTTGTCCTGCTCCTCGCCGGTGAGGTAGATGCGCTTGTCGAAGTAACCCTCGCCGTCCCAGTCATAGCCACCGTGGTTCTGCATCGTTACGTTGAACACGAACAGCGGCGTGTTTTCCCTCTTGCTCTCGTACAGCTCGAAAATCTTCTTGTAGCTTGCGCTGTCGCTGATATAATCGCGCACACGACCGGCGTCAGCGGCAAAATCGTCCTGATAATACTGCGCTTCAAAGCCGAAGAAGCGGTAAACGTTCGTGCGGTTCCACGAGGTGGACAGATAGGGATGAATCGCCGCCGTCTGGTAGCCGAGCGAATCCAGACCCGAGGTCAGATTGGGCATTTCGCTCTTGATGAACACCTGATACGCCGAGCAGTTGTACGGCAGGAACGCCATTGAATCGCCGGTGAGGAACTCCAGCTCGGTGTTGGCGGTGCCGCCGCCGAAGGTCGAAACGGTCAGCTGACCGCTGATGGTGTTCTCCTGACCCTGCATCAGCTTGTGCACATACGGCATGGGGTCCTCGTTGGTCTCAAGCGCACCGACCGAGCCGAGATCCGAGAAGGATTCGTTCATAATCACGATCAGATTGGGCGTTTTCGTGCCCTGTTTGCCGGTAAATTCGCTCTGTGCGTCAGAAAGCGAATCCGCGCTGTAACCCTCCGGCTGCTTGACAAACGAGCTGGTCGCGCAGCGCAGGAAGTAGAAAATCTCGCTGTACTGGCGGCTGGACTGCCAGAAAGCCAGTCCGGTGCCGACCGTCTGGATGCCGGTGTAGGCGATGAACGCCAGCACGAGCACGCACGGCAGCGAAAACAGTCTGCGGAAGTACCAGCGCTTGTGCACCTTGAAGCTGCGCTGCATCAGGCATACGCTCACGCAGAACAGCACAGCCGCCGCCGCGGCGCGGAGCACGGAAAGCTCTATCGGTGCGGAGTAGCCCTTGGACACGTTGGCTGCCGTGCCGATGGCGGCAATGTCGCTCAGCATGACAGGCGTGCCGCGGAACAGCATAACGTAGTGGTCGATCATGCCGTGGATCATCGAAATTGCCATGCCGAGGCATACGCCGATACGCACGTTACCGCAGATCAGATACGCCGCGGCGTAGACCGCCACATAGCAGATCCAGCCCTGAAAAAAAGACTGCTTGAGCGTGATGACACAGCCCTTGACCATGTATTCCACCAGGATCAAGCTGACAGCCGCCGCAGACAGGAACAGCAGCACGTCATGCACCAGCAGAACCGCCGCGTACAGCCGCGTGTGATTTTCCGCAAACGGGTGGTTGCGGCGCCACGGACGCAGCACCAGCGGTACAAATGCGCCTGCGGTCAGCCAGTGCGAGATGGTCGGCTGATACATCAGCGAGCCCCTGCTCAGCAGGGGATGGAACAGCAGGAAAAACGCAACGAGCAGCAGTACGTTTGCACCGGTTCGGTACGGATTTCTTCCGGTTTCGTTTTGAACCTTGCGTTCAATACTCAAAAAAGTTGCTCCTTTCGCAGAAACGGAGAAGCCGCTGTGGTGTTTCCGCAGCGGCTTCTCAAGTCGTTAGAATTTATGCCTCAGGCGTTTCCTCTACGCGGGTAACTGCGATAGAGAGATCGTCCAGCTGCTTGTCATCTACGATATCCGGGCAGTTCATCATCAGGTCGGACGCGTTCTGAACCTTCGGGAAGGCGATCACGTCGCGGATGGAATCCAGACCGGCGAGCAGCATGCACAGACGATCCAGACCGTAAGCCAGACCACCGTGCGGAGGTGCGCCGTAGGAGAACGCAGTGATCAGGTGACCGAACTGCTCCTTGGCCTTTTCCTCGGTGAAGCCGAGGGCCTCGAACATCTTGGTCTGCAGCTCGGGATCGTGGATACGAATGGAGCCGCCGCCCAGCTCACAGCCGTTGAGGATAATGTCGTAAGCCTTGGCACGAACCTTGGCCGGATCGGTGTCCAGCAGCGGGATATCCTCGTCCATCGGTGCGGTGAACGGATGGTGCATGGCAACGAGGCGGTTCTCCTCCTCGCTGTACTCGAACTGCGGGAACTCGGTGACCCACAGCAGCTTGAAGTCGTCCTTCTTAGCCAGACCCAGGCGCTTAGCCAGCTCGCAGCGCAGCGCGCCCAGAGCCACAGCGGCGGTCTGCCAGTTTGCGTCGGCAACAACGAACAGCAGGTCGTTCTCCTTTGCGCCTGCACGCTCCTTGATGGCCGCAATCTCGTCCTCGGACAGGAACTTGGCAAACGAAGAAGTCATGCTGCCGTCCGCGGCAATCTTCATCCATGCCAGACCCTTTGCGCGGTAGGTCTTGACGAACTCGCCGAGCTTGTCGATCTCCTTGCGCGGGAACTTGTCCGCATAGCCGTTTACGTTGATGAGACGAACCGTGCCGCCGTTCGCTACGGTGTCCTTGAACACCTTGAACGAGCAGTCCCCCGCGATGTCGGAAATATCCTTGATCTCAAAGCCGAAGCGAACGTCCGGCTTGTCCGAGCCGTACTTGTCCATTGCATCCTGCCAGGTCATGCGCGGCAGCGGCAGCTGAATGTCAACATCGAGCACTTCCTTGAATACGCGCTGGAGGAAGCCCTCGTTGACGGCGATAACATCGTCCTGCTCAACGAACGACATCTCAAGGTCGATCTGGGTGAACTCCGGCTGACGGTCGGCACGCAGGTCCTCGTCGCGGAAGCAGCGGGTGATCTGAATGTAACGGTCCATGCCGGACAGCATGAGCAGCTGCTTGTACTGCTGCGGGGACTGCGGCAGAGCGTAGAACTTGCCCGGATGTACACGGGACGGCACGAGGTAGTCGCGCGCGCCCTCCGGGGTGGACTTGGTCAGCATCGGGGTCTCGATCTCGAGGAAGCCGTGCTCGTCGAAGTAGTTGCGGGCAACCTGCGTTACGCGGTGGCGCAGCATCAGGTTCTTCTGCATGGACGGACGGCGCAGGTCAAGGTAGCGGTACTTCAGACGGATCTGGTCACCGACCTCCTTGGTGTCGTCAATCTCAAACGGGGTGGTCTCCGCCTTGGACAGAATGCGGATGTCCTCGGCAATAATTTCGACCTCGCCGGTCGGCATCTTCTTGTTGATGGCAGCCGCGTCGCGGGCCACCAGCTTGCCCTTTACCGCTACAACGAACTCGGTGCGGCAGGTGAAGGCAATGTCGAACAGGTCAGCATTGACCGACTTGTCAAAGGTGCACTGTACAATGCCCGCGCGGTCGCGCAGCAGCAGGAACAGTACGCCGCCGTTGTCGCGCACGCGGTCAACCCAGCCGTTTACGGTAACGGTCTGACCGGCGTGCTCCAGGCGAAGCTCGCCGCACATATGCGTGCGCTTCATGCCTGCAATAGATGTGTTATTCATGTTTATCAATCCTTATTACTAAGATTTCGGCTGTCGCGAAACTACAGTTTCGCCGACAAGCAGGAACGGACCGTGGGCCGTTCCAAAGTCGTCCGAAAGTTCCTGTGCAGAAACTTTCTCCCTCTTAGGGTATAAAAACCGTGATACATGCTCCCGGTTTTTATGAATTTGCAGAGCAAATTCTATTTAATACGCGCTGTCGCGCGGATTAGCTGAGATATGGATAATTTAAGTTACTCATTGTCTGTATTCTTCATCGCCGGACGAACGTGCTCATAATAGCCGAGAAAGACCATAATCGCAAACAGAATGATGCCGACGAAGGCGATAAGGAACGGTATCGATGCACCCGTATTGGTAAAGATAGAAAGCAGCATCAGCGAAACAATGATACCAAGCATACCCGTAATCATGAGAATACCGCCGTAAACAAGCTGTTTCATAAACAATCCCTCCATATTCAGTTGAAAATCCTATCCTTGGAGTAAATAATTACTAATTACGAACTCCTAATTCGACAAGTTTACTTGTCGCAAATGACCTTGCCTGCGTTCTTCTTCGCCAGACCGTCATGAATCAGCTTAGCTGCCTCGTCAAGCGAAACCTTGACCTGCTCGCCGCTTTCCATATCCTTGACAGCGACCACGCCCGCGTTAATCTCATCCTCGCCGAGGAAGATAACGAACGGAATGTCCAGCTTGTCGGCGTAGCCGATCTTGTGCTTGAACTTCTTCTGCTCGCTGTACAGCTGGGTGCGGATGCCCGATTCACGCAGAGCGGTAGCGGTCTTGATAGCGGCGCCCATGTCGTCGGTCATCGGCAGGATGAGCACGTCCGCCGGTGCCTTGTTCATCTGGTCGTTCAGGTAGCCCTGCTCACCGAGAACGTAGAACAGACGGGTCAGACCGATGGAAATGCCCACGCCCGGCAGCTGCTTGTCGGTGTAGTACTCGGCGAGGTTGTCGTAACGGCCGCCCGAGCAGATGGAACCGATTTCCGGATGGTCGAGCATAGCGGTCTCGTAAACGGTGCCGGTGTAGTAGTCCAGACCGCGGGCAATGGTCAGGTCGATCTCAAAGTGGTCAGCCGGAACGCCGAACGCCTGCATATAGGTTGCAACCGTTTTCAGCTCCTCTGCGCCGAGGTCGAATACCTCGTTCTTGCCCTTGTAGCTCTCCAGCGCCGCGAGGATACCCTCGGTGCCGCCCGGCGTCTCGATGAACTTCAGCAGCTCGTCAGCCGTAGCAGCTTCCACGCCGAAATCTTCGACCAGAATGGTCTTTACCTTCTCTGCGCCGATCTTCTCCAGCTTGTCGATGGTGCGCATCACGTCGCCGGCCTTCTCGGTCAGACCGAGGATAGCGAAGAAACCGTTAAGCACCTTGCGGTTGTTGATGCGGATCTTGAAGCGCTCGAGGCCCAGGGAGGTGAACGTCTTGTAGATGATGCTCGGCACCTCGGCCTCGTTGATGATATCCAGCTTGCCGTCACCGATGACGTCGATGTCCGCCTGATAGAACTCGCGGAAACGGCCGCGCTGTGCGCGCTCACCGCGGTAAACCTTGCCGATCTGGAAACGGCGGAACGGGAAGGTCAGCTCGCCGTAGTGCTGGGCAACATACTTTGCCAGCGGTACGGTCAGATCGAATCGCAGGGACAGGTCGCTGTCGCCCTTGGTGAAGCGGTAGATCTGCTTTTCAGTCTCTCCGCCGCCCTTGGCAAGCAGCACCTCGGAGGACTCGATCAGCGGGGTATCCAGCGGATAGAAGCCGTACAGCGCATAGGTTTCGCGCAGTACCTGCATGATGCGCTCCATCTGCACCTGCGGTGCCGGAAGCAGCTCCATAAAGCCGGATAAGGTTCTGGGTTTTACTTTTTCCATAACTATTTTGATTCTCCTCAAGACAGACGTATGCACCGAATTGGCGTACCCGATCCGGTGCAACGAATGCTATTGTTTATTTTTTGTTCTTCGGGTTGACAATATTACGCCAATCCAGATCACCGCGATCCAGACCGAGGATGAGCATTTCAGCGGTTGCCGAGTTGGTTGCAATCGGGATATTGTGCATGTCACACAGGCGGGAAATCGCATGGACGTCCGGTTCGTACTGTGCGTTGGACATCGGATCACGGAAAAACAGCACGAGGTCGATCTCGTTGTAGGCTACGCGCGCGGAGATCTGCTCCTCGCCGCCCTGCATACCCGCAAGGCACTTGTCGATTTTCAGACCGGTAGCTTCTTCAACAAACTTGCCGGTGGTGCCGGTGGCACAGATGTTATGCTTTGCAAGAATACCGCAGTATGCCATGCAAAATTGTACCATCAGTTCTTTTTTGCGGTCATGTGCGATCAGTGCTATATTCATCAGGAATAACCCCTTTCCTGTATATTCATTTTGAGATTACTTACAATTTAAGTGGAATACGCTCGCCGTTGAGCCGCCGGGCGATATTCATAAAGGCGCGAGCCGCGCCCGTGTGCTTGACGGCATGAATGCTCCTGCCGCTGTTGCTGCACGAAATGAGGTCCACATCCTCGGGCACGAGACCGAGCAGGGGAAGCCCCGCTTCGTCCATCGCGTCGTCGATGTTGCCGGATTTGCCGTGGCTGATGAGCTGCGGACGCACGCGGTTGAGCACCATGCGGATGCGCTGGATGCAGTATTCCTCCTCCAGCTTGCGGGCGCAGCGTTCCGCGCCGCGGACACACACGCGGTCGGTCGAGGTGACGATGATCGCCTGCGTGGCAATATGCGCCAGAAAGGAAAGCTCAGCCGGCAGTCCGGCGGGACCGTCGATCAGCAGGTAGTCGAACCCGGCCTCCTCGGCCTGCACAGCCAGCTGCTCCATGCCGCGCTCGCTGAGAGCGGGAAGCGCCACCGGTGCAGTGAGTAAGTACAGCGTTTTCATATCCGGATGGCACGCCATGGCATCCGCGAGGGGAACCGCGCCGCCTGCCACATCGGCAAACGAGTAGACCACCCGGTCGGACATGCCGAGCACGATATCCAGATTGCGCAGACCGCAGTCGCCGTCAATCAGCAGCACTTTGCTGCCAAGCTGCGCGAGAGCCGCGCCTACGCCCGCTGTAAGGGAAGTTTTTCCTGTGCCGCCCTTACCGGACGCAACAAGAATCACCTTCAACATACCGCCTCCGAAAGAAAACCTTATTTAAGGCAATACCGCATAATTAAAGCTGCGGCGCTTTGCGGAAATTTTGTGCCCTGACTTTGTTGCGATTTCACGGTAATACATCAAGTATTACCGCAAAACCGTGCCTTGTCAGAACGCAAAATTTGCTCGCAAATCGCTCTTGTTCAATTATGCGGTATTGCCTTAAGGCAATACCGCATAAATCTGCAGATTCGCCTACAAGTGTATTATAAACTAACAGCGGGCGGTTTACAAGCGTTCATCGCGAATTTTTTGACGAAAACTTCAAATGGCACCGGGTTTGGAAAGAAAAAACCCGGCAAAATCACATTTGCCGGGCTTAGGCTGCCGCGAAACTGCAGTTTCGCTTACAATTGTTTTATCGAATCAGGGTGTTCTCCGCCTGACGGGAGGCTGCGCTGTCTGACTTGCCGATGGAGAAATACTCATCGAGCATATCACGCACGATCGGCGCAACGTAAGCGCCGTGGCCTGCGCCTTCACCGACCACGCAGATAACGATCTGCGGGTTGTCAAAGGGTGCAAACGCGATGAACAGACCGTTGTCGAATGACTCGCCGTTCTCGAACATCTCGGCCGTACCGGTCTTGCCGCCGACCTTGATGGGGTAGTCTGCGAAAACGCTGCCTGCGGTACCGCCCTCGTCGGTAACCTCGCTCATGCCCTGCATGACAAGCTCACGCGTGGCATCCGAAATGTCGATCTTGCCGCGCACCTCGGATTCATCGGTTTTCATGAAGCTGCTGTAATCGTAGCTTTTGATGCTTTTGACGAGCGTCGGCTTGTACAGCGTGCCGCCGTTTACAATCGCGGAAACATAGTTTGCCAGCTGCAGCGGCGTAAAGCCGTTATCCGACTGACCGATCGCTGCGTTCAGATCATCGCCGCCCTGCCATTCGCGGATCGCCGGGTCGGCCTTGCGCTGCTGCTCACGGTAGGTCGGGCCTGCCGCCTGACCGGTGGTTTCACCGACCTCGATGCCGGTCGCCGTGCCGAGACCGAACTTCTTAGTCCATTGCTCGAGGTGCTCACCGGTCAGCTTCTGACCGACCGTGTAGAAGAACGTATTGCACGAGTATTTGAGCGCATCCGTGACGTTGAGCGTCATGGGCGTGTCGTGGTTGTTGCAGCGGAAGGTCTGTCCGCCGTACTCGTAGGTGCCGGTGCAGGTAACGTAGGTGTCGCCGGAGATGATGCCTTCCTCCAGACCCGCGATGGCGGTCACCATCTTAAAGGTGGAACCCGGCGGGTACACACCCGAGGTTGCACGGTTTACCTCCGGATGGCGGCTGTCCGCCTGGATGGAGGCGTAGTTTTTGTTGTAGTTTGCCAGATCGTAGGTCGGGTAGGACGCCATCGCGAGCACCTCGCCTGTGTTCGGGTCGAGCGCAACAGCCGCGCCGCCCTTGCCGTAGGCAGACAGATTGCTTTCCAGCGATTTCTCGGCGACTTCCTGCAGGTCAAGGTCAATCGTGGTGATAACATTGTCGCCCGGCTTGGGAGCCGTAGCGGTGGTTTGCTCTGCAATTGCCGAACCGCCAAGGTCGGTCTCCACCGTGCGGGAGCCTGCCGTGCCGTGCAGGTAGGACTCGAGCGCGCTCTCCAGACCGGATTTGCCAATGAGATCGCTCATCTGGTAGCCTGCCTTGTCCTTGTAGGGACCACCGTTTTTGTCGGAATTCCACTCGTCGGAGGTCAGGGAGCCGATCGTGCCGAGCAGGTGCGCGGCGGTGGCGGTGTCGTACTGGCGGACGGCTTCGCTCTGGATTTCAATGCCCTGAAAATCCGCGCTGTGCTCCTTGATATAGGCGATCAGGTCCATCGGCACATTGTCCGCGAGCGTGTAGGTCGCCTGATTGCTGAAGCCGACCGTGCGCATGCTGTAATAGATGCCGACCATCGTGCGGGCGTCCGCAAGCGAGAGATCGGTCGGCATGCCGAGGTTTTTCTCCATATAGGCGCGCATGGCATTGATAAACTCGGTCGGGGAGACCAGCTTGGTCGCATCCACCTGCGCTGCCTGATCAATGATGTTGCCGTTTTCGTCGGTCTTGGGGTCGGTCTCGCTCGCCTGCTTGGCAGCGTCTACGGCCGCCGTAACCGCATCCAGACCAAGCGACTTGGCGCTGTCCTTCATATAACCCGATAATTCGGTCAGCGATGAGCTGTTGTAGGTGAACGGCGCGGACTGCGTGATCGGCAGCCGGTCGTTGATGGACGGAATCGTCGCCGTGTCCGCAGAAACCGCCTGCGCGGTGTCGGTCGGGGTGTCCGAGGACGTATCCGTGCTGTCTGCGGCATCCGCAGAGGTGTCACTCGAGGTATCGGTGGCAGCAGCCGTCTTTGCGGCATTCTGCTTGGCGGTCGCGTCCACGGCTGCGGTCTGGATACGGTGCGTCAGATCGAGCAGGGTATCAAACCGCTTGTCGTTGCCGTCCCAGAAGGACGAGTAGATGAGCACGAGCGAAAAGCCGGTGTTGTTGGTGACGAGCGGTCTGCCATAGCGGTCGAGGATCTCACCGCGGGCTGCGGAAACCGTAGACGTGGTGGTGAGAAACTCCGCCGAGCGGCGGACATACTTTTCGCCGCTCAAAATCTGCAGCTGGAATAACTGCGAGAGCGCCACACCGCTGCACAGCAGCAGCAGTCCGCACAGCGCGAGCAGACGGCGAAGCAGTTGAGGTTTATTTAACATGGGGAAGTGCTCCTTTCCGCAAAGGGTCAGCGGCTGCGCTTGCGGGATTTGCCGCTGAGCCTGCGCAGCGGCAGGTAAACGATAAAGCAGAACAGGCAGGTCAGCACCGTACCAACGGCAAGCTGCCGCAGGACGATCAGGAAGGACGCGCCTGCATGCATCAGCGAGAAGAGATACCGCAGCAGACCGAGCAGCACACACTCAAACGCCGTAAGGATGAGCATGGAAATATAATTGCGGGTGAGCAGTCTCTGGCAGAGTTTTCCGGCGGCATAGCCGAACAGCAGGAAAAACAGGGGATAGAGACCGTCCACGCCGGTGAAGCTGAGGTCATAGCAGATGCCGACCGTCACGCCGGTAACAGCCGCCTCCGCCGGACCGCCGAGCAGCGCGGCTGCCGTGACGAGTGCGGGCAGCAGATCGACCGCAGAGCCGAAAATGCGCATGCCGCCGAACGTGCCGGTCTGCAGCGCGAAGATAATCACCGAAAACAGCACATACACGATCAGCTTCGGGATGGAAATATGTTCTCTCTGCATGGCTTACTCCGCTGTGTCCGTGTATTCGGTGATGATGGAAACCGAGGAAACGCTGTCCACGCTGACAAACGGCTTGATGACCGCATAGTAGGACAGACCGCTTTCCTCCGGCTGCACGCTTTCCACCGTGCCGATGAGGATGCCCTTGGGGAATACACCGCCGCGTCCCGAGGTCTCGACTGTATCGCCGACGACCACCTTGGAGTCCTCGCGCAGATAGGACAGGCGAAGTGCACCGCGTGTCATCAGGTTATAGTCGCCCTCCGCAATGGCGGTCTCGCGCGTGCGGGTGACAAGCGCGCCGCACTGCATTTTCGGGTCGGTGATGGAAGTCACCTCGCAGGTGTTGTCGGTCACCTCGCTGACAAAGCCGAGCATGCCGTCCACGGTCGTTACAAGATCGTCCTTGTTGACGCCGCTCGAGCTGCCCTTGTCCAACGTCAGCGTATCCGCCCAGTCGCCCGGACTGCGGGCGATGACCTCGGCGCTGACCGTGGTGGTGGTGCGGGTGTTCTCCGGCTGCCCAAGCTGAGAGCGCAGCTGGTTGTTTTCCTCGAGCGCGATCTGTGCGTCACGCACAAGCTGTGCATTGTCGCTGATTTGCTGCTTGAGCTGCTCATTCTCGGCTTTGAGTGCATCAAACTCGGTGAAATAATCCAGTCCCTTGCTGAAAAAGTGTCCGACACCGGTGCCGAACTGCTGAAACGGCCGGACAACCGCACCGGCGGCTCTCGTGATCGGCGAGGAATTGCCGCTGATGCCGCTGTACACCGCGGAGAGAATGCACAGCAGAATGACGACTGCCGCACCGATCAGGAGCGGAGAGCCGACTTTATGACGTCGTCGCAAAACGAATCTTCCTTTCATAATGTTGCACTGAAATGTGGAATTTCAGCAGGTAAATGCGGCTTACACCGCATGAATATCGCGCAGAATGGTATAAAGCGGAGCCACAGGCAGACCCATGACGCTGTAATAGTCGCCCTCGATGCCCTTGATGAGCAGTGCGCCGTGGCCCTGAATGCCGTAGGCGCCGGCCTTGTCGAGCGGCTCTCCGGTGGCGAGGTAGGCGGCAAGCTCGTCCTCCGCAAAATCGCGGAAGGTGACGCGCGTGCAGGTGTGCAGCGTGTGCGCCCCGCCGTCCGGCGTGAGCACGGCAAGTCCGGTCAGCACCTCGTGGGTGCGTCCGCGCAGACGGCGGAGCATGGAAGCGGCCTCGCCCGCGTCCTTCGGCTTGCCGAGGCGCAGTCCGTCGATCGTGACCATGGTATCCGAGCCGATGCACACGGCGTTCGGGTGCTGCGCCTGCACAGCCTCGGCCTTGAGGCGGGAAAGACGGGTGACTTCCTCACTGAGCGGCGCATCCCGCAGGGTTTCGTCCGCATCGGCAGGGCAGACCGTAAAGTGTTCGGTGATAAGGCTCAGAAGCTCCTTGCGCCGCGGCGAAGCGGACGCTAAAACGATCTCCATTATTCGACTCCTCTTTTATATAATCCGTTGGTAAATTCGCCGTCCAGCGGTGCGCCGGACAGGAACGCGCGGGCAATCCGCACACATTCCTCGGGCGATTCGATGGTGAACTGCAGACGCGCGGTCTGTACGCCCAGACGGGCGAAATCCTCGCGCAGACACAGCGGACGGCTGTTCAGCAGCGTGTTGCGGCAGCCGAATTCGTTCAGCAGCGGGAAACGCTCCTTGCGGCGGTCGGTGAGGTACGTCACGCCGTTCTGGCACGAGCACTTGCCGCCGTGCTGACGGCGAATGGCGCAGTTTTCAAAGATCATCAGCGGCAGACGGCCGTAGACGATCAGGTCGGTTTCGAGCGGACCGCGCATATCTCGAATCTGCGCCAGACGAGCCTCGAACGAAAGCGTCTGGCGGGAAACGCCCATTTCAGCCAGTGCGCTCAGCGTTTTGCTGTTGTAGGCGTTCAGACCGAAATCGCCGTGCACGGTAAAGCCCAATCTCTTTGCAAGCGGGATATGACCGATGTTTCCTGCGAGAACCGTGTCGGTTCCTCGGCTCATGGCTTCGCCGAGCAGCATCTCGATCTGCGGCTGCTCGTTGTCCGAGAACACGCGCGGCAGGATGGCGGGCAGTCCGGTCTGCGCTGCAACTTCAAGCGGGACGTAAACGGTCTCCAGACCAAGCTCGCGCAGCGCATCTGCCTGCGCCTTGGTGCGCACGGCTGCGGTGTAGCCGCGGAAGCCCTCGCGGGCAGCGGCCTCGTCGTCGCGCGGCAGCACGCTGCCGTGCAGCCAGTCGCGGGAGGGCGCAACGCCGCGTTTTGCCAGCAGAAGGTCGAGTGCGTCGCGGCGCATGCCGTTCATCACGGACGCCGGGATCATCAGGCCGTCCTGCACCTCGATACGCATATTCTCAATATAAAACGGCGTGCCGCCGGTCTTTCTGAGCGATTTTTCGATCATCTCCGGTGTGGTCGGGCGGTTCTGCGCCTGCTCTACCGGCATGACGACCGAAACGCCGTCCGCGCTGAGCACCGCGCCGGTGTCCTTGCGGGCGGTAAAGCAGAGGGAAACCGGCACGAGCGGTGCCTCCTTGCCCTCGGCAAAGCGATGCGCGGCCTCGTCATAGAGTTTCTTTACCTCGTTCATCGGCACATCGGTCTTGGTGCCGAACATGCTGTTGCCCAGTTTGCCGGTGTAGTAGCCGTCGGTGAAGCCGTCGCGCGAGAACACGCGGCGCAGAATGTCGCGCTCCTCGGCGGTCGGCCTGCGGTGCTCACGGAGCAGGTCGGAGTAGACCTTGGTTACAATAGCGGCGTACTCCGGACGCTTCATGCGGCCCTCGATCTTGAGCGAGGACACACCCCAGTCGGACAGCTCGGCAACATGTCCGGCGAGCATGAGATCCTTGAGCGACAGCGGATAGCCGCCGCTGTACGGCAGGCGGCACGGCTGTGCACACAGACCGCGGTTGCCCGAGCGCTGACCGATCACGGCGGACAGGTAGCACTGACCCGAGTAGCACATGCACAGCGCACCGTGCACGAACACCTCGGTCTCGACACCGGCCTGCTCGGTGATGAGTTTGATCTCCTCGCGGGAGCATTCCCGGCTGAGCACCACGCGCGAAAAGCCGATGTCGCGCGCCTGCTTTGCTGCGTCGAGCGTGTGAATGGTCATCTGCGTGGAGGCGTGCAGCGCGAAATCCGGCGCGTGTGCGTGGATGAGCCGCGCCAGTCCCAAATCCTGAATGATGAGCGCGTCCGCGCCTGCTTCGTACAGGAACTTTGCGTCCTCGAGTGCGTCCTCAAGCTCGCGGTCGCCGGCAAGAATGTTGAGCGTAATATTGGTTTTTACGTCGCGTGCGCGGCAGTAGGCGATGGCATCCGCCATCTCGTCATGCGAAAAGCCCTGTGCGTTGCGGCGTGCGTTGAACATGCCGAAGCCCATATAGACCGCGCCTGCACCGGACTGCACAGCGGCGCGAATGCCCTCCGGCGAACCGGCGGGAGCAAGAAGTTCTACTTTATTCCTCATTTGCGGTTGTGATTCGGGTGCTTGCCGTTATTCTGCGCCTGCCGGTCGCGCAGTGCGGCAAGCTCGGCTTCGAGGGCACGGCATTTTGCCTCAGCGGCTTCGGCGGCAGACTTGGCCTTGATGTAATCATCCGCCAGCGTGATCGTTGCCAGTGCCAGCGCGCGTGTGGATGCGAACGACGGCGAGCCGCCGCAGTGCGCCACGGTCTGGCGTGCCAGCTCGGCTACCTCATTCATATAGTCCGCGCTCTCGTCGGAGACCAGATTGTATTTTTGACCGGCAATATGAAGAACCATGCGGTTTGCCATAACGGGTCCCTTCCTTTCATTATAATATATATGCGGACAGCGCCGCTGAAAAGCGGTACTGTCGAATTTGGGCATAAGAAGATAAGATATAGTATAGCACAATATGACGGGTTTTGAAATAAAAATTCTGTGCAAACGATAAAAATCTCCGTATAAAATTTTCACAATGTGTATAAAGTGTAAAAGATTTGTGTTCGGCTTGTCTCTCGCGTTTTAGTGTGATAAAATGTGTATATTGGCGGAAGTCCGGGAAAAGGCTTCCACGTTATCTTTTGGAGGTCATTTTTATGCTGAACATGAACGAGGTCCGGCGTATTGTCGTCAAGGTCGGCTCCTCGACGCTGACTTATGACAACGGCAAGCCGAATATCCGCCGTATCGAGCGTCTGGTACGCACGATTAGCGACCTGCAGAACCGCGGCTTCGAGATGGTGCTCGTATCCTCGGGTGCGGTGGCGGTCGGCACGGCAAAGCTCGGTCTGGCGGAGAGACCGAAGGAGCTGTCGGTCAAGCAGGCGGCAGCGGCTGTCGGGCAGTGCGAGCTGATGCACATTTACGATAAGATGTTTCTGGAATATGGCATTAACGTGGCGCAGATCCTGCTGACGCGCGAGAATATCGTCGATGACGACCAGCGCACCAACATCCATAACACGTTTACCGCGCTGACCAAGATCGGCGTTGTGCCCATCATCAACGAGAACGACACGGTTGCAACCGCCGAGCTGAAGCATATCGAGAACTTCGGCGATAACGATACGCTGTCCGCGGTTGTGGCACGCATGTGCGATGCCGATCTGCTGGTTATCTTCTCGGATATCGACGGCCTGTACGACTCCAACCCGCGCACCAACCCGCAGGCCAAGCTGATTAACCACGTCGGCAAGATCGACGCAAAAATCCGCCGTATGGCGGGCGGCGCCGGTTCCGCGCACGGCACGGGCGGCATGGCGACCAAAATCACTGCCGCAGAGCTTTGCATGGACGCAGGCATTCCAATGATGGTCGCCAACGGCGATAAGCAGGGACTTTTGTACGATATTGTGGACGGTAAGCCGGTCGGTACGTTATTCCAGAGAGAACACTAACGTAACCGTAGGGCGCGACGACTCGGCGCGCCGTTTCTAACGAATTGCAGATGGTTTACAGCGGCGTGCCGAGGTCGTCACGCCCTACAAGATAAATTGTGCAGATTATGAGGTGAATATATAATGAGAACGCTTATGCAGATTGCCGAGGACGCCCGCCGCTCCAAGTACGCGGTGGCGAAGCTCGGCACGAACGACAAAAACCGCGGCATTCTCGCCATTGCGGACACGCTGATGGCACATGCGGACGAGATCATCGCGGCAAACAGGATTGATATTGAAAACGGCAGAGCGGCAGGTCTGAACGACGGCCTGATCGACCGTCTGATGCTGGACGAAAAGCGCATTGCGGGCATTGCCGAAGGCTGCCGTCAGGTGGCGGCGCTGCCCGACCCGGTCGGTGAGGTGCTTTGGATGCATAAGCGTCCGAACGGCCTGAACATCGGTCAGAAGCGCGTGCCGATGGGTGTGATCGGCATTATCTACGAGGCTCGTCCGAACGTCACCGTGGATGCGGCTGTGCTGTGCTTCAAGGCCGGCTCGGCGTGCATTCTGCGCGGCGGCAAGGAGGCGTTCCAGTCCTCCATGTGCCTGACCAGACTGATGCGCGCAGCGCTGGCGGCCGAGGGTCTGCCGGAGAACGCTATCAATCTGGTGGAGGACACCAGCCGCGACACCGCAACCCAGATGATGAAGCTGAACGGCTATCTGGATGTGCTGATTCCGCGCGGCGGCGCAGGACTGATCCGCTCGGTTGTCATGAACGCGACCGTGCCCGTCATCGAGACCGGCACGGGCAACTGCCACGTTTACGTTGATGCGACTGCCGACCTTGAAATGGCGAAGAATATTCTCGTCAACGCCAAGTGCCAGCGCCCGAGCGTATGCAATGCGGCGGAAAGCCTGCTCGTCCACAAGGACGTTGCGGAGAAATTCCTGCCGATGGCGGCAGAGGGTCTGGCACCCGAGCATGTGGCAATTCACGGCTGTCCGCGCACGATGGACATCCTCGGTGACAGCATTGCACCCGCAACCGATGAGGATTACGGCAGAGAATACCTCGGCTACGAGATTTCGTGCAAGGTGGTCGATTCGCTGGACGAGGCCATTGAGCATATCAACCGCTTTAACACCGGTCACTCGGAGTGTATCGTCACCCGGGATTACGATGCGTCGCAGCGATTTTTGGAGGAAGTGGACGCGGCGGCTGTCTACGTCAACGCCTCTACGCGCTTTACCGATGGCTTTGAATTCGGTTTCGGCGCTGAAATCGGCATTTCGACCCAGAAGCTGCACGCACGCGGTCCGATGGGTCTGACCGCGCTCACCACCACCAAGTATATCATTTACGGAAACGGACAGGTGCGATAATGGATAAAACGATGGAGAAGGAATACAAGTGGCGTGCCGACGAAAAGCTGCTCGGTCAGGCGCTGCTATGGGCTTCCTCGCGGATTGGCAGCCAGAGCCGAACCATCAACATGGAATCCAGCTATTTTGACACGGCGGACGGACTGCTGAAGGAACATCAGGCGGCACTGCGTCTGCGCCGCGAGAACGACCGCAGCGTGTGCTGCATGAAGCTGCGCAACACGGATACGCCGGACGGCATGCGCGCCCACGAGGAGTACCAGTGCGAGGCGGTCTCTCTGCTGGATGGTCTGCGCCGACTGCCCGAACTTGGCGCACCGAATGACCTGTGCGAGCGGGCGCTGGCAGCCGATCTGCAGGAAATCTGCACGGTTTCGTTCCGCCGGTGTGCGGTTCTGCTGCAGGAGGACGACACCGTGTGCGAAATGGCGCTTGACGAAGGCGAACTGCGTCATAACGGTAAAGCGGCGCCGCTGTGCGAGATCGAACTTGAGTATGTCGCAGGCAGTGAGGATACCTTCCACGCGCTTGCCGCAGAGCTGGCGCAGCAGCTTGACCTCGTGGTTGAGCCGACCAGCAAGCTGGCGAGAGCGATGGCGCTGTAAATTTCGCTTTACAAGACGGCTCCTATACAGTATAATGGGAACTGCAATAGGGGAATGAGGTTCTCCCTTGGACGAACGTCCTAAACCGCTTTCGAAGCTGATGACTTCTGCGTACTAAATTTACGCAGTAGCCATCGGCTTTTCTGCGTTTTAGGGAGGAAAAAACTATGCTTACTTCACTCGCACTCGTATTTCTGCTCGGTCTGGCTGCGGCGGCACTGTGCAGCCGGATTGGTCTGCCGCGCATCATCGGCATGCTCCTCGTGGGCATTCTGATAGGCCCGTATGTGCTGAACTGGCTGGACGATTCCATTTTGTCCATCTCGTCCGACCTGCGGCGGATGGCGCTCATCATTATTTTAATTAAAGCAGGTCTGTCACTCGATTTGTCCGACCTCAAGCGGGTGGGACGTCCGGCGGTCATGATGGCGTGCGTGCCCGCAAGCTGTGAGATTCTGGCGTTTTTCCTGCTCGCGCCGCACATTCTGGGCATCAACCGGATAGAAGCGGCCGTCATGGGTGCCGTGCTCGGCGCGGTATCTCCGGCGGTGGTTGTGCCGAGAATGGTACAGCTGATGGAAGAAAAGCGGGGAACCGGGCAGGGCATTCCGCAGATGATACTGGCGGGCGCGTCCTGTGACGATATTTATGTGATCGTGCTGTTCTCGACCTTTGTCGGCATGGCACAGGGCGGCAGCGCGAACGTGATGGACTTCGTGAACATCCCGGTTTCCATCGTGCTGGGCGTGGTGCTCGGCGCGGCGGTCGGACTGCTGCTGCATCTGTTCCTCGAAACCGCGTACCGGCATGGCTGTTACGTCCGCAACAGTACCAAGGTAATCCTGATTCTCGGGCTGTCGTTCCTGCTGATGGCGGTAGAGACATGGCTCAAAGGCATCGTTTCCGTGTCCGGACTGCTGGCCGTTATGAGCATGGCGTGCGTCCTCAAGATCAAAAGTTCGGAAAAAGTCACCAAACGTCTGTCCGCCAAGTTCGGCAAGCTGTGGATCGCTGCTGAGGCGATTCTTTTCGTGCTGGTCGGCGCGGCTGTGGATATCCGCTGCGCGGCACAGGCCGGTGCAGCCGCTGTGCTCATGATCGCGCTGGCGCTCGTGTTCCGCGCGGTCGGCGTGAGCCTGTGCATGCTCGGTACCAGACTGAACCGGAAGGAGCGTCTGTTCTGTGTGATTGCCTATCTGCCGAAGGCAACCGTGCAGGCGGCCATCGGCTCGGTGCCGCTGTCGATGGGTCTGCCGTGCGGACAGCTGGTGCTTTCGGTGGCGGTGCTCGCCATCCTGATTACTGCGCCGCTCGGCGCCATTGGCATCGACCGCACCGCCGGACGCCTTCTCATGCAGGAGAGACCGTCCGATATTGCAGAATGAGGATATGTTGGGTGCGTTTGTGATAACTGCTGTCATTTTTCTTGGCAGAAAATTGTGCAAAGTGTATATTTTTCGCTAAAGATGCAATTTCCTTCGTGAAATCTTGCAAAATTGCACGTTTCCGTGTATAATTAAAGTGAAATTTTAGGAGGGTAAAACATATGACTTTCGACAGCATAATCACAATAGCGGCATTCTGCTGTTACCTGATCTTTATGCTCTGCATAGGCATGTATTTCGTCGGCAAAAACCGCACGACAAATGAGTATTTTCTGGGCGGTCGACAGCTTGGCTCGTGGGTAACCGGCCTGAGCGCACAGGCGTCCGACATGTCCGGCTGGCTGCTGATGGGCCTGCCGGGTGCGGCGTACCTGTCCGGTATTTCCGCAGGCTGGATCGCCATTGGTCTGGCAATCGGCACTTACCTTAACTGGCTGTTTGTTGCCAAGCGTCTGCGCCAGTACACCAAGACCGCAGACGACGCGATTACGCTGCCGCAGTTCTTCAAAAACCGTTTCCACGATGAAAGCGGCTGGATTTCGGTTATTGCAGCGGTGTTCATTCTGGTGTTTTTCCTGTTCTACACCGCGTCCGGCTTTGTATCCTGCGCGAAGCTGTTCTCGTCCGTATTCGGCATCCCGTATCTGGTTTCGCTGGTGATCGGTGCGGTGGTCGTTATCTCGTATACGTTTGCGGGCGGCTTTTTCGCCGTTTGCTGGACCGACTTCTTCCAGGGCATTCTGATGTTTTTCTGCGTGCTCGCGGTTCCGACCATCGCTATCTTCTCGATGGGCGGCCCGACCGAGTTCTTCTCGCAGGTGGAAGCGTTCAATCCGAACTTCCTGAATATGTTCGTTGACGGTGCGACCGGCGTGCCGTATACTGCAATGGGCATTATCTCTCTGCTTGCATGGGGTCTCGGCTACTTCGGTCAGCCGCATATCCTTGTCCGTTTCATGGGTATTTCGTCCCCGCAGGCGATTAAGAAATCGCGCCGCATTGCAACCATCTGGGTGCTGATTTCCCTGACGGCTGCAATCATGATCGGCATTTCCGGCCGCATGTTCCTTGGTGACAGCATTGTCCTGACCGACGGCAACCAGGAGACCATCTATATCAGCATGGTAGCAAAGATCTTCCCGGTATTCATCGCGGGTATCTTCCTGTCGGCTATTCTGGCAGCCATCATGTCCACTGCGGACAGTCAGCTGCTGGTTACCGCATCTGCGCTGACCGAGGACTTCTACCACAACAAGGTTCACAAAAACGCAAGCGAGAAGGAGCTGATGTGGGTCTCCCGCGGCTGCGTTATGGCGGTAGCAATTATCGCTGTTTTGATCGCAACCAACCAGAACAGCACCATCCTTGGTCTGGTATCCTACGCATGGGGCGGCTTCGGCTCTGCCTTCGGTCCGCTGGTTCTGTGTTCGCTGTTCTGGAGACGCACGAACAAGCAGGGTGCGTATGCCGGCATTATCGTCGGCGGCGTGGTCGATCTGGTATGGGCGCAGCTGTCCGGCGGCATCTTCGATCTGTATGAGATCGTGCCGGGCTTTGTGTTCGGTCTGCTTGCTATCGTTGTTGTCAGCCTGCTGACGCCTGCACCGACCAAGGCAGTGACCGATGAGTTCGATTCCTACCATCACTGCGTAGAGTAATCTGCAAAAGCGGAAGTTAAGGCAGCACCGCAAAATTTATTCGCAAATCGCTCTTGTTCAATTATGCGATATTGCCTTAAGAGTAAGTAATGTAAGTAAAGGGAATACCCGATGTGGTACCGCCCGGAATCAATGAGGCGAGGAGGAGACTGCTATGACAAAGCAGACCGGAATTGTAGACCGTTTTGAAGGCGATTCCGTAGTCGTTGAAGTAAACGGCGAAATGGTGAATTTCGACCGTGCCGATGCACCGGCAATGCTGTGCGAGGGCATGGTGGTCATCATCAAGGACGACCGTATCGTTGATATCGACGAGATCGAGACCCAGCGCATGGAAAACGATATGCGCCGTCGATTTGAGCGAATTCTCGGTAAGAATACTGATTGAATACCCCAGTAAAGGAAAGGCAAATACCAATGGAAAAGAAACCCTTTTTGACGCTCCAGCAAGTGCAGGAGATCACCAAAACCTATCCGACTCCGTTTCACATTTACGATGAGAAGGCGATCCGTGAGAACGCCCGCAAGGTAAAGGAAGCATTTGCGTGGAACCCGGGATACAAGGAATACTTCGCTGTAAAGGCGACGCCGACCCCGCGCCTCATCCAGATTCTGCATGAGGAAGGCTTTGGCTGTGATTGCTCCAGCCTGCCTGAGCTGCAGCTCAGCGATGTGTGCGGCGTAAAGGAGCATGACATCATGTTCTCCTCCAACGTCACGCCGGCAGAGGACTACAAGCTCGCATCCGACCTGAACACCATCATCAACTTCGATGATATTACCCACCTCGATTTCTACGACAAGGTAGTAGGCGACTGGAAGGAGACCATGTCCTGCCGCTTCAATCCGGGCGGTGACTTCGTGCTGAACAACTCCATCATGGATACCCCGCAGGAGGCCAAGTACGGCATGACCCGCGAGCAGCTGGTCGAGGCGTTCAAGTACATGAAGCAAAAGGGTGTTAAGCATTTCGGCATTCACGCATTCCTTGCCTCCAACACGGTTGCCAATGCGTACTATCCGGCACTGGCACGCATCCTGTTCCAGCTGGCGGTTGATGTGCAGAAAGAGACCGGCGTGCATATCGCGTTCATCAACCTGTCCGGCGGCGTAGGCATTCCGTACCGTCCGTCGCAGGAGCCGAACGACATTATGGCCATCGGTGAAGGCGTACATCAGGCTTACGACGAGGTTCTTGTTCCGGCCGGCATGGACGATGTTGCCATCTACACCGAGATGGGCCGCTTTATCCTTGGCCCTTACGGCGCTCTGGTTGCCCAGTGCATCCACCAGAAGCATACCTATAAGGAGTATGCCGGTCTGGACGCCTGCGCTGCGAACCTCATGCGTCCGGCGATGTACGGCGCATACCACCATATCACCGTGCTCGGCAAAGAAAACGCGCTGTGCGATCATACCTACGATGTGACCGGCGGTCTGTGCGAAAATAACGACAAGTTTGCCGTTGACCGCAATCTGCCGCAGATTGACATCGGCGATTACGTTTATATCCACGATACCGGCGCGCACGGCTTCTCGATGGGCTATAACTATAACGCAAAGCTGCGTTCCGCAGAGCTGCTGCTTTGCGAGGACGGCTCGGTAGAGATGATCCGCCGCGCAGAGACCCCGAAGGACTACTTTGCAACGTTGGATTTTACCGGACTGTTTGATAATATTAAGTAAGAGCCTTACGCACACAAAAAAGGACCCCTTTGGGGTCCTTTGAGGCTGTCGAAAAACTTCGTTTTCCGAACAGCCTCTCGCTCGAAACCACGCTTTCGAGCGAATCTCGAAGAAAAACCGCGTCCTGCGGACACATTTTTTCTTCCCTTGTATAAATTCCGAGATACATGCTCCCGGAATTTATGAATTTGCAAAGCAAATTCGATTGAATGCGTGCTGCCGCACGAAGCATAAAAATCGAATATTGCTTTTTCGACAAGCTGAAAGGACCCCTTTGGGGTCCTTTTTGCGTTCTGTGGAGTCATTGAGGATTGAAAATGGAGAATGGAAAATGAACGTACAGATGAAACAATGTCTCCGGTTGGGTTTAACATAAGGGGGTTATTGGGGAACGGCGGGGTGAGGGCACCCCCGCCCTACGGATAGTTGTTAAATGATATTAATGGATTATATTCGTAGGTGCCGTCCGTAATAACGAGCCAACGAGTTGCGCGACACGGGTATCCTCCAGAGGACCTTCTCTTGCCCTTCGGGCAATTCACCTTGTGTCGCGCCTGCGTAGAGTAAACCATATGTGTAGCAGTAATGTATCTGGCATTGCATAGAGGTAGGGGAATGGGCGGACACATTGGTCCGTCCCTACGGAAGAAAAAATCCTCTGCCGTTCCTTTATAGTCTCAGTTCTGCAAATTTCGCCGTGCTATCCCAAAGGGAAAGGGGTGAAAATCAGAGGGTGGAAACCGCAGGTGTCTACCCTCTTGTGCCCCTGCCGGGTAGGCAAACCAATGTTAAATGTGTGTAAAGCCTGCGTATTAACGCAATTTTTATTGACAGTACCATGTAAAAACCATATAATTAAAATGTATGCGAATCGTAAAGAAATAATGAAAATGATTATGTAACAAAACGGGAGGAAGCATATGGGTTTTGATGTGCTGTCAATCGTGCAGATGATCGGCGGTCTTGCGCTGTTCATCTACGGTATGACGACAATGGGAAAGGGTTTGGAGCGCGCAGCAGGCTCTAAACTGGAGAAAACACTTGAAAAAATGACGGGCAATGTCGTTACGGCTCTGCTGATGGGCATGGTCGTTACCATGGTCATTCAATCTTCGTCCGCAACGACCGTTATGGTTGTCGGCTTTGTAAACGCCGGTATCATGACGCTCAAGCAGTCGGTCGGCGTTATCCTCGGTGCCAACATCGGTACCACGATTACCGCGCAGATCCTGCGTCTGTCCGGCGGCGAGGGCAGCGGCAGCCTGTTCATGGATCTGCTCAAGCCGAAGAATCTGGCATATATCATCGTGCTTGTCGGCGTAATCATTATGATGATTGCAAAAAAGCGCCGTACCCGCGATATCGCGGATATCTTCACCGGCTTCGGTATTCTGTTCATCGGCATGTCGGTCATGGAGGGCGCGGTTGCACCGCTGGCTGATCTGCCGCAGTTCGCGGATCTGTTCGCTGCTATCTCCAATCCGGTGCTCGGCGTGCTGGTCGGCGCGGGCGTTACCGCGATCATCCAGTCGTCCTCCGCATCGGTTGGTATTTTGCAGGCGCTGTCCACCACGGGTGCGATCACCTATTCGGCTGCTATCCCGATCATCCTCGGTCAGAACATCGGTACCTGTATCACCGCATTCCTGTCCTCGGTGGGCGGCTCCAAGAATGCCCGCCGTACCGCGATGGTACACTTCTACTTCAACCTGATCGGCTCCATCCTGTTCCTGGTCGGCATTTATGCGATTCAGTACACGGTTGGTTTCTCTTTCTGGGATAACGCAATCGACAAGGGCGGCATCGCAAACTTCCATACGCTGTTCAATCTCACCTGTACGGTGCTGTTCCTGCCGTTCACCGGTCTGCTGGTCAAGCTGGCAACGGCGAGCGTGCCCGCAGAGGAGACGCAGGAGGACCCGCTGGCAAAGCTGGAGCCTCGCTTCCTGACCACGCCGTCTCTGGCACTCGATCAGGCGCAGCGCTGCATTGCCGACATGGGCGACACTGCCAAGCAGAATTTCCATCTGGCAACCGACCCGCTGTTCGGCGGCGGGGCTGCAAACGAGGAGATCTTCCACGAGCACGAGGCCTTCCTCGACCGTGCAGAGGTTGAGATTGGCCGTTACCTGACCACCATCCACAACATCCGTTCGGTCGATCAGCGCCGTCAGATGGCCGAGATGATGCACTCGCTGTCTGATTTTGAGAAGATCGGCGACTATGCGCAGAACATCTTCGAGCGTGCCGACGAGTTCCGTGAGGCCGGTCTGTCCTTCTCGCCGAGTGCGATGCAGGAGCTGCACACCATGTGCGAAGCGGTTGCCGAGGTGCTCGACATGACCGTTGACGGCTATGACAATCAGGCTGTTTCGACCGCCCGTATGGTCGAGCCGCTGGAAGAAGTCGTGGATACGATGAAGGAGCGTCTCAAGAGCCGCCACATCGAGCGTCTGGGCCGGAACGAGTGCACCATGCAGACCGGTATCCACTTCCTGGATATTGTGCATGACCTTGAGAAGATCAGCGACCACTGCTCGAATATCGCCATTTATACCATCCAGCTGGCCGAGGGCGCAGCCGAGTTTGATACGCACGCCTACGTCAAGCAGGCGTACAAGGAGACCCCGCAGTTCGCGGAGAAACTCAAATTCTATCAGAATAAGTACCTCACCAAGATTGATGAAGTCGAGGCGATGGAGTAATCAAAAAGAGAGATTGGGAAAACAATCTCTCTGAGGCTGTCGAAAAACTTTGTTTTCCGAACAGCCTCTCGCTCGAAACCACGCTTTCGAGCGAATCTCGAAGAAAAAACGCGTCCTGCGGACACATTTTTTCTTCCCTTGTATAAATTCCGAGATACATGCTCCCGGAATTTATGAATTTGCAAAGCAAATTCGATTGAATGCGTGCTGCCGCACGAAGCATAAAAATCGAATATTGTTTTTTCGACAAGCTAAGAGAGATTGGGAAACCAATCTCTCTTTTTTAATTAGTAGTTAGAAATTAGTAATTATTGCTGCATATGATGAGGCTTTATTGCAGGGCGGGACAAGGTGAATTGCCCAAAGGGCAAGAGAAGGGCTCTGGGGTATGACCTCATCCTCCCCTACGGTTTACATGGTTATAAATTTGAGATGATTGCAAAATTATGACAGATTAACGTATTGCGTCGGATCTACCTTTTCGTCATTCACCTGCACCTCAAAATGCAGATGCGGGCCGGTGGAGTTGCCGGTATTGCCGGAAAGCGCGATTTTATCGCCCTTGCTGACTACATCGCCGACCGACACGAGCAGCTGTGAATTATGCCCGTACAGCGTCTTGAAGCCGTTCCGGTGGTCGAGGATGATATAGCTGCCGTAGCCGTTGCCGGAGTCCTCTGCAACGATGACCTTGCCGTTATCCGCGGCATAGACCGGCGTGCCTTCGTCCACGGCGAGATCTACGCCGCCGTGCAGGCGGCCCCAGCGGTACTTGAACGCCGAGGTGAACGTGTAGCTGGTCAGCGGCACGGCAAATTCTCCGGTGCCGATGCCAACATTGCGCGTGCCGACCTCGACAATTTCGTCGGTGGCCTGCCGGAGCACGGTGCGCGCAAGGATGGTGCGCGTGCGCTCCTCGCCGTCCACGGTTTCAATCTCGGCGGTGACCTGCGCTGTGCCTGCACAGCCCTGCCGAACGGTCTCACGGTAGGTCTGGTCTTGATTTTCGTTCTCCTGCGTCACGGTGTCGAACGGAATCTGCTCGGTGTAGGTGACGGCGCGGGTCGCAGTCACGTCAAGGCATTGCGACAGGGTATCATACAGCGCGGAATCGGTCTCTGCAAGCGCGGCTGGCGCAATGGCCTTGTCCACGCGGACGGTCTGCAGGAAGTGTACGTTTTCGTCTGCCGCTGTCGTGTACGCGGCCTTGATCCGGTCGAGCGCGGCCTGCGCGCCGTCCGTATCGGCAGCAATGGCGGTCTGTTTGCCGTCCACCGAAATAATGGCAAGCGTGTCCAACTCGCCGCTGGCAGTAATGAGATTGCGCTCGAGTTCCTCCTGCGTCAGCAGCGGAGCAGCTGTCCGCACCGGTTTGGCCTGCAGGCGCAGCGGCAGGTAATAGTCCGTGCCGGAAACGGCAGATGCGCTGGATTCAACCGCGTTTACTGCGTTCAGCAGCGTTGCGCTGTCCTCGATGACACCGAGCGGTTGACCGTCCGCAAGCAGCAGCGTGCCCGGCCTGGTCAGCAGCAGAGCGGGCAGCAGGAACAGCAGTCCGAATACGCTCAGCGCACAGACCGAACGGCGGCGGCCTGCCTGCCGCAGAACGCCGGCGAACCGGCTCCAGACCGGCAGGTCGTATACGCGGCAGATCGTGCGGTCGAGCAGCAGGATGAGCCGCAGAAGCAGGTAGAGCAGGCGTGAAATCACGCCCAAAACAAAAGATAACAGGTTTCGCATGATAGTAGTATGGCGGAATGATGTGCGCCATATTCACTCCTTTCAATGGTTACAGTTTGGTAACAGCACCAAGAATACCCATTTCAGGGAGCGAAGTCATACGAAACCTGTCGCTAAGTTATCAAATTTTTATTTTTTGATGGGTGTGCCCGTAAAATCCGTGGGGAAAAAGCGCGGATCGAGCGGCTTCTGCTGATAATAGCGGTCGAGAGCGGCACGCTGCAGCGAGACCGCCAGCGGCACGGCGGCATCAAACAGATCGTAGAACGAATCCGTTCGCTCGCCGGTGCGGGATGTCCACGGACGGTGCTCCTGATTGGTGCAGTCCGCCGAGAGCGGCTCTGTCGGACGGATGAGAGAGGACGCAAAACCGGATTTGCCGATCAGGTGCTCGAATCGCTGCAGACGGCTGAGCGCAGAGGCACCCTGATGCGCGAGATGGTGCATGCGGCGCATATCGTTCATCGAGTGGTAGACGGCGGCAGGGGTGATGTGCACGCCATACGTCTCCCGCAGGGCCTGCGCCAGAATTTTCGCCGCGAGAGGGGACTCGGGCGCATCCGGCTCCAGTTGACGGTACGCTTCGTACTCGGCGGGCGTGTCCGAGACAAAATCCGCGATCATCACACCGTCGATGTCGCTCTCGACTAAATGGCGGCGTGCCTCGGCAGAGTAGCCCGGCATGAACTGCGACAGCCTGTCCGCCTGTGCGGAAACAAACGAATAGGTTACGCGGCTGAGCGCATAGTGCGTGCAGAATCCAAATACATACGCGAGTGCAGCCGTGTTGTGCGACGCAACGGCGGCTTTGCACAGTGACTCGAACAGCGGCGCGGGCGGCTCGGTGCAGACGCGGTTCGCCAGTCTGCGCAGCGCGGACGGGAACGGCGCGTGATAGAGCGCCAGCGGGTCCGCTCCCTGCGAGCCCCATCGGTAGGCCGCCGGATAGGAGGACGCGATATGGGCAACCGAATCACTGGTTACGCGCTGTACGGTAGCCGCAAAAATATGGTAAGTGACATAAGAAGGCATGGCTTTTCACCTCTTGCAGACAAATTGGTATCTTTAGTATAGCGCAAAACATTGCAAAATTCCAGCGAAAGCGGTATACTATTTTTATGCAGAAAACGGGGAGCAGAAAATCCCCTTATAAAGTTGGAGGAATTACATTATGAAACTCGGCATCGTCGGACTGCCAAATGTCGGCAAGTCTACCTTGTTCAACGCAATTACGCAGGCAGGCGCGGAAAGCGCAAACTATCCGTTCTGCACCATCGACCCGAACGTCGGCATGGTTGCTGTACCGGATGAGCGTCTGCAGCCGCTGACCGATCTCTATCACGCAAAGAAGACCACGCCTGCGGTGGTCGAGTTCGTTGACATTGCCGGTCTGGTGCGCGGCGCAAGCAAGGGTGAGGGCCTTGGCAACAAGTTCCTGTCCCACATCCGCGAGGTTGACGCCATCGTTCACGTTGTCCGCTGCTTCGACAACGAGAACATCGTGCACGTTGAAGGCTCGGTCGATCCGGCCCGTGACATCGAGACCATCAACCTCGAGCTGATCCTTGCGGACATCGAGCACCTCGAGCGCCGTCTCGACCGCACCCGCAAGGCTGCGAAGGCAGACAAGAAGCTGCTCCGCGATGTGGAAATCCTCGAGAACCTGAAGGCGCATTTGGAGGAGGGCAAGACCGCCCGCACCTTCGAGGGCTTTGGCGAGGACGAGGACATTGACCGCGTGATCGGCGAGAGCGACCTGCTGTCCGCGAAGAAGGTCATCTACGCGGCAAACATGGATGAGGAAGGCTTTACCGGCAACGACACCGAGAACGAGCGCCTCAAGGCGGTACAGGCCATTGCAGACGCAGAAGGCGCGATGGTTCTGCCGATCTGCGCAAAGCTGGAGGAGGATATCGCCGGCATGGACGCGGAGGAGAAGGAGATGTTCCTGTCCGAGCTCGGCCTGCATGAGTCCGGTCTGGACCGTCTGATCAAGGTCTGCTACGACCTGCTCGGCCTGATGAGCTACCTCACCGCCGGCGAGCAGGAGGTTCGCGCGTGGACCATCGAGAAGGGCACAAAGGCGCCGCAGGCTGCCGGTAAGATTCACACCGACTTCGAGCGCGGCTTCATTCGTGCTGAAGTTATCAACTATAAGGACCTTATCGAGCTTGGTTCGCTGGCTGCTGCCCGCGAAAAGGGTTTGGTTCGCTCCGAGGGCAAGGAGTATGTGATGCAGGACGGCGATGTTGTTCTGTTCCGTTTCAATGTTTAATTGCTGAATTTTATGCAGACCACAGTCGTTTTGACTGTGGTTTTGCTTTGTAAAAGGAGAAATTTCGATTCCTGCAAGATGGTGTTTATCAGCAGATTTATTCGCAGGTGACAGGCGGTATAACGTGTTAAAAAGCTGCGCGGCACTGTTATCCCACAGGGGACGCTCTCTTGCCCGACGGGCAACTTGCCTTGTGTTGCGCCCGCGCGGTGTCAGCGCAAATTCCGTCCGCTTCGCAAGTGACCAATCCAAATTTGGCGACCACACCAAAATAATCCCTTGTTTTTTGTGCAGCTTTGCTGTATAATGGAGATGTGTTTTATAATACGGAACGAAGGGAAGCGTTTTCATGGCGGAGCAATCGACCGTTCAATCGCTCGACCGCGCATTCGATTTGCTGGAAACTCTGTGCCGCAGCCGCAACGGCATGAGCATCGGCAGTCTGTCTGCGGAAACCGGCCTGCACAAAAGCACGGTTCACCGTCTGCTGACCAGCATGTGTGCGCGCGGCTATGTGCAGCGCGACGCGGAAACCAGCGTCTACCGCGCCGGTATGCGCCTGTGCGAGATGAGCAGCTATATTGTGGATAATCTGGATATTGTTGAGAGAGCACGCGCGTCGCTTGAACGGCTCGAGCAGTGCACGGATGAGACCGTTCATCTTGTCATGCGCGACGACAAGGACATTGTGTACATCCATAAAGTGGATAACGGCTCGTCTGCCATCCGCATGTTCTCGCGCATCGGCATGCGCCTGCCGCTGTACTGTACGGGCGTTGGAAAGGCAATTCTTGCCACATGGGACACCGCAGAGGTGCGCGACGTGTGGCAGCACAGCGATGTGCACGCGTGGACCGAGCACACCATCGTCGATGAGGACGCATTCTTCCGCGAGATCGACAAGGTGCGTCAGCTTGGTTATGCGCTCGACAATGAGGAGAACGAGCTTGGCGTGCGCTGCATTGCGGCCGCCATTCCGGACTACCGCGGACGCGCGTCCTACGCGATTTCGCTGTCTGCGCCGGTTAGCCGCATGACCGACCAGCGCGTGGCAGAGCTGCGTGCGCCGCTCATGGCTGCGCGGGACGAAATCGCGCGTGCGCTCGGTGGCAGTCGCTTTTGAGGAGGGCAGAGCATGAACACACTTTCGGTTGTACATGATGTGCTCCGGCGGCAGGTTCGGGAAGGCGATTTTTGTATTGATGCGACTGCGGGCAAGGGCAGAGACACAGCGCTGCTGTGCCGTCTGACAGGCGAAAACGGCCGTGTGCTGGCCTTTGATGTGCAGGAGGATGCCGTCCGGCAGACCCGTGAGCTGTTGGCGAAGGAGCACCTCAGTGCCGAGGTGCTCCTTGACAGCCACGCTAACATGGCGCACTACGCCGAACCGGAGACCGTGGATTGCATCGTGTTCAATTTCGGCCGTCTGCCCGGCGGAGACCCGACAAAATTCACCACCGCAGAGACTTCACTGCCTGCTGTTGATGCGGGACTGAATCTGCTCAAAAAAGGCGGATTGATGGCGCTTGCGCTCTATTACGGCAAGGAAAACGGCTATGAGGAGCGCGATGCGCTTCTGGCTCACTTGCGGGAACTCGACGACCGAACCTATACCGTGCTCGGCTGTGAATGGATGAACCGCAAGAATGATCCGCCGCTGCCGATTTTCATCTGGAAGGAGTAACAAATTATGCCTTGGTGCCCGAAATGCGGCGCGGAATACGTCGAGAATGTTCGTAAATGCAAGGATTGCGACGTGAGGCTGCTCGACCATAAGCCGACACCGGACGAAATGCTTCCTCCGGACCCGAAGCCGACAGGCTGGCGGCGGTTTGTCACAAGAGAACGATTCCTGCGCGTGCTGAAAACGCTGATCGCCATTTTGCTGGCGCTGGCGGCTGCACTGTCGCTGCAAGGATTGCTGTAAACGTGTTGTAGATGTAAAAAGGAGAATGGAACGAATCCATTCTCCTTTTGTGCTGTCTGGGTTATTTTTGCTTGCGCAGGGCGCGGTGCATGATTTTGCCGGTCGCGGTGTGCGGCAGGGAATCAACGATGTTGTAGATACGCGGCCACTTGTACGAGGACAGCATGGGACTGTTCGTGCAGTACTCCTTCAGCTCCTCAACGGTGAGGGAGGGATCGCTCGGCACAACATATGCCGCAACAACTTCGCCGCGCAGCTTGTCCGGCGCACCGATAACGGCGCTCTCTGCGACCTTGGGATGGTCGTTCAGTACGGCCTCAATCTGCGGCGGATAGATGTTCTCGCCTGCGGAAACGATCATATCGTCCTTGCGGCCGCGCACGGTGACGAACTCGTTCTCGTCCCATGTGCCGACGTCGCCGGTGTACAGAAAGCCCTTGTAGAACTTCTGCTCGGTCATTTCCGGGTTATTATAGTAACAAAATGCGCTCTTTGCCGGAGAGGAGATGATAATCTCGCCCTCGGCCACGTTGTCGTGCGGGACCATGTCGTCCGGCTCGGAATGGGAGCCGTCCTCGCGCAGTTTTACGATGCGAACCTCGTCGTCCGTACACGAGCGGCCGGCCGAGCCTGCGTTATCCGGCAGGTCGAACGGGCGCAGAAATGTGTTCCAGAAGGATTCCGTTGTGCCGTATCCGTTGAAAATGTTCGGCGTGAGTAGCTTCATATACTTCTCACATGCGCTCTTTTCAAACGGCGCGCCCATGGTGACAATGCCGCGCAGCGCAGACAGGTCGTGCGGGGTGCGCTCCTGCGTGCGGGCGAGCATGGCAATGATGGTCGGTACACCGATCAGGAACGAGATGTTGTACTTCGCGGCATATTCCAGGCAGCGCTTCGGTGCAAAATCGCGCAGAATGACAACTTCGCCGCCCGCATAGAGGGTCGGGCATGGGCCGCCGGAGTGGATGCCGCCGCGGTGGAACCACGGGGTCATGTTCATCGTGCGGTCGGTCGGACCGAGAGGGAAGTGCATCATAACGTCATGCGCGGAAAGCACCTCGTTGATATTGTTGATCGGCACGCCCTTCGGACGGTTGGTTGTGCCGGAAGTGTACAGACGGGTGGTCTCGTCGTAGATGTGCGGGTCGAAGTCGATCGGCGGGTCGTTCTCCGGCTGATCGGCAACGTAATCCGCATAGCGCACCTGACCGGCAGGTACGGCATCGTCCGCGCCGACAACGATCTTGATGGCAGGCTTGCTCTCGCACAGGTCGAGCGCACCGCCGGACAGTTCTCCGAACTCGGCGTCGTAGATGAAAGCCTTGGGTGTGCTGTCATCAATGACGAGTGCAATCTCGCCTGCGCCCTGCCGGTAGTTGACCGGACACGCGATCGCACCAATCTTGTGCGCCGCCAGATAACAGAAAACAAACTCCGGCGAGTTGAGCAGGGTGAACATGACAACGTCGTTCTTGCCGACGCCGTCCGCGCGCAGCGCATGCGCCAGACGGTTGGCTTCGGCGTTCAGTTCGCGGTAGGTCCAGCGGCGGCCGGAACGCGGGTCAAAGAGTGCCGGTCGGCTGCCGAAACGCGAAACATTGCGAAGAAAACCGTTCAGATAGGTGAAACGGGTTTCAAATGTGTCGCGGAACATGGAAATATCATAGGTGTATTCGTGACTCAAGGGATCACCTCGTAATAATTTGTATGGGGAATTAGCAATTCGTAATTACCTCAGGAAATGGGTTGTATGTAGAGTTAAAAACTACTTAACGAATATTATAATACCACACAATCATGGAATTGCAAGAAGAAAAATCTTACAGGGACACAGGCTGCATGCCGATGTCCCTGTTTGTTTATTGTTTGACAGGAGGAGAATTGCTGCACAAGCTTCTCACTCCTACCGCCTCACTGTTTCTCGTACCGAGCAACAATCAGGCTGGAATTCTGTCCGCCGAAGCCGAGCGAATTGCTCATTGCGGCGTTGATTTCCGTCTTGCGCGCGGTATTCGGCACATAATCCAGATCGCATTCCGGATCGGGCTTTGCCAGGTGCAGGGTGGGCGGCAGAACGCCTTCCTCGATGGCTTTGATGCAGGCAATGGCTTCGGTCAGGCCGCCGGCACCCATGAGGTGACCGGTCGCGGACTTGGTGGAGCTCATCGGCGGTGCGCTTTCGCGGCCGCCGAACACGGTCTTGACCGCCAGCGTTTCGGCCTTGTCGCCGAGCGGCGTGGACGTGCCGTGCGCGTTGATATAGCCAATGTCGGACGGCTGCATGCCGGCCTTCTTGAGCGCCAGCTTCATGCAGCGGGAAGCGCCTTCGCCGTCCGGGCAGGGCGCGGTAACGTGGTGTGCATCCGAGGTGTTCGCGTAACCGGCGAGTACGGCGTGGATTTTTGCGCCGCGGGCGAGTGCGTGCTCCTCGGTCTCGATCAGGAGAGCGCCGCCGCCCTCACCGATAACGAAGCCGTCGCGGTCAATGTCGAACGGGCGGCACGCCTGCTCGGGGTCGTCGTTTCGGCGGGAAAGCGCCTTGGCCTGCGACAGACCGGAAACGACGATCGGGCACAGAATGCTTTCGCCGCCGACTGCCAGAACCGCGTCTGCCTCGCCGGAGCGGAGCAGCATCGCTGCGGTCATGATGGCGTCGCCGCCTGCCGAGCATGCCGTGTTGAGCGTCAGACTCGGGCCGTGAATGCCGTGTGCAATCGAGATCTGGGCAGCAGCGATGTTGCCGATGGTCATCGGCACAAAGCGAGGGCCGACGCGCTTGCCTGCGTCGAACGCCGCCTGCGTCTGTGCAACGGTGGTAACACCGTCCATTGCAGTGCCCATGACGATGCCGATACGGTCGCTTTCGCTCTCGATGGACAGCTCACTGTCCTTGAGAGCCTCCTCGGCCGCAACAAAGGCAAACTGCATGAACGGGTCCATCGTGCGGGCCAGCGTTTTCGGCATGTAGGCAGCGGGATCGAAGTCCTTCAGCTCTGCCGCGATCTGCACGGGCAGTTCGGATGCATCAAAGCGGGTAATTTTTCCTACACCGCATTGTCCCTCCACCAGTGCGGACCAGTATGCGTCCACACCAATACCGATCGGCGTAACAGCGCCCATACCGGTGATGACCAATTTCTGTTCTTTCATGCTTGTTCCCCTACTTACTGAAATTTATGCGAAGCCTGTCCGATAGTGATCAGGCAAATATATAATATGCGCTACTTAATAACATTATAGCAGAAATGCACGGAAAAGAAAAGTCACTTTACACAGTAAAGTGTTCAAATTTGTTTTGCACAATACCCCAGATTGATACAGTATTTGCACAAAAAAGGAGACGGTCAGGGACCATCTCCTTGCAAATGCGTTATTTCTCTTTGGGCCGGATGTCGATGGATGGATTGTAGGCGTAGTAATTCTTGGCATCCAGATTATCCTGCACAACGCGCAGTGCGTCTCCGAACCGCTGGAAATGCACGACTTCCCGTTCTCGCAGGAATTTGAGCGGTTCACGAACATCCGGGTCGTCGATCAGGCGGAGAAGGTTGTCATAGGTTGTTCTGGCTTTTTGCTCTGGTACGATGGGATAAGAACAACTTTTGAGGGGAATTTGTACAAGCCTTTTCATGCTGCGGTGTGACAAGAACAACAAAATTACCGTAAAATGACAAAAATAAAGCAGGACAAGCTGTTTCCTAAAATACAAACCATATTACGTCAAAAACTGGTAAAGCGAAAGCCGTTCTCAAAGAAGGACGGCTTTTTCATTACCCGAAAAAGGAGAAGATCATGCTTACTCAATATAAAATCTATTGTTTGTTTGCCAGACCGCCGCCGTTCAGCGTACAGATAGTATGACAATTCATGTAATAGCAGGAGGGATACTCATGTACTACAACATCTGTCCGCACTGCGGGGCACACTTAGACCCGGACGAGCACTGCGACTGCCTTGCCCGTGTGCGCGGCAAGAAAATCCGCACCGGCAACTGCCGTATCCACGGCATGATGGGCCGCACGAGGTATGCGCGTGACCGCACTTAAACTCGGCAGTCTGTTCGATGGAATCGGCGTATTTCCATTGGCGGCGGTACACTGCGGCATTGAACCCGTATGGGCGAGTGAGATCGAAGCACGCCCGATCTCCATCACCAAACGGCATTTCCCGGATATGCTGCACCTGGGTGACATTACAAAGATCAGCGGCGCAGAGATACCGCCGGTCGATGTGATTACGTTCGGCTCGCCCTGTCAGGACTTGTCGCAGATTGGCACGAGAAATGGTTTTGCGGGCAAGAAATCCAGCCTGTTTTATCAGGCCATGCGAATTATCGAGGAGATGAGATATGCAACCAATGGTCGGTATCCAGCTTTCTGTATTTGGGAAAACGTTGCGGGAGCGTTTTCTTCAAATGACAGGCTGGATTTTGCAGCCATGCTCAGTGCGTTCACAGGTGCCGAGGTTTCAGTGCCTCCTCGTGGATGGGCGCACGCCGGAATGGTGCGAGGGGGACGCGCTGATACCGCTTGGCGACTGCTGGACGCCCAGTATTGGGGAGAACCCGCCCTCGCACAGCGGCGCAAGCGCGTGTTCGTCGTGGCGGATTTTGCAGGCCAGCGTGCCGGAGAAGTATTATTTAAGCCCCGGACTGTGCTCCCGTTTTCTACGATTAGCGGTCCGGGCGGGTTGTCCGCCACCCAAAGAGGTGGAGTGCCTGCTGCTCAAACAGGGCGGCAGGTACCCATCGTCAGACCGTTTTCCCTCCGGCGTATGCGAACTATGGCACAGGTCGGAGATCAGAAAGGGTTCTGTGCCAGCTTCGGACGAGGAGGAGAACCGTTCCCAACTCTGCTTGCGAGTGTAACGGCGCCGTTTTCGTTTTGGTACGAGAGTGAGGAACGGGACGGATTCCTGCGCGTGCTGACACCGCTGGAATGTGAGCGGTTGATGGGTCTGCCTGAAAACTGGACAAAGTACGGCTGCAAGAATGAAGAAATCAGCGATCATGCCCGTTATCGCGCACTTGGCAACTCGATTGCCCTGCCGTGCGCAGAATATGTGATGGCGGGTATCGCGGAAGTAATGAATTAGAATTTGGAGGTCTTTTTATGGAATTGAAATTTGTGATTCCGAACATGGCGAAGTCGCTCGGCAATCTGGAATTTGGCGGTCCGGCCGAGGTAAAGCGCGGCGACACCCGTCGCAACGGCACCCAGACCAAGGTGCTGTACCGCCGCTACAAGCTGTTCAGCGATGTGCAGCGTGCGGATGATATTGAGGTCGTGATCGACGGCGCAGCAGGTCAGAAGCAGTTCGCGTATATGGAGCCGGTCAAGCTCAAGAACCCGTCCGTGACGGCTGAGGGCTACGTTATCAACGGCCGCGCGTTCGTGGACTACATTCTACACGCGGAAGATATGGAAAAGGCGTAAACGAGAAAGGACGGTACGATTTATGAGATTCAGCAATGGTTTTTTTGGTGAAAATGAAGCAACGCTCGGCACGCTGCGTTTTTCGGCAATGCGCCGCGAGGTGTTCGAGGAGAACGCAGACGGCACGCCGTCCGAGGTGGTCAAGGAGCGCACCTACGATCTGAAAAGCGACAAGCAGGGCCGTATGATTCAGGTCAGTGTTCCGGCGAGCGTTCCGGTGCGCGATTTTGCGTACAACGCGGAAGTGAAACTGGTCAATCCGATGTTCGGTGCAATCGCCCATGTGACGTTCGGCAACAGCGCCGAGGTGGACTGGTACATCAAGGCGGACGATCTGGTGCTCAAAACGCCCGCACAGAACAGCCAGCCGCACAAGGATGTTCCGGCGGATAAGAAATCGTAATGCACAGGCTGTGGAGAAAGCGCGGCAGGCGGATTCGTCCGAACGATAAAGATTTGGTGTTCCGAACGGTGTTTTTCCTGCTGTTCGCGGTGTTTGCCGTGGCATTTGTACTGCTGAATATCCGCACAGACTGGCGCAGTCCGTCCGTGGCTTACCTGCTGTTCAGCGCGGCCATGGGTGTAAAAGTGTGTACCGTGACGGCGTGGCTGCTGTACCGCCGGTTTCCGGACAAGCTGAATGAAATGCGCCATCGGCAAAAGCTGGCGCGCATGGTACTGGAAAACCAGTGGTATGAGCAGAGCGACACCAAACAGTCGGAGGGATTTTTTAAGGACCTGCCTGCAAGTTCAAAACCGAAGATTGCCCGTTTTCTGCGAATGTATTACCGCATGGAAAACGGGCTTTTGCATATCACGGCGGAGATTACGCTCGGAAAGTTTCAAGAACCGCTGCTGCACTTGGAAAACAAGCTGGAAAGCGGTTTGTATTGTGAGCTTGTCAGCAGGGAACTGCTGGACGGATTTGTGGAGTACACGCTGCTGTATGACATGATCGCAAACCGTATCCCCATCTCTGAGGTGTGCGTGGAGCACGGCAAAATGCGGCTTATGCAGAACACCTATTGGGAGTTTGACAGTCTGCCGCATATGCTGATCGCGGGCGGTACAGGCGGCGGCAAAACGTACTTTATCCTGACGTTGATTCGGGCATTGTTAGAAACTAATGCGGTTTTGTACATTCTTGACCCGAAAAACGCAGATTTAGCGGACTTATCCAGTGTCCTGCCGAACGTATGCAGCCGCAAAGAGGAGATCGTGCAGTGTATCACCGAGTTCTGCACGGCTATGCACGAACGCAGTGCGGATATGAAGCGCATGGAAAATTACAAAACCGGCGAAAACTATGCATATCTCGGACTTTCACCGCATTTTCTCGTGTTTGACGAGTACGTTGCGTTTATGGAAATGCTGACCAGCAGGGAGCGCGAAGATGTGCTCAACAAGCTGCGGCAGATTGTCATGCTGGGACGGCAGGCGGGATTCTTCCTGATTCTCGCCTGTCAGCGCCCGGATGCTAAATATCTCGGTGACGGTATCCGCGACCAGTTTAATTTCCGTGTCGCGCTTGGTAGAATGTCCGAACTTGGATACAGTATGATGTTTGGAGAAACGAAAAAGGAGTTCTTTTTCAAGAATATCAAGGGAAGAGGTTATGCCGATACCGGAAAGGGGGTGATTACGGAGTTTTATACTCCGATCGTGCCGAAAGGGTACGACTTTTTGCAGGAGATTGGGAGGTGTGCAAAATAATTATGTAGCAACAATGTAGCTACATAATTGACGCATAGAATACGATGTGTTATACTAAATTTGAAAAGGAGGTCTGCAAGATGGATAATGTTATTTCTTCTGCAAAAACAGATATGTTCCGTATTCGCATGAATCCTGAAATTCGTGAAGAATTGGAGCAGATTTATGCAAAAACGGGGTTGACACTCACGGACGCAATCAATGTGTTTTTTCAGCAGTCATTAAATGCAGGCGGTTTCCCCTTTGCAGTGACAGGAGATAATGCGGAAATTGTTAAGGCAAAGGCTCTGGCACGGTTGGTGAAAGAACTGAAAAAGGGCGATGATTGCACCGAAAGCTATTCTGCCGAGCAGGCCCGGGCTATGTTGGGTATTGCTGAATGAGAATTAAATTTAAGAAAACTGCTGTTGAAGATATGCGGGCAACGGAACGATATATTAGGGAGCAGCTTAACAATCCGTCAGCAGCAGCAAAATTAACTCGTCGGGTGTATGACGCGATTATGCTGTTAGAGGATAATCCGTTTATGGGCACAGAATTGTGCAGTCGCTATGCGGTAGATACGGACATTCGGTTTTTAGTAGTAGCAAAGCAGATTGTGTTCTATCGTGTTGTGGGCAACGAATATGTAGAAGTTACCCGTGTACTTGATGGGCGTCAGGATTATATGGCGCTGCTTTTTTGAAATTAAATATGTACACGCAAAACGCGCAGAGAAAAGAACTCTGCGCGTTTTTCTATGCCCTCGCGCCGTCTGTGCGGCGGCGTGCAGCGCGAAAGCCGACGGCACGGAACGGTGCGTTGGGCGCGGCGCAGCCGCGCCCGAACGTCGGAACCCCCTTTCTCTAACAGGGGGGTACAAATCGGACAAGATAGGCGAACTACGCAAAACTTTGAACAAAATCAATCAGAAACGGAGGTAAAATTGCAAAACAGGACTTGGATAACGGACTTTCGGGCAAAACGGATGCAAATTGGCGTATCCGAACAGGAACTGGCTCTGGAAGCCGGACTGACACCGGAATATTACCGCCGGTTGGAGCAGGAAAACCAATCCGTGCCGCAAAAGGTACGCAGGCGGCTGAAAGACGCGCTCATTCGGCTGCACCCTGAGCCGCTGACACTGCTGTTCGACTATGTGCGTATCCGCTTTCCAACAATGGATGTGAAGCACATCATTGAAGATGTACTTCGGCTGAAAATGAAATATCTGGTGCAGGAGCCGCGTGGAATGTACGGCTACACGAGCACTTACCGGATTGGTGACGTGATGGTGCTGACCTCGCCGTTGGAAGAAATGGGCGTGTTGCTTGAACTGCGCGGCAAAGGCTGTCGGCAGTTTGAAGCGTATCTGGACGGACAAAAGCGGACTTGGTACGAATTTTTCCGTAAGTGTATGAAAGAAAAGGCGGTGTTCAAACGGGTAGACCTCGCGGTGAATGACTTGGTGGGTATGCTGGATATTCCGCTGCTTATCAGCAAATGCCGCAAGGAGGAATGCGTTTCGGTGTTCCGCAGTTTTCGGGCGTTTCGCTCGGGCGGGCTGGTCAGTCGGCAGGAGCAGGACAGCGCCCACATGGGCGCAACGCTGTACATCGGCTCGATGCAGTCCGATTTGTACTTTTGCCTTTACGAGAAAGCGTATGAGCAGCTTGTGAAAAACGGTACGCCGCTCGAACAGGCGGACATTCAGAACCGCTTTGAAATCCGGCTGAAAAATGAGCGGGCGGACAACGCCGTGTATGATCTTGTGTCGAACGAGAATCCGGAACAGACAGCGTTCGGCATTATCAACCGCTATGTGCGTTTTGTGGATAAGGAGAGCGGAAAACCGCGTGAGGAATGGCCGCTGAACCCGATGTGGGAAACCTTTATCGGCAAGCACCGCAATACGCTCAAACTGACAACTGCACCCGAGCCGTACACGCTGGAACGGACGCTGAACTGGTTTTCGCATCAGGTGGCACCGACGGCGAAAATGCTCATGCTGATTGATGAAAAGTGTGGAACGTCCCATGTCAAGGATATTCTGGACAACACAGAACTGCGGGACAAGCACCGTAAAATCATTCAGCAGAAGATGAGAACGGTTAATGAAATGATTCAGATGGAGGATAACTAATGAATTTTGGCGTAAATCTGTATAACTGGCTGCTGTCGAACGCCCAGCCGCTGGTGCTGGTTGCTATCGTGGTGATCGGCCTGTATCTCGGCTTCAAGCGTGAGTTTACGAAGCTGATTGGTTTTCTCGTGGTGGCCATGCTGTCGGTTGGTCTGGTGTTCAACGCGGCAGGCGTTAAAGATGTTCTGCTGAATCTGTTCAATCAGATTCTTGGTGCGTAAGGCTGGCTGAAAAGTCAGCCTTTTCTTATGAGATGGAGGTGAAAACATGGAAGAAATGCGCGTTTATATTGCCAATCTCGGCAAATACAACGAAGGCGAACTTGTCGGCGCGTGGTTTGAACCGCCTATCGACATGGACGAAGTGAGAGAGCGTATCGGGCTGAACGACCAGTATGAGGAGTACGCCATCCACGATTTTGAACTGCCGTTCGAGATCGGCGAGTATACGCCTATCGAGGAGGTCAACCGCCTGTGCGAAATGGTGGAGGACCTGCCGGACTACATTCGGGATAACATGGGTTCGCTGCTCAGTTATTACAGCGGTGTCGAGGACTTCTGCGAACACGCGGACGATATTATCCTGTGGAGCGGTTGTGATACAACGGCCGATGTGGCAGAGCAGATGTTGGACGAGGGCCTGATTTCGGATGAAACACTGCGCCGGTATTTCGACAGCGTGCAGTACGGACGCGATCTCTCGATGGAGGGCGACTTTGTGGAAACCAAAGACGGCGTGTTTGAACTGGTGAGGTGAAAATGATATTAGAAATGCGAGTTTACATCGAAAAGCGGCATAAGAGCCGCGAAATTGAGCTGGTCGGTGCGTGGTTTACGCCGCCCATCGACTATGACGAGCTGGAAGAACGTATTGGCGTGACCGACCAGGAGCCGGACTACGTTATCCGTGATTACGAGCTGCCGTTCGAGATTGATGAAGATATGATGATCGAAGAACTGAACTGTCTGTGTCAGCTTGTAGAATATCTGCCGGAATCCGTGCAGAACAATACGGGTGCACTGCTCAAAGAGTATGGCAGTGTGGAAAATGTGTATAAGCACTTTGCCAAAAATCAGAATCCCGTTCTATAAAAGGAGGGCCGCTGCGAGAATGGTGAGGGGGTGAAGCACGGCTGTGTGTAACTGCCGACAAGGAGTTATACATCAACCGTGTAGGGGGAGAGGAAAGACGCCTGCGGCAGGAACTCGTTCCTCTCCCCCTATACCCTTTATATAATGTAGAAAAGTGAAAAGGAGCTGCAATTTGAAAAAACTAAGAAGTTACAGCAGTGTATGGAAAGTAGAACAGGTAATATACTCGTTCGGTGACGCAAAACTGCCGACACCTGTCACCGTGACCCAGCTGCTCTGGCTGGCGGTAAGCGGTGTGCTGGTGTTCATGTTCCGTAAAGTGCCGCCGCTGGTGCTTATTCATAACCCGCTGATTTTGTGCGGTATTCCGTTCGGTGTGACGTGGTTTATGAGCAAAAAGACCTTTGACGGCAAGAAACCGTACAGTTTCGTGTGCTCGGTAATCGCCTATGCGCTGCGTCCGAAAGTCACCTTTGCCGGAAAGTCTGTCCGGCTGAAAAAGCACCGCGAGAACGCGGATATTACCGTAGTGAGGAGTGAGATTATCCGTGCCGTATCCGATTAAATATATTGAAAATAACCTTGTTTGGAACATTGAGGGCGAGTGTTTTGCATATTACGAACTGATTCCGTTCAACTACTCGTTCCTCTCGCTGGAACAGAAAGACGCGGTGCATGACGCTTTCCGGCAGCTTATCGCGCAGAACCGTGATGGCAAGATTCACGCTTTGCAGATTAGCACAGAAAGCAGTATCCGCGCCGCACAGGAGCGTTCCAAGAAAAGCGTGACCGGACGACTGAAAGAGATCGCTTGCGCCGAGATTGACGAGCAGACGGAAAATCTGATTGCTTCTCTCGGTGATACACAGGTCGATTACCGCTTTTTCCTCGGCTTTAAGCTGGTTGTGACGGATAAGGAGTTGTCCGTGAAAGATGTGGGAAAACAGGTCAAGAATGTGCTGTTCGATGCGGCAAACGCTATCAGCAGTTCTTTCATGGGTGATTTCGTGAGTATGCCAAACGACGAAATCCGCCGTTATTCCCGCATGGAAAAGTTGATGGAAAATAAGCTGTCGCGTCGTTTTAAGGTGCGTCGGCTAAATAAGAATGACTTCGGCTATCTGCTGGAGCATATCTACGGCAGGACCGGCACGGCCTATGAAGATTTTGCGTTTACGCTGCCACTTAAAAAACGCAAGCGTGATACACTGGTTAAAAAGTATGATCTTATCAAGCCTGCCCGTTGTCTGATTGAGGAAAAACAGCGGTATTTACACATGAAGTCCGAGAATTCGGAAAGCTACGTTGCGTACTTTACGATTTCGGATGTGGTCGGTGAACTGGATTTCCCATCCAGTGAGATTTTCTACTATCAGGAACAGCAGTTTGACTTTGCGATTGATACCTCAATGAATGTAGAGATTATCACGAATAAAGCTGCATTACATACGGTTCGCAACAAGAAAAAAGAGCTGAAAGACCTCGATAATCATGCGTGGGAAAATAACTCGGAAACCACCAATCAGGTGGCAGAAGCGCTGGACAGCGTAGATGAACTCGAAAGTGTTCTTGACCAGAGCAAAGAATCCATGTACAAGCTGTCCTATGTTGTGCGCGTTACCGCGCCGGACGTGGAAGAACTCAAACGCCGCTGTAACCAAGTGCGCGATTTCTACGATGACGCAAGTATCAAGCTGGTTCGGCCGATCGGTGATATGATGGGACTGCACAGCGAATTTATTCCGGCAAGTAAGCGGTACATGAATGACTATATGCAGTATGTCACCAGTGATTTTCTCGCCGGTTTGGGATTCGGCGCAACGCAAATGCTCGGTGAGCGTGACGGTATCTATCTCGGCTACAATGTCGATACCGACCAGAATGTCTATGTTCAGCCTGCCAAAGCGGCACAAGGCGTTAAAGGCTCTGTCACCAATGCGCTGTCCGGTGCATTTCTCGGCTCTCTGGGCGGCGGTAAATCGCTGTCGTTCAACCTGCTTACTTACTACGCTGTTCTGAACGGCGCACAGGCTCTTATCCTTGACCCGAAATCCGAGCGCGGCCGTTGGAAAGAGAGGTTGCCGGAGATTGCAGACGAGATCAATATTGTAAATCTGACCTCGGACGAGGAAAACAAGGGGATGCTTGACCCATATATCATCATGCGGAAAACTAAGGATGCAGAAAGCCTTGCGCTTGATGTGCTGACTTTCCTTACGGGCATTTCCTCGCGTGACGGCAAGCTGTTTCCTGTCCTGCGACGGGCGGTGCGTGCGGTCACAAACAGCGAAACGCGCGGTCTGCTCCGCGTCATTGATGCGCTGCGGGACGATGGCTCGGAAACCGCGCTTGCGATTGCCGAGCATATCGAATCGTTCACGGACTATGACTTTGCTCACCTGCTGTTCTCAAATGGCAAGGTGCAGCAGACGATCAGCCTTGAAAAGCAGCTGAATATCATTCAAGTTGCCGATCTGGTTCTGCCGGATAAGGATACCGCGCCTGCGGACTACACCACCATTGAAATGCTGTCTATCTCCATGCTGATCGTCATTTCCACCTTTGCGCTGGACTTTATCCATTCGGACAGAAGTATCTTCAAGATGGTCGGTCTTGATGAAGCATGGGCGTTCCTCAATGTGGCACAGGGCAAAACGCTGGCAAACAAGCTGGTTCGCGCCGGTCGTTCGATGAACGCTGCCGTTTACTTTGTCACCCAGAACGCCGGTGATGTGGCAGACGAGAATATCAAGAACAATATCGGCATGAAGTTTGCGTTCCGCTCTACGGATATTAACGAGATCAAGAAAACGCTTGAATTTTTTGGCCTGGATTCCGAGGACGAAAACAATCAGAAGCGGCTTCGCAATCTGGAAAACGGTCAGTGCCTTTTCCAAGACCTTTACGGTCGCATCGGCGTTATCAAGTTCCATGTCATGTTCGATTATCTGTTCCATGCGTTCGATACGCGCCCGCCGGTTACAGGGAACGAGGTGTAACGTGTGACAAATGCCTTAAAAGTTCAGAAATTAGCCATTACAGCCTTTATCGCGGTTGTGATGGCTTTTCTTTTTCTCAATTTGTTCACCGTGCAGGCGCACGCCGCCGGACTGCTGGACGAAACCATTGATACGGCGCACGAGTTCAGCAGGTATCCCATTGATAACTACCAGCTTGATTTTTACGTTGATTCCTCGTGGGATTGGCTGCCATGGAACTGGCTGGACGGTATCGGCAAAACGGCGCAGTACGCAATTTACCTGTTCACGAATTTCCTGTGGACGCTGAATTTGTACATTTCAAATGCAGTTGGTTATCTGATTCAGCAGGCATATGACCTCGACTTCATCAGCAGTGCCGCCAGTGAGATCGGCAAAAACATTCAGTTGATCGCGGGTGTATCGGCCAGCGGATTTGACAGCACGGGCCTGTTTCCCGGTATGATGGCGATTGTCACGCTACTGGTTGGCGTGTACTGCACCTATGTTGGACTGGTCAAACGAGAAACGACAAAAGCGTTTCATGCGGCGCTGAATTTCGCCGTTGTGTTTGTGGTGTCGGTTGGGCTGATTGCCTACGCACCATCTGCAATTACCGGTGTAAACGAGTTTTCGAGCGACATCAGCAACGGTATTGTCGATGTGAGCGCGAAAATTCTTGCGCCGGACACGGCAGGCGAGAACACGGGCGTTTCTGCGATTCGGGACTGTTTGTTCGGTATCCAAGTCAAGCAGCCGTGGCTTATCATGCAGTTTGGCGATTCGAATGTGGAGAATATCGGAGAAGAACGGGTAAACAGCCTGCTCGGCACTTCGCCGGACGAGAATCGCGGCAAAGACAGGGAAGAAGTCGTGAAATCGGAACTGGAAGATTACGATAATGGCAATCTGACCGTAACCGAGGTGACAAGCCGGTTCGGCCTATCCGTGTTCTTCCTGATTTTCAATCTGATAGTGTCGGCGTTTGCGATTATGCTCACAGGCAGTATGCTTCTATCGCAGATTTTGTTTATCATCAGCGCGATGTTCCTGCCGGTGAGCCTGCTGATCAGCATGATTCCGGCGTTTTCTGGGACAAGCAGACGAGCAGTGATTTCGCTGTTTAACACAATTATGCTGAGAGTGGGAACAACGCTGCTGACCACGTTCGTTCTGGTGCTATCCTCGCTAGCGTACACGATTGCCAACGGAAAACCGTTCGTGGTGGTCGTATTGCTGCAGGTAATTGTGTTCGCGGGCGTGTACATGAAGCGCGACAAGCTGCTCGGCATGATCGGTCTGCGTGATGAGGGCACGGGTCGTGTCGGTCGAGCCATGACAAACCGGCCGCGCCGGACGATTTCTCGTGCTGTGAGAAAGGCACTGCCGTTTGCGGCAGGTGTTGGAGTAGGAAAGCGCTCTGCGCAGCGCCGTGCTATGCAGAGTACACAGAGAACAGCTTCAACTTCGGCAAGCCGTGAAACCGTTCAGCCGAAGAAGAAGAATCTTGGTCAGAGAGTAGGCGAAACGGCAGGCAAGATTGCGGATACGCCATCTCGCGTGCGGGATAAGGCGGTAGAAACCGTGCAAAAGGTCAAGGACGCACCGACTAATGCGGAATATGCTGTCCGCAGCAATGTGGAATCTGCACGGGAAAGTGTGCGGGAAACCATGCAGAAACGTCGAGAAGCGCGTGCTGCACAGATGGAATCTCGCAGGACTACCACGGCAAGCTGCCGGGAACAGTTATCTCAGCGAAAAAGAGAACGCAATGAGGGTAATACGGAAAAGCCCAGAACGGAAAGCACTCGTGTTGCACCAAAGGAGCGCCCAACTGTCCCCAAACAGCAGAAAACCGAACCGGAAAAGCCGTCTGCACCGCAGAATCGACCTCGGTCGGAACGGATTGAACCGACACCCAGACAGCGGGAAGATCGTCCGACGGTCAAGGATAAGCCGCAGACTACGGTTGCAGACCGCAAGCCGGACCGTCCGGCAGAACGTCCGATGGTGCCGGACAAGCCGAAAACACGATATACAATGCCAAAAGGACTGGACGAAGAAACCTTTGGTGTGGAGTTCAAACAGCGGAAAACCGGAGAAATCACGCGCAAACAGCGGCGTTCGGAGAGCCGAGGTGAGCGCAAGTGATGAAAAAGGCGGCAATGGCAGGTGCCCTGGGCTTCGGACTGCTGATTGCTTTACTTCTGTCGATGTTTCTGATTATTGCTTCGGATGATGAGGGCGGCGGAAGTAATTCGGGACTGTATATCGGTGTGAATCTCTCAGCAGAAGTGCTCGCGCATCAACCCATGGTTGAGAAGTACGCACGGCAGAACGGTATCAGCGATTATGTCTATGTCCTGCTTGCTATTATTCAGGTGGAAAGCGAGGGCAAGCTGGAGGACGTTATGCAGTCGTCTGAATCTGCCGGACTGCCGATGAATACGCTCGGCACAGAGGACAGTATCAAGCAGGGATGCAAGTATTTCGCCGAATTGGTGACAAAGGCGGACAAACTCGGCTGTGATATGGACGCTGTAATTCAAGCGTACAATTACGGCAGTGGCTTTCTGGACTTCGTTGCGAAAAACGGCAAGCGGTACACCTTTGAACTGGCACAGGAGTTTTCTCGTCAGCACTCCGGCGGCGTGAAAGTCACCTATAAAAATGAGATTTCCACGCCGATCAACGGCGGCTGGCGGTATAACTACGGCAATATGTTCTATGTCAAGTTGGTAAAGCAATATCTGACGCAGACCGGCGGTGACGCACTCGGAACGGACGCACAGAATCGCATTGTCGAGGTGGCACGAAATTCAGAAAAGTACGGTATTTCGGCTGCTGGCGGATATTGTGAAGCATGGGCGGAAGAAGTTTACCGCAAAGCGGGTGTATCCATCGACCGGCATTGTTGTGCGGGCAAAAATCGTGCGCTGTATACGGTCGGAAAGTCCAGCAAGAATATTCCGCTCGGTGCGATGGTTTACAATGACCCGGCGGTATACCAGTCCCGAACGAACGACACCTGCGGACGAAATGCGGGTCACGTCGGCATTTACATTGGCAACGGCCAGATTATTTCCAACATCGGCGGTACTGTCATTGATACCGTAGAGGGCTGGACGGCCTACTATGGCTTCGGCGGCTGGGGCTGGGGCGGCGCTGTGGTTGCACAAAAATAAGACAAAGGAGAACGAATTATGTTTCAGAAAAAGACAGAAAAGCAGCAGAAACAAAAGAAACTGCGCGTTTACACGGTGAACAGCCGCAAGCCTGCTGTGATTGCACTGTGGCTGCTGTTCGTCTGTGGATTTGCGTTTGCATTGTACAAGAACTTTACAGCGATTGACACCCATACTGTTCACGAAAAGGAGATTGTTGAGCGCCGTGTGGAGGATACCAGCGGCGTAGAAGCGTTTGTGCGGAACTTTGCGAAAACGTACTATTCATGGAGCAACAACAAGGATTCCGTTGCACAGCGTACCGATGCGCTGACCGGTTATCTGACCGAGGACCTGCAGCGTTTAACGGCTGACACCGTGAAAAGTGACGTTGCGGTTTCCTCGTCCGTGCAGGACGTTCAGATTTGGTCTGTGGCGCAGAGAGGCGAAAACGATTTTGCGGTCGTGTTCACGGTAGCGCAAACCATTTCGGACGGCAAGAAAAAGGACACCGTATTCAGCGTTTATAAAACGATGGTCCACAAGGACGATAACGGCGATATGGTTATCACGCAAGCACCGACGATCACCGGAAAGCCTGCAAAATCTGCATATACGCCAAAAGCCGCAGAACCCGACGGAACGGTTTCTGCGGCCGAGAGCGAGGATATTACGGATTTCCTGACCACTTTTTTCACGCTGTATCCGACGGCTACGGAAAAAGAGCTGTCTTACTATGTCAGCAGTGGTTCCATGCCGTCGGTAAAGTGCGTGGACTATGCGTTCAATCAACTTAAAAGCACGGTGCTGAACAAGGACGGCGATACCGTAACGGCAACTGTGGCGGTGGAATATCTGGACAGCGTTACACAAATGACGCAGATTTCGCAGTTTGAGCTTGCGCTGAAACTGGTGGATGGGAATTGGAAAATCGTCGGGTGATGTATGCGTTTGTACGGGGAAAAGTAGCAAGTAACGAAGTGTGAAAATCGAATACCGAAGAGGAAAAAGGCTCGTCGCAGAATGTTTCGATTCTGAGACGAGCCTTCTATTCTCGCGGTGGCGAGCGCAAAAATTTTATGATTCACTTGATATTTTTATACATGGATACTTAGTTTCTTGCGTTTGTGTATTTGTTTCACACCAAACCAGATAATCTTCATCAAAAGGATATAATACATAATCAATTAACCCAGAAACATTTTCGGACAAATCCAATACTTTATTGGTTGTTATATCCCACACATAAAGTGCATTTCCAGTAATCGGACGCCATGTTATAAAATCGTTTGAAGATTGCAGTTCAGCAAATTCTAAGGTGCTGTCAATATTGTTTGGATATAATTTCGTGGTGGCGTCTATCTGTTTTGACCATTTCTTATGAGCGAAGTCATAACAGTATAACGATTCTGATTTTTGCGGCTGCCACTCCGAAACGCCTACGATAAAAGAGTTTGTGATGCATATTTCCTGCAACGGTTCGGGCGGCTCGATACACATACGTTTATGTTTTTCTATGTCATATGTCCAAAGGGAACTGCCATTAGAATCATATTTTAGATAAACAACATTTTTGTCATTCACAGACGGTGAACCAAAAGTGGTTTGCATGGAATCTGCTGTATCTGCAATTTCCAATTTATGATTGTTCAAATCATAAATTTTTATTGCAGGGTAAATACCATCTTCATTAGCTGTATAGCTGGCGTAAACAACAAAGCTGCCATTTACCGAAAGCGACCACGGGTGCGGGTCAAAATTCCGTGTTTTAGGGAAGAAATCGTTTTCGCCGTCTACGAATATGATTTCTCCTGTACGCAGGTCAGCCGCGTATACAGCCCAATTTTCACCAATAGAACTTCCTACACGCAGTTCGGCGTCTTGGCTCTCGGACCAGACAAACCAATTATCCTTATAATCAAAGGTTGTCATGGTGCCGTTTGTTTGCGTGTCCAATTTAATAAGTTCCTGTTGCTCTTGGGTATTTAAGTCAACCGACCTGATATAGTTATCAGCGTAATTTTTATATAATATCTCATGGTCGGATTTGTGACCGATATAAATGCTTTTTTCAAAATCAATATAATCTGATAAGATTACTGCGGTTTCGGTGTATGGTTCAATGGAAGCAACTAAATTTTTATTTTCACGCTCTCGATAACAATAAAGACCGAACATAGTTACTACAGCTAATAGAATGCATGAAATGGAAAGGTTCTTTTTCATTACTTTTCTCCTGCAATAGCCATTATAATTTAACTCAAATATAGCTGGTAAGACTATAAAATGCTTTACAGTTATTGTGAAAGATAATCGAGTATGTAAATTGTTTATTTCATATTTGTATTATACCATTAAAAGTGGAATTTGTACTGAAAGTGCAGAGTTCAGTATGATTTTTGCAGTAAAATGCACAGATGACGAATGGCGTTTTGGAGAGCTGTTGTCTGTTGTTTTACATTTTTAAAATAATCGCTACGGTATATCGATTATTATTCGTTGCGTGTTATGGATTTCTTGATTATCTTTTTCATATTATAGCCGACGGCAACCTAAAGGACTATCTTACTATGTTAGCAATGATTCCATGCTTACATATATGGTCAGCCAGCTTAAAAGCATAGTGTTGAACAGGCATAGCGATACTGTAATGGTAACTGTGACAGTAGAATACTGGATAATGTTATGAAAATGACGCAAATTTCGCAGTTTGAGCTTGTGCTGAAACTGGTAGATGGGAATTGGGAAATTGTCGGATAAATAAAAAGCTGAGGTAATCCTCAGCTTTTTATGGTCTTGGTTTGCATTAAAAAAGTCTATCCATGTTCTGCCGCAGCATACGAACCATGCGTTCGCAGTCCAGCATAGTATTATCAGCGCCGAACATGACAGCGGTCTGATCGACCACGCTCGTATCCGGATTGCTGCTGCCGAGCACGACCCGCCCGTTCTTCACGCGGTCCATCACGGCGTCCGCGTTATCGATGAGGAAATCCAGTTCGTTCATCAGGCTGCTGTTGTAGTAGCGGATCGGATTCTCCTGCTCGGTCATGCCGCTGCGGATGGTCTGCGCTTTGCGCTTGATGGAGTCCAGCGCCGCCATGGCGGTTGCCTTATCGGTAACTACATAGTCGGTATAGCCGCCGTTTTTCACCGCAGACGCACAATTCTTGATCTTCTGCGTATCCGTCCGCATATCAAGCAGCTGCTTCATGAGATTTGTCGCGTAGGTTTCCATTTCGGCACGCTTGCTGTCACTCAGCGGCATGCGCAGGAAGATGGCGTTCACGTCATTCTCCGCCTTGGCACTGTACCACGTTACGTCCATGCCGGTCAGCTCACCGATGTTGCGCAGCGGCAGATAGATGGAATTCTGGTAAAACAGCGGATAAATGGTCACGCCCTTCTGGTTTTTGAAGGTCTGCTGTTTGCCGTCCACGAGGACCTTTACGCCCTTATCGAGCGTAGCATGACCGGTCGCACCGACATATTTCACGCCTTCCTTGTGGTACGCATCGTCATCCGCACACGGACACGACCTTTCCGTAGTACCCGACAGGAACACCGTGCGCGATGCACCGTCCCACGAGATATTTTGGCCCATCCAGCGGCCAACCGTGCGCAGCGGCATGGAGGTCGAGCCGTTGTAGCTCAGCGCCGTGTAAACCGTCTTGCCGTCCTCGCTCGGGAAGGTGGCCGGAATGCCCTCTGCATAAATGTCCGCGCTCTGCGGATTGATTTTTACGGCGGTGCGGGGCTGTGTTGTAGTCTGTGTAGCTGCCTGTTCAGCAATTTGAGCTGTAGTGTGTGCCGGAATATTTGCGGCTTGCGCGCCAATACTTGCAGCCATTAGAGAGAAAACACAAACAATACTTCCTAATATGCGTTTCAGCTTCATACGATACACCCTTTCTCTGGTTACTATAATATTGCGTATAATATTACAACGAAGCACAACGGTTACTTTCATTGTACTTCGTTGATAGGGCGCTTAGTAGATGCCGTACAGTTCGGTAGTTACCTCACCAGAACCCGACACCGCGCTGCCAAAAGCTGTGATGTTATCGCCGGGGCTAATGATAAAATTATCTGCACCATACTGAATATCATCATAAAAGAGTACAGTGCATTCACTTTTCGTATTAACAACGCGTCTCAGCTGATAGCAGTTGCTCTGACCCATTGCAGAAGTCCAAACGCTGACGTTCATCTTAGTGATAGAACGATCAATATTATGCATATATACTGCCAAACCACTGTAGTCAACATTTCCGGCCAAGCCATCGGCTAATGTGACTCCCTGGTTGCCATCAACGTTTGTATATACTGTTGCGGTACGCGAATCGCCAAGACGACGGCCATTCGGTGCAGAGCGCGCAGCCTGAAGCATAATACCAGTAGAATCAGACGCCTGTACAGCTGCATTTACAATGATAGAACCCTGCTCATCGTTGGTCGTATCTTCGGGAATTGCTACTTCTACGGGAGTCTGCGTAGTGCTGCCATCAGCCTTGACATGAACGACATTGACAGTAACATTATCACCGGCAAATGCCGAAATCGACTGAGAATTTGCGAGTGCTGAGGACGGAACATCCTGCGAATTTACTGCGCCTGCGCTCATCATAAGAGCGGATGCGGCCATACAGCCTGCGAGCGTTGTGCTCATCATCTTCTTAAATTTGCTCATAGTGTTAATAATCCCTCCATATTCTGGTGTACTCTCGATGATTGCCATCGTATGGGTGCGACAATCATTCATGCTTTTATTGTAGAATAGTATTTGGTACATTAACAATGCGGTGTTTATCTGCATGATTGCAATTTACTTTTGATTGTTGCTCGGTGTAGCAATCTATGCAGATTTTTGTTAAACCATGGGAACCACTTCCATATGATAAAATGTGTATTAAAGAATTGTTTTTGATGTTTGCATTATAACATTTGAAGTAAAATTTTCAATAGATTTGCAGAGTTTGGTATGTCTGGTGCAGAAAGATGCAAAGGTTAGTAATTAAAGCAGGATTTGGTGGATGTATCTGATAATCAGCTAAGGATATGGCGAATAAATAATACATACTTAATAATCAATAGCTAAAAACATATGTGAACGCAAATATAAGCAGACGCCAATGCGATTGGCATTGGTGTCTGCTTATGAGTGATATTGTAAGTTTCAGAGTATGCGTTGAGAATTTAGAAACCGCTTGCAAATTCATCAATCAAGAACTGACTGCCGACCTTTTTTACATAAATCAAGCAGGTAGTGCTGGTTTGATTGGGGTCATACACCGAGTTTGCGGCGGGTTTCATTGCAAAAGAACATTCAAAAACGAGTTCTTTGGCTCTTGCGGAATAATCACCGTTATAAGTGCAGGACTTTAGTTTTGCTTCTTTCATACCGAATACGCCAATGCTGTAGTCAAATCCTGCGGCATCGCCGGTGCATAGCGTATTCATCTTCTGATACTGCTGATTGCCGAACAGCGTAAAGAACTCACTGATTACATTTTTAGCAGATGAAACGTCGCTGTCAGAAAAGACAGAATCGTTGATAAGAACAGAACTGGTGCTGCCTTGCCATGTAACCGTTTTGCCCAGCCATTCGCTGACAGCGCGTATCGGCACATAAGTCGTACCCTGATAGATCAACGGTTCTACTACCTTGCCGTTTACATCGGTAGCAACCTGTTTCTGGCCGTTCAGGTAAATGGTGATGCCGCCGTAGGTTGCAGTGATTTTGCGGCCATTGACTGCGAAAGCAATCGTACCCAGCAGCATACAGCAAATCAAGCCGATAATTGGGATGCGAAAACGCTTTTTCTTCATGTGCAATACCTCCCTGAATGATTATCGTTGTTACAGCAGGTATGCGTTAGTAGTTTTTGATTACATAGAAGCTGTAATTGCCGTTCAAATCTGCCGAGGAGAACGCAGCGTCTTTTCGATCGGTGGTGTGTGCTGTGTACGCGATTTTAGCACCATCATTGATGCTTACTAACACAATATGACCCGCACCGCTCGAAGTATAGGCAAAGCTGCCAGCTGTAGCATTGGTGTAGCTGGTTTTTGTTGCATAACCCTTGTTTACCATATACGAGGGTACTGCGGATGCACGAATCCACGAAACAGAATCGGCTTTCCAAGTTGCATCGGTGGGAATACCACCAGCATGGATACACTGAGAAACGAAATTAGCGCAGTCACCGCCGTTGCCCTTATAGCTGGTATATGCCGGATTGTAAGACGACCAATACTTGTATGCGTAGTCGCGGGCGGCAATGCGGTTATAGCTGTTGTAGTTATTGATCTTGGTTGCAACCCAAGCGGGGGAAACCATCATGCTCTGAACAGCAGCCTGCGCATCTTCTGCACCATTTCGGTAAATATCATCATACGACCGCAGCTCGTACTCGTTGATATTGACATCATTGTCGAACTCGTCAAGGCCGGTTAGTGTAATGTTGTCCGGCTCGGCAACGGGTGCAGAAACCTTGATGTGATAGGTAAAATCGCTGGTTTCACCAATGTATTCGTCGAACATCTCAACAGTTGCATCCATCGACTGAACGAATGTGTCAACAACATTCTGCTGGGCCGCTGTCAGAGTAACATCCTGATCTAAGCCGAAAGTGGATTTTGCCAACTCCGCCTTATCGGATGCGGCCATTGTGGCATACGAAGAAGCGCCGAGTTCATCCAGATAGCCAGCGATGTACGGCATTTCTTCAACGCTCTGTGCTTTAAGGCGTTCGCTGACAGTTACTGTGGTTTCGTACTGAACCAAGCCGTCGGACTGGGTTACTTCACTGTCATCGAAGCGGAAGCCAACAAGCGAATAGAGGTCTTCATCGCTCTCACGGAAAAAATGCTCAATCTCGTTTTGTGCGGTTGCCTTCAACTGATTGATCGTGGCATCATCGAGTGCGTTGGGTTCCAGTGCAGCGACACCTATGTTGAGACACGAGAGAACCATTACGGAAGAAAGACTGCCTGCAAGAAACTTTTTGATAGTCATACTGCTGTTCATCTCCATGTTAGCAGTTCGGCTTGGATGAAAACTCATTAACTGAACTTACTGCATTGGAGTCATTCCCTTCATTTGGTGTATTTGTATTATACAACATATGATAAAATGCACAATATGAGTGCAGAGTTTGGTAGGTATGGTGCAGTAAAATGCACAAAGAAAGGACGACAGCTTTTAAAACTGTCGTCCATGATTTTACAAATTCAAAATAATCTCTACAGTATATTGATTATTCTCCTGATTGATTTGCATTGTGCCGCCGATTTGTTCTACTGTGGAACTGACGTTTTTCAGCCCATAACCATGAATACCCTCGCGTTTCTTAGAAGAAAATTCTGGGTCATAGGGATTGGAAATGCGGTAATATAGAATACTGTCCTTTTGTCTTAAAGTTAAACTTACGATTTTAGGCGTATCGGCAGATACACCGCTGCACGCGCGAATTGCGTTATCCAATGTATTTCCGAGAATAACACTTAAAACCAGCGGGGACAGGGCAAGCTGAGGGGAAACAAAAACGTCGATTTTTAAAGTAATACCGGCAAGCGAGGATTTTCCCAGTGCATCATTCAAAATTGCGTTAATAACCGGATGGTCTACATCAACGATTTTGCTAAGCGAATTAAATGATTTGGTAATGGTTTCGAGATATAACTCTGCTTGTGATACATCACTGTCCTTGACTAATGCAGTAACAGCAGTTAATTGCTTCTTTATATCATGCCACAGGCTTCGCGTTTGCTCGTTAGCGGATTTCATCTGTTCGTAATAAGACAGCTGAGTTTCGAGTTGCTGTTCAGCCAAACGCCGCTGCTGCTCGTTTTCGTAATTTGTACGAATAGATCGCATATATACGAAGAATACAATGTTGATGTACAAAATTCCGGCAATAGAAAGTGTTAATAATATTAAAAGAAAGTGCGATACGGTTCCGACCAATTCCAATGATACAATGCAGATAAATACACTGACGAGCTGGCAGGTCGTGAGTGGGAGCAATTCTTTGAATGGAATATCAAGTAAACCTTTTTTGCCGAACAGTGTGACAATAAAAAGAATGAGCAGCAAGTTTATCAGCTTTGCAAAGATGATAAATATGCAGCGTGCTAACCCCTGTCCGAGGATAATCGTTCGTGAAATGCCGGAGAGATAAAAAGGATATTCACATATTACGTCAACCAACACACTGAGGGTTATAAATGCTGTTGAAGTTAAAAGTGCCTTGCGAACAGTGGATTCAAAAATCGCATATGTTGATACACTGATAATGCTCCAGCTAAGTAGGATACGAAGTATACCCGGCATAGGGATACAGCTCATCACGATAATAAAAATACCTACAAGCAAGTATAAATGTCCTTTGTATTTAGTGCTGCGATATTTTGAGTAAAATCCAGATGCAAAAAGATAGAGTAGAAAAGTGTCTAATACACCACTGAGGGCTTCAATTAGCAAAGTCATATGTTTTCCCTCGCAAACTTTGTAAAAGCTGCAATGACATCTTTCTTTCGGTTTCTACTGATTTTGATGAGTTGATGGTCCTGCATTTCTATATCGTCTTTTGTTATGCGAATTACATGATGCAGATTGATTAAGAAACTGGCATGAATACGAAGAAAATTGGCTGATGATAATTGGGGTTCGACCTCTTTCAGGCTCAAGCGAGCTTTGTAAATCTGCTGCTGTGTATGAACGAAAAGCATATAATTACGAGACTCGAAATACAGAATTTCTTGTACAGGGATACGATACAATTCGCCGTTCGAGGAGAATGTAAAATACTGCGGAATAATCAGACGCAAAGCGCGCTTTAGAACTTCGTGGAACTTTGCCTCATTAAGAGGTTTTACAAGATAATGAAAAGCCACATCATAACCACGAATCGTATATTCGGTGCTCTTGGTTACAAAAACAATAAGCGGTTTTGCGCTTCCTGACATAAGTTCTTCTGCAGCATCAAAGCCATTTGTATCATCCATTTCAATATCCAGAAAAATCAATGGGAAAAATGTCGTCTTCGCTGCTGCCAGCAGTTCGTCTGCTGAGGAAAAAAGGACAATAGATAATTCGGGGGCATATCGCTTGACTAATGCTTCGATATTGAGCCGTTCCTGATCTTCATCATCACAAATTGCAATTCGCATAAATACTCCTGTTAAAAATCACATCTCGAAATAAGTTTTAACATTCCAAGGGCTAATTGTTGCTGTTTCTTTGAGAGTTTGGAATAGAGTTGTGCGTATTCTTGCTTCAGTTTTGCGCTTTCTTCGAGTGTTGATGTGCAGAATAAAGATTGTACATCAAGTTCTAATGTCTCAATCAACTGTAATAAAACCGGATAAGATGGATAACTGAGTCCGCGTTCAATTTGGCCGATATATCCGGCGGTTTTTCCGATTTTCTCAGCAAGACGCTCTTGCGTCAACCCTAACTCTTTTCGTTTGGCTTGAATAATTTCTCCAAGACCTGTCATTTATAATCACCTCAGGTATAGCGATACTATTATTCTAAGTAGTATGGATACCAATTAGAAGCGACTAATACTATTATTTTATAATAGTTATACTATCTTTTCAACTAATTACTGCAAAAACATGACTAAACTCTGCAAGGACATTGAAATACTTCAAGAGGTCGATATAATAGTGGGTATCAGGTATAGTAAAGTAAATAAGAGAGAATAGAGTATTTTTATGAAGAAATTTGTCGATTCTTATTGTAACTATCTCCAAAAGAAGCGGATTATTGTATCAAATGAGCAATGGGAAATCTGTGCGTATGGCTTGGAATTGATTGTTTCTGCAGTTCTAAATATTGTAATTTTGGTAATGTGTTCATTTATACTACATGAAGAAAGGTATATTTTATTTTACTTTTTGGGATTTATTCCGTTGCGCTTGTTTGCAGGGGGATACCATGCGGATAATCATTTGAATTGCTGTATAATATTTGCAGGAATTTACTTGGTATCAGTTTTTCTGAGATGTATTGCTGAGCCTCCTTTAGTTCTTTGCTTCATTGTGATTGAAACAATATTGATTTTGCTGTTATCTCCGGTCGAATCAGCTAATAAACAGATTACATACAAACGTCGTAGAATTAGCAGAAATAGAAGTATATGGATATTGCTGGCGAATGTGGTTGTATGTATAGTATTTCTTTGGGTTCAGCCCAATAACAGTTATATAGAATACTATCTTATCAGTGGATTTTTAGCATCATCTACGATGATTGCTGGAAAAATAAAATTACATTTTGCAAGTCGTAAAAAGGAGGGTGCATCTTTATGAAAAAATTTATCAACTGGTGTATTGTGCATGGTGGTCAGATTATTACTGCACTGGCAATTGTTGCAGCAACCGCTTCTGTGGGCACTACTTGTCTGTTTGAATCGTATCAGCCGGAAGTTCCAGAATGCCTTCGTGAGCGATAATATGTGGGCGGATGTACAAATATTGAAGTAAAAAATTCAAATCTGTAAAATTTGATCAGAACGCTACTGCAATCCTAATCAAGGGTGTTGTCAGTAGCGTTTTGATTTGTAAAATGTTTTATGAAGCAAAGCCATTTGTATAGCTTAATAGCTGTGCGAAAGGCTTTATTTTTTTGCCCTAAAATCAAAAAGTGCAGAGTATTTCGCTCTTTTATAGATTCCTGGCAAGCCTGTATTGCCCGCTATCCATAATCTCCAATCTCAAACAAAAACTTTGAGATTGGAGCTTGAAAATGAAAAAGTGGCAGAAAAACCGCAACTACAAGCGGATTAAAGATAAGGACGGCAACGTGGTTGCAAACATCATCACTGTGTTCGGACAGGATGTAGAGGTTTCGGACGAGATATTTGATACATACTCGCAGATGGACCGGCGTGCAAGATATATCGGAGAGGATATTCCCGCAGAGAGCGAAATATCGCTGGAACGCACGATTGAGGATGGTATACATATCAAAACGTTGGAAAACGCAGAACTGAGTGCGGAGGAATATTGCTTGCTTGAGGAAGAAGCAGAACATGAAGCAAAAATGCTGGATGAGTTGCCTAAAGTTATTGAATCACTGCCGGAAAGTGACAAAAAGCTGATTAAAGCGCTGTACTATGACGGCTATTCGACCCGAGAATATGCACAAAAATTGGGTATTACGCAGGCTGCAATGCTTAAGCGCCGAAATCGTATTTTGAAGTATCTGAAAAAATATTTTGAAAAATTCTGATTTTCAGGGTGTTCAGTAGGCGTTTTTCTTGGGGGTACAGTGAGGGGATAAATATTCTCTCACTGCTCCTTGGCAACTGAACATCAAACATCAGGTACAAATTCTGTGCGGAGAGCTGCGGCGCAAAGCCGCGAACTGTCGGGCGGCTCCCGACAAGGCGATGACCCGCATAGATGATAATGATACTCCCGATCAGTCACCGTCCGAGCGTTGAAAGCGTCGCAGGCTATGAGATCGGACAACGAGATAGGTGCAATGCCTGTGAGGTCGGTACGCTGCTGACCGCCTGATGTTTCCCGGCAGCCGGGGGTGAGGACGAATAGGCTGACAGAGAAATGCGAGGTGATGATATATATGATAGTGTAAAAATCCAGACAACAGAATAATCACAAACCGGAAGAACCGCATGGATTCCTCCGGTTTTGCTTTTACAGAGAGGTTTATCTATGGAATGGAAAAACGCAAATAAGATACTGCCGGAACGCGGTCATCGGGTTCTGTGCCTGTATCCGAACGGCAAAATGGACGTACAGCTTTACTTAGGCCGTGAGAGTTTCGTTCACGATCTGTACGGACGCTGTATTTTCTGGACGGAACTGCCGAAACGCCCGAAAGCCTATTTTAAGCTGATGGGACGCAATGAATAAAGAACAGCAGGCAATCGCTCGTCTGGCAGAGCGGGGAAGAAGTGCTGCACTGGTGGCTGCAGGACGGCGTGCTGCCGGGGCAGTTGAGTATTTCAGATTACTTAACAGAAATGGAGTGAAGGAGTGAAACAATGTCAATCATAAAGCGAATCACCTCAGCAGGACTGTCGCTGGCGATGGCGGCAACGATTATCCCAAGTTCGTTTGCCGTCAGCACGAAGTCTGCAAGCACGCTGTCCTCGGTGACGGCAAAATATCTTGACACAGAAAACGGCAAGGAGATTGCCAAAAAGCAGACATACAGCGTCACACACGAGGAAAAGTCCCCGCAGACGATCACAAACTACACCTACGCAGATTATACCGAAAGTGTTGAGTATGTGTATTCGCATAAGGACTTGACCTATATCATCGGTTATCCCGACAAGGGCGTACACCCGAACGGTGATCTGACCCGCGCCGAAGCTGCTATGATCTTCTACCGTCTGTATGACGGTGATTATCCCAGCTTCACGCGCCGTATGTCAAACAGCACCTTCAAGGATGTAAGCGCAAAGAACTGGTTCTATGAGCCGGTCGAAACGCTGTACAATATCGGTCTGCTGGAAGGTAAGTCCAAGGACAGCTTTGCACCGAACGCGCCCATCAGTCGTGCGGAGTTCGCCGCGCTGGCGGCTCGTTTCCAGAACCTCAAATACACCAGCGGCAAGGTTTTTTCCGATGTAGAGAAAGGTCACTGGGCATACAGCTATATCAACGCTGCGAGCGAAGCAGGATGGATTCAGGGCTATCCCGACGGCACTTTCCGTCCCGACAAGGAGATTACCCGAACCGAAACCGTAACGCTGGTGAACAGCATGATTAACCGCACTGTTACCCGCGAAAAGCTGAAAGCACTGAAAGTGCGAAATCCGTACAACGATCTTGCAGAATCGTTCTGGGGCTACACAAACCTTATGGAAGCAACGGTATCCCATACCGCCGAAGAATGGCATGACGCGAAGTACAACGATGGCAAGTACAATATCATTGTCGAGAAATTCGTGGACATGAGCGGCAAGGAGATCGCAAAGTCTGTCACTACGGCGGGCAAGGCAGAAACCGCGCCGAAATCCATTCCGGCGTATGAGTATCGCGGCTATATTCGCACGATTACTTATAAGTACAGCACCGGTGATGCGCTCCCGTCCATCGAAAAGACGGCAAGCGTCAAGGACGCTAAGGTAGGCGATGAGATCACTTACACGATCAAGCTGTCAAACGATAAAAAGGCAAGTTCCGCATGGAAAAGCGTTGTTTTGACTGACAACATTCCGTCCAGTCTGACTTTCGTTGAGGGTAGCGTGTATGTGAACAATGTAGCGGCTACCCACACTGCAAAGAACGGCACTCTGACCGTGGGCCTCGGTGATATTGCCGCTGGCAAGACCGTGATTGCCACTTTCAAGGCAAAAATCAACGGTGATATGTACAATCAGACGATCTACAACACCGCTGTTGCCAAGGGTACGAACGGTTATGTGACCGCTGCGGACGGCAAGAAAACCAACATTTACGAGGACAAGGACGATGGCGTGTATGTCAAAAAGGGCGATACCGCGCCGTATGTGACCAAGACTGCGGATAAAGAAACCGCGAATGTCGGTGACAAGATCACCTACACCGTCAAGGTTGGCAACGGTGACGGTGCTGTTTACGAAATCGAAAACGCTAAAATGGCAGATACCATTCCGGCTGAATTTGACTTCGTAGACGGCAGCGTGCAGGTGGATGGCAAGTCCTATCCGTACAGCTATGACAACGCCAGCCGCAAGCTGTCTGTTGTGATCGGCAATCTGAAGCCGAACGCTGCCCGCACCGTAACTTTCGCTGTGACCGTGGGCAAGTCGGCTTACGGCAAGACCGTACACAACACCGCTGTCCTCTCCGGCGATAACATCAAGGACACCGAGGACAAGGACAAGGGCGTTGAGATTGGTGACGGCAAGACCAAGCCGGAAGTTACCAAGACTGCGGACAAGTCCGCTGCCAATGTTGGCGATAAAGTGACTTACACCATCAAGCTGGCAAACGGCGAGTTCGCAAGCGTGACAATCAAGGGCGCTGTGCTGACCGATACCATTCCGAACGGACTGGATATTCAGTACGGTTCTGTCACGCTCAACGGCAAGCTGACCAACGATTACAGCTATGATGAAGCATCCCGCGTTCTGACCGTCAAGGTCGGTGATCTCGGCGTGGAAGAAAGCGCAACGGTAACTTTCGTTGCAGTGGTCAACACCGCCGCATACGGCAAGACTATCTACAACACCGCTGTGATGAAGTCCGACAACACGCCGGACACCAGCGGCAAGGACAATGGCGTAACCGTTGGTGACGGCAAGGCAAAGCCACAGATCGACAAGACTGCAAACAAGTCCTCTGCCCGCGTGGGCGATAAGATTGCGTACACGCTGACCGTAAAGAATGATGATACCGCAACTGTTCCGGTTGAGAACGGCGTTATCACCGATGTTCTTCCGGCTGGACTGACCTTTGAATACGGTTCTGTCACGCTGAACGGCAAGAACACCAACGATTACACCTACGATGAAAACACCCGCCTGCTGACCGTCCAGATCGTCACGATTGAGCCGGATGCAAAGCAGATCATCGGCTTTACCGCAACGGTGAACGAATCCGCGTACAACACCATCATCCAGAACCTTGCAACGCTGACCTCTGATAATGCAGACCCGGTGCAGGACAAGGACGATGGTGTAGCAATCGCAGACGGTGACGTGCTGCTGACTGTTTCCAAGTCCGCAGACAAAACCATTGCTAAGGTTGGCGATACGATCACCTACACCGTAAACGCAGCGAATGCGACTGGTGCAGATGTGAATATCCGCGACGCGGTTATGACCGATACCATTCCGGACGGACTGACCTTCCGCGGCAATGTAACCGTAGACGGCTACTCCGCAGAATATCAGTACGACAATACCGGCAAGACCCTGACCGTATCGCTCGGTGAGATCGCGCCGAACCAGACCAAGGCTATCCGCTTTGATGTAACTGTGAACAGCGATGCTTACGGTATGCACATTGAAAATACCGCCCTCGTCAGCGGCAGCAATACGCCGGACAAGAGCGGTACGGATAACGGTGTGGATATTGAAGATGGTACGGCAGATGGTCATGCGAGCAGCAAGACCGCAAACAAGACCACCGCAGCAGTTGGTGATACGATTACCTATTCTATCCGCCTGGAAAACGGTGCAGCAGCTACCGCTGATTGGGAGAACATGAAAGTGATTGACGTTTTGCCTGACGGCGTAAGTTTTGCAGGAAACGTGCAGGAGAATGGTTCTGCAACGGTAAACTACTCCTACAACGCCGACACTAAGACGATCACCTTCACGCCGGATGCTATCGCAGCAGGCGCACAGACCGTTCTTAGCTTCGATGTAACCGTAGATGATGGTTCGCAGGGCAAGTTCATTGTCAATACCGCTATCCTCGATGATAACGGCAAGGAAACGCCCATGCCGGACGGCGGCGTTCAGATTGACGAGGGCGAAGCGGCTCCGATCGTCAACAAGACTGCCAGCGTCACCACTGCCAATGTAGGCGATACTTTCACCTACACCGTTACCGCCAAGAACGGCAATAAGGCAACTGCCGCATGGAAGAATGTCGTAATGACCGATACGCTCCCGACTGGCGTTAAGCTGGTAGGCGGCGTGTATCTCAACAATGAGTTCGCGCTGTATCATTTGAGCGGCAATGCGCTGTCTGTACTCGTAGGTGATCTTGAACCGGGTGAATCGGCTGAAATCACTTTTGACGTGCAGGTGCTTGAAAATGCGGCTGGAACAACGATTACCAATACGGCTTCACTTGACGGCGATAACGGTCACGGCACTGCAACGGATAAGGGTGTAACGATTCCTGACACGACAGAACAGCCGGACGACACCACCGCGTTTTATGTCACCAAAGAGGTGGATAAAACTGTGGTGAATGTGGGTTCTGGCGTTTCGGCAGACTGCAAACGTGCCACTTTTACCATCACGGTTGGCAACGATTCTAACCAGACGTGGAAACGGGTTATTCTCAAAGACACGCTGGATACTACGCTGGTAACGCCGGTTTTGAAGAACAACGTCTATGTGGACGGTGTTCTGAACGGCAAATGGAGTTTCCAGAACAAAGTGTTCACGCTGGAACTCGGTGACATTGGTCCGCATGAAAAACGTGTAGTGAAAATTACGGTTGAGTTTAAGACCGACGCTGGCGGCAAGACGTACACGAATCTTGCCGCGGCCACGGGTGCCAATGGTTTCGCTTCGGGCCGCTCGCCGGAGATTGAAGTCGTTTCGTCTGGTACACCGGAGCTGACGGATATTCACTATCAGCTGTTCGGTGGCTACGCGGACGGCCTGTGGCGGCCGAATGATCGCGTATCCCTGCAGGAAGCCTGCACGGTTGTATATCGTCTGATTGCTAACGGCGGCAACACTTGGCTGCCGCGCGGCACGGCTACCGTTCCGAAATACAAGTACGATATTCCGGAAGAAGCAAAGTATTTCGTTTCCATCGGCGTTCTGCCTGCGTCCGCATTTGATACCGCTCGCATGGACGAGGGTGACGATTACGAGATCAACTATACGATCTCGAAGAACGGTTATCTGCGTATCTGGGCTACATCTGGTCAGCTTAATTCACTGGTGGCGTATGCGACAAAGGCAAACATTGGCCTGAGCGGTGATGTATCCCGTCTGACGTTCGCAAAGGCAATCTGCCAGATTACCGGACGCGACACCTCGCCGGATGTTTCCGATTACAGCGGCAATCTCCGTACATGGGCGGATGCGCCCTCGTCCGTCGTGACCGAGGTTTCGCACGAACACGATTTCATCATGGACAGTGACCGCAACGAATACTGGATTTGAGAGTAGAATGAGAAAACCCGCCTGTTTTGCAGCAGGCGGGTTTTACATTAGCAGAGAGCAACATAGGCTATTCTGAAAGGAAGGGTGAAGCCGTATGGCAAAACAGCAGATCAAAGCGGTTTGCACACACGTTTTTCAGAATGGAGGGGAAACCTGCGACCGGAAACGATTTACAGAGAAATGGGTAGAGATGATCAATCGTATCGAACGGACAGAAACGAAAATTACGGAGAAAAGGCAATGACAAAAGTGCAGTTATGCGTTACAATAAAAGTAGGAAACAGCTTGTTCTTATCTGAATGAGGGATAGAACATGAAAAAAGCAGCAATTTATTGCCGTTTATCCGAGGAAGATAAAAACAAGCTATGTGCGACCGATGATTCGGGCAGCATTCAGAATCAGAAAGCAATGCTGGTGCAGTATGCAGAAGAACAGGGGTGGGAAGTTTATCAGATTTACAGTGATGATGATTATACTGGTGCAGACAGGCGGCGGCCGCAGTTTAAGCGGCTGCTGAAAGACGCAGAACAGCACAAGTTCGATATTATCCTCTGCAAAACACAGTCACGTTTTACCCGTGAATTGGAACTGGTGGAAAAGTATATCCACGGTCTGTTTCCCATCTGGGGTATCCGTTTTGTCAGCATTGTAGACAATGCGGATACGGACAATAAGGGCAACAAGAAATCACGTCAGATCAACGGTCTTGTAAACGAATGGTATCTGGAAGATATGTCGGATAACATTCGCAGCGTACTGACCAACCGCCGTGTCAACGGTTTGCATATCGGTGCGTTTGCACTATACGGCTACCGCAAAGACCCTGACCGCAAAGGGCATTTGCTGATAGACGAAGAAGCGGCAGCAGTAGTCCGTGAGGTGTTCAATCTATTTGCACAGGGATATGGGAAAACTTCGATCGCCCGTATTTTGAACACACGCGGGATTCCCAATCCCACCGAGTACAAACGACAGCATGGCTTACGCTACAAGCAGGCGGTGAGCAAAAACAGCACCTTGTGGAAATACTTTGCGATTGCGGATATGCTGGAAAATGAAATTTACATCGGCAATATGGTGCAGGGCAAGTATGGCAGTGTGTCGTATAAAACCAAGCAGTGTAAGCCGCGTCCGAAAGATCAGTGGTATGTTGTGCGTGGTACGCACGAGCCGATTATTGACCAGGAACTGTGGAACAAGGTATGTCGGCGGCGAGCAGAGCGCAGCAGACCGTTCAGTGATGGAAAAATTGGTATTTTCGCACGCAAAGCACGGTGCGCATATTGCGGCTATACGCTTCGGTCCTCCAAGACGCAGGACCGGCACTATCTGCAATGTCCGAATCGGCATATCTCTGTGGAAGCCTGTCCCGGTGCGTTTATTGCGGTCAGCCATTTGGAGGAAGCTGTACTGGAAGAGCTGAACCGGATGGCGCAGGAATTTCTCGATAAGGATGAAGCGGCCGAGAGCGTAGCGTTCTGCAAGGATTTGCAGAAACAGAAGAAATGCCTGCAAAAGGAGATCAACACCTATCGTCAGAAGCAGGAGGAATATACAACAGGCATTCGCAATCTGTACCTCGACAAGGTAAAGGGACTGCTGACAGAGCAGGACTATCTTGCTATGTCGAAAGATTTTGCCGGAGAGCGTGATCGGCTGGAGCATGTGATCGAGGATGGCGAAAAGCAGATGCGAGAACTTGAGGAGCGAATCGCTATCGGAGATAACCGCCGTGCGCTGGTCGAGAAGTACATGAACATTGAGCACCTGAATCGTGAGATGGTCGATACGCTGATTGACTATGTGACTGTCGGTCGGCGCGCAAAGGGCACGAAAACGGTTCCCATAGAGATTCATTGGAATTTTTGATCAATTATCGTTCAATGAGTATACCGCGTATGATAATATACAGAAATGCGGCGATATATACACTAAAATGGTGCGAAAAGCCTAAAGGATTGTTCTTGTAAAGGTGTAGCTTCCGCTGCCATATCCTCAAACAGATCAGTGATCGGGTCGCCTTTGGACTGGAACGTTGCGGCGCTCCACGGCACACCGGAGGCCGACTGCGGGTAAATGCCGGTCGTGTGATCGACAAAGTAGGCGTCAAAGCCGCCCTCCTTGATCTGCTCGGGCGTGAGATTGCGCGTCAGCTGGTACACGATGGCGGAGATCATCTCCATGTGGGCAAGTTCTTCCGTGCCGATGTCCGTCAAAATGCCCTTGCATTCCTTATACGGCATGGCATACCGCTGGTTGAGGTAGCGCATGGACGCACCCAGCTCGCCGTCCGGGCCGCCAAGCTGAGAGATAACAATTTTGGCGGTCTGCGGATTCGGATTCTTGATCTTTACCGGAAACTGCAATCGTTTATCGTATGACCACATCAGTCCTCAGCTCCTTCCCACGGCCACGGATCGTCGATCCACGTCCAATGTCCGCTGCAGGTATCCACCTCGCGGGCGGTCAGCGGACCGAATGCATCCTCGTACTCAGCGGCGGCCTTGTCAAACGCCGTGCGCATTTCGTTGTAGTATTTGAGCGCGGCAGCGTTGTCCGGATGGCCGTCGAGGTACTCGATCACCTCGACGAGCGCGAAATCGTACATGCGCACGCGCCCGAGCAGCTTCTCCTTGTCGGTCATTGCGGCACGGCCTCCTCTCCGAGAAACGGCTTGTCGAGTGCCGGAAAGATCGTGCCGCGCGAGAACGCCAGCACCGGATCATACGGCGTATCAAATTCCTGCGTCGGCACAAAGGCCATCGCAAGCGAAAGCAGACCGGCAGGAATACTCTCCTTGGTCTGTGGATTTTTGTTCATAAGATCACCCTGTAAATTGAAAATTGAGAATGGAGAATAGAAAATGAATGAAATGAAATATTGCCGGGCACCCCGCCTTGCAATATAACAAAGCTATAATGATTGCATTCTCCATTGTCATGCTATGCTCTGGGGTCTTAACAAGTTCTCAAACTTGTGTTATACTATATAAATAAAAAGGAGGCATGAAAAATGGAGCTTTCTGAAATCAGAGAACAAAGTGCGAAGGCGGCAGAGCAGGTTTGCGAGGCAGCCAAGCTGAAGATCGGCGACCTGTTTGTGGTCGGCTGCTCGTCAAGTGAGATCCTGGGCGAGAAGATCGGCACGCATTCCAGTGTAGAGGTAGCCGAAGCGGTATTCGAGGGCATTCACAGCGTACTGCATGAGCACGGCGTGGAGCTGGCGGCACAGTGCTGCGAGCACCTCAATCGTGCGCTGATCGTGGAGCGTGCTGTGGCAGAGCAGTTCGGTCTGGAGGAGGTCAACGTCGTTCCGCAGCCCAAGGCAGGCGGTTCGTTCGGCACGACCGCGTACAAGCGCTTTGATGATCCGGTGGCGGTTGAGTCGCTCAAGCAGAGCGCCTCTGCGGGCATGGACATCGGCGGAACGCTGATCGGCATGCACATCAAGCCGGTGGTCGTACCGCTGCGCATTGAGACCAAGAAGATCGGCGAAGCCGTTCTGCTGTGCGCACGCCGCCGTCCGAAGTTTGTAGGCGGCAGCCGCGCAGTCTATAACGAAAAACTTTTGTGAGGATTTTATGGGATTAAAAGCAGTTTTTTTCGATCTGGATGACACGTTATACACCAGCTTTCAGGCCGGGGACGCCTACGCCTACGAAAAGCTGGAGGAGTGGGCCATCAGCACGTTTGGAGACAAAGGCAAGGGGTTCGCGGACGCATTCCGCGTCAACCGCAAGCGTCTGGCACGGCAGCAGCCTGCCATGCCGCCCACGCATGACCGTGTGCTGTTTGCGCAGGGCGCACTCGAGCGCATGGGCCTGAACGCCGTTCGCTATTCGCGCGAGGCATTCCGCGTGTACTGGAATGCGGTGTTCGCTAAGATGACCTTGCGCCCGGGCGTGGATGAGTTTTTGGATGAGCTGCGTGCGGCGGGCGTTAAGGTGGCCATCTGCACCAACATGCTGGCGGATATCCAGATGGAAAAGCTGGAGTACCTCGGCATTGCCGACAAGGTGGACTGCCTTGTTACGAGTGAGGAAGCCGGTGTGGATAAGCCGGGTTCGGCGATCTTCTGGCTGGCGATGCACAAATGCCGCTGTCTGCCGGAGGAGACCGTCATGGTCGGCGACAACTTCACGCACGATATTCAGGGCGCGCTTGACGTCGGCATTGACGGCGTGTGGCTCAACTGGACGGACAAACCGAAACCGGTCGGTGAGCTGTCCTATACCGAGGTAAGCACATTTGAGCAGGCAGCGGCGCATATCCGCACCCTGCTCTGATAAGTTAGGGAGGACAAGGAAAGACATGCAGCATTTTGACTACAAGCCGCACGGCGTATGTCCGATGAACATCTCGTTTGATCTGGACGGCGATACCGTGCACAACGTATCCTTCAAGGGCGGCTGCAACGGCAACCTGCAGGCGATCAGCCGCGTGGTCGAGGGCATGACCGTGGAGCAGATTGAAGGCTACTTCAAGGGCATTTCGTGCAGCGGACGCGGCACAAGCTGCTCGGATCAGCTGGCAACAGCGGTTCGCAAGGCGAAAGAGTCTGAATAAACAGAAAGAACCGATACCTTATGGTATCGGTTCTTTTTGCGTTTTATGGGGTGGATAGATGCTGTAAAACAGTGAGAGCAGGTGCTTCGGAGTGTTCTTCCTGCACGCATACGCCGAGCTTGTAGGCGGGATCGGGAAAATCCGGCACAAAGAGGGAGCAGGGTGCGCCGACGGTGATTGCCGGCGGCTGACAGGCGATATCTACGCAGAACTGCCGCAGCAGCCGCAGACCGCGGCCGTCAGCCTTGACGTAGCTTTCCTTGAGCGCCCACAGTGTGTAAAACGCGTTTTCGCGCTCGGCAGGCGAGAGCGAGGACAGGTACTGCACCTCATCGGGGTGGAAGAAGCGGTCGGCAATATTGGGCTTGAAGGAGCGGCACTGCTGAATGTCTACGCCGACCGGGTGGTCGCTCACCGCACAGACCGCCCATGCGGCGGAATGCGACAGGCTGAAATGGACATCCGGCGCGGCGGTCAGATACGGCTTGCCGTTCTCGTTCGCGGCAATGTCGAGCGGGCGCGGCACGGACGGGAAACAGCGGCGCACCGCCTCGTCCAGCAGCAGGGAAGCGGTGAAGCTCTGCTGACGGGAGACGCCGTGCAGGCTGTCGATATACGTCAGCCGCGCGGCGGACAGGCGGGAACGAAGCGAAATGCTCATAATATCGGTGGCCGCTGCGGACAGGGCGAAAAGATGGGTCAAAGTAATGCTCCTCTTGCAACATTCATGTAATTTGCTGTCTGATTAACGAATAAATGCATCAGTTCGGTATTCATAATACCGGTTTGCGTCTGGTTTCTGTGTAAACCAATATACATCCAACCGGTTTTGCTGTCAACAAGTTTCGGCAAGACGATTATTTTTCGCATATCCGTTTTTTTGAATACCGGAAAGGCTTCGCAGATAATGGCTGCACCGCCGTGCATTACAGTTCAAGATGGCAGCAAAGCGAGCGCTTTCTCAATTTTATCAACCAGAGCTAAATCAGCCGGCAGCCAATCCACGCTTTTCAGCGTTTCCTTTGTCAGCCATCGCGCCTCGGCCGCCTCTAACAGTTCAAGATTACCGCGAATCAGCTGACACCAGAAGCAATCCATTGAAAGGTGAAAGGTCGGATAATCAAATTCAACGGTGTCAATCAATTCACCAACCGAAATCTCGGAGGCCAGTTCCTCCCGGATTTCTCTTTTTAAGGCCTCCTGCGGTGTTTCGCCGGACTCAATTTTTCCGCCGGGAAACTCCCATAGTCCCCTAAAGTCACCATAGCCGCGCATGGTGGCAAAGATTTTTTCGCCATCACGAATGACTGCGGCGACCACTCGGATTGTTTTCATAAAATACCTTCCTTATCCGACGACCAGCTTGTTCGTCTTGCGAAGATACTTCGCCGGAATCGGCTGGTCCAGATGCCATGTAATATTCATTGGCTTGCTGCCGGTGTGCTTCACATAGGCTGCCGTTCCAAGACAGGTATACGGTGCAGCGCCAATGCTGTCCTGCTTGAACTCCCGCACAAAGAGAACGACCTTGCTGCCGCGCTGCCGGTGGTTGATATAACGCTGACCGGTGCTTGCCGTATCGGAGGTCGTGCTTTGGCTTTGCCAATGGAACAGGCTTTCGTTGATCGAATAGTCGTTGTACATGGTAGTCGGGGAGTAGTCCTTGTCCGCCTTGTTGAGCGTGATAAAGAACACATCGACCTGCTTGTCCGGCAGCCATTTGACACCTTCCCGCACATTTTTCGGCACTGAAATAAATAGATGCTCCAGGCTGCTCGGCTTGAAGCTGCCCACAAAAAGCTCTCCGAAATTGGGGTCCTTTAATACAGCGCGGAAGGCACTTCGGCTCTGTTTCAGAATTTCCTCTCGATGAACGACAAACAGCAGACGGGGCTTCGAACCGGAAAAGGCTTTGCAGAACCGTCGGTAATCAAAGGCGGAGATTAAGGTTTTGCCGGTGCCGGTTGCCGCAACGACAAGATTGCGGTAATAGCCACGCACCTCGCGCTCTGCCTGCAGGCGATCCAAAATCTCCTGCTGGTATGGGTAGGGCTGAATATCGAAAACGAACTGCATCTCGCTTGTCGGATTGGCCTTTCCGTTTGTTGACAGTGCACGCTCCAGTCTTTCCCTGCACCCGTCCTCATAGACTTCAAAGCTGGCGGTGTTCCAATAACTATCGAAGGTTGCTTCCATCTTCTGAATGGTCGGCAGCATATCCTTGGTTGTCAGCTTAACATTCCATTCCAGTCCACTGGACATAGCCGGATTGGAGAGGTTGGAAGAACTGACATACGCCGTGGTAAAGCCGGTTTCACGATAGAACATATACGCCTTTGCATGAAGTCTGGTACGCTCGGTATCGTAAGATACACGGATTTCTGTGTTGGGGAGCTTGCGAAGCGCTTCCACCGCTTTCACGTCTGTTGCGCCCATGTATGTTGTCGTAATAACGCGGAGCCTGCCGCCGCGTTCCGCAAAATGCTGAAGGTCATCAATGATTAAACGAAGGCCGCTCCATTTGACAAACGAAACCAGCATATCAATGCGGTCTGCGGAGGCGATTTCTTTCTTCAGCTCGGAAAACATCTGCGGCTCATGAACTGCTCCGGTAAATAAGCTGCTTTGCGCAATCGATGTTTCGGGGCGGGGGAGGTCCTTTGCTTTTTTCTGGCCGATGCGCATCATAGGATCATCGCGGGACAGCAATGCGAATAACTGCTCGCCCTCATCGTCCACAGTAAAATCGCGCAGGTCATCCTGCGCTGTCTCCTGCGAAATCAGATCAACAATTTTGTTGACCAGATTTAACTGCGCAGAAATATCGTCACCGGCAATGCGGTCAAGACCTTTGTGAACGACTTCGGACAGGTACTGCGTTAAGACCGCGGAGGACTCGGCAGCATCGATTTTCTCGACGTGCTTGCTGCCTTCCGGAAGCTGACGCAGCTCATCTTTGATTTCGGTATTCACTACTTGCTCGTAAAGGCCTTGTTTAAGCATGAAAGCAGTCTCCTGTGCGATAGCGTAATTCGTAATAGGTGTTATTCCTTGAACTGTTTTGAGTAATTTCGACAATTTTATTGTACTCTAAACCGCAAGGAAAATCAATCCATTCATCAGCGTCCAACCTTCAAGCTCTCTGTGGCAGCACTGTGTTCGCTGACACGGTGTTCCAAATCTTCAAGGGAATAAATGCCGTTTGCCCGGAGATAATTGAAGGTATCGTTCAGCTCCTTTAGGTTGCTGATTTTGCCTTTCTGGGAATACGCCCTGGCTTTGCGCTGGGTGTAATAGGCGTTCAGCAGAGAAACAAGGTCGGGTGCCTGCGGCTTGGCAAGCTCTGCTTTCATATCCGCTATCCAGCCCATAAGCGAAGTGATTTTCTTCTTGATGTCTCGAATAACGGCGTTGGTGGCTTTGATTCAGCGGTTGAACTCGCCCTTTCCGGTGCGTATGCCTTTCTTCTCCATCGCCCGGACGGTTGCGCCCTCATGGACGGTGGAAAGTAAATCCACGCCTTGCTGACCGTAAAAATAATCAAAACTCACACGGCTTCACCACCTTCTTTCTACGGAAAACTTTCTGTTGTCAGCGGAATGCTGCGGAAAGCCATATCCGTCTTTTCGTCAGGACATCGGGCAAAATAGCAGAAGCGGCATTCTTGTTCATACGCATCCATATCAACGAAGCCCCACTTTACGCATAACCTTCTTCGTACACCAACCAATGCACGGGTGATCTCGCCCATACCGTTTTCTGCTAAACATTAGCTGGCGTTTTTGACTTATAACAACCGTTCGATTCTGGAGGGGTTGTCAAAAATCAAATTTTGGAGTAGAATTTTATCCCATACAGTGAAAGAACTTTTTCACAGCTTTTTATATAAGAAAAGCCGAAAACCCTTGAAAACAAAGGCTTTCGGCGTTGTTAGCTGGCGTCCCAGAGAGGATTTGAACCTCCGGCCCCATGCTTAGGAGTATGGCTTACCATGTGATACACGGTTCGGATGTAACTTCCAATATCATCCCTTACGCAGAATGACTTGTAGTAAACGAACTTTATGGTGCAAAACACCTATTCTGACGCAGTTTTATGTGTCCGTTGGGTGGTCCTATTAGCAAATTCTTAGCAAGAGGACACCCAGCCAAAGCCGATTGCTACTGCCATTCTTCACTCCCTTAGTCAAAATGACAAGGCAAATACATGGAGGTTACTATGGACAAGAAAGAGAAAAAGTCACTGCCGGAACCGCGCACATATACCGTGGAACAGATTGCAGCCATGCTCAACATCGGCCGCACAACCGCATATCAGCTCGTCAAGCAGGAGGAGTTCAGGATCGTCCGCATAGAAAATGCAATCCGCGTTTCAAAGAAATCTTTTGACGAGTGGCTGGAAAGTTTAGAACTGTGAATATCACAAGAAACGCCGTAGGCTCAAAAACCTATGGCGTTTCTATGTTACAAGCTTCGCTTTAGCTGATTGGATAAGGCAGAGTGTGTATAAGCGCCATTGGATTTTTCACAAGTTCTCCGACTCCATCCCAAACTTTGTGTAAACCTCCAACAAGGTGTAGAATAGAAGCAGGATGACGGAGGTAATCACAATGGCAAGAAGGAAAAGAACCCCAGAAGAAAACACACGTCGCGAAAAAATTCGTGAGCTGCTGCAGCTGGCGAATGTAGGCAGCAAGAACAAGGACACGGATAACAGCCGGAACGGGTACAGCAGCAAAACCCTGCGCACCAGTTTTAGCGATGTAGAGGTATCTGTGCCGCGGGATCGCAAGAGCGAATTCGAACCCAAGGTGCTGCGGAAAAATCAGACCAGCATCAGCCAGGACATCGAGGATATTTTTATCGCCTGCACGGACAATTTGACCGGTTTTTTTGCGGCGATCGAGGCGGTCTATCCCAAGACGGAAATCCAGAACTGCATCATCCATCAGCTTCGAAATTCCAGCAAATATGTCTCCTACAAGGATTTGAAGGCACTTATGGCTGACTTGAAAGCAGTCTACGCAGCGGTAGATGAACCGGCTGCTTTGGACGCGTTAGACACGTTCGCAGAACACTGGGACAAGAAATACCCCAAAATTTCTCAGTCGTGGAGGGATAACTGGGCAAATCTCAGTACCTATTTCAAGTTTCCTCAGGCACTTCGGCGGCTGATCTATACGAACAACACTATCGAAGGCTTCAACCGTCAGCTCAGGAAGGTAACCAAGTCGAAATCCGTGTTTCCGACCGATGACAGCCTTTTCAAAATGCTGTATCTGGCGATGATCGACATCACGAAAAAGCGGACCGGCCGCCGGCAGGACTGGAGCATGATTCATGCTCAGCTGGCAATCTACTTCGAGGATCGGATGCCCGATTAACAACCCGGCTCGAAGGTCAAGGGGCGCTACGCCGCCGGCGAGGCTCCAATGGACGAGGGTGTCCCTTGACTTCCGCCCATGTCGGCGTTATGTTGTAAACAAGGCGGGCGCAGCCAACGCCGCTCCCGCCTTGAAATATAAGTTCTATTTTACACCGCATTTTGGCGGTTACACAGAATTCGGGATAGTCCCTATTTTCCCGCGTTTTTGTTCTCGGTTTGTACTTCAAAAACCAATACAGTTCATCCATTTCCACGATCTTTGGTGTCTGTTTGGGCGCTGAATTCTCCTTGCAGCTGGCTTTTTTATCCAATTCATCACATTGAATTTGTTCATGTGCAGAATCTTTCCAACACTTCGTCCGCTGATCCCGCCATAGTACATCTTTAGTGCCAGTTTTCGGGTTTATTCCGGATACGTGTGCTGTTTAGGGTTTATTGTGTAGTATTTGCCGCACTCCTTACATTTGCAGCGTTGACTTCCTGACCCATTATATCCTGCTCGTACCTGATTTTTAGTTTTTCCACATACCGGGCATTTCTTCCATGCCTCTACTGTCATCTTTTTCATAGCTCTATTTTACCACTATATCTTTCATTTGGACACTCTTGCTGTTTGAGAATCCTGTTTCGGTCCGGTGACGCCCAAAGTGCCCGGATCGATCCTGCAGCTGCATAATGATGCGATCGTTATTGCAGATGAGGCAGCGCTCAGCCTGTGCGGTGACTTTATCTGATTTCTGATCATATCAGCGGCGGTATCACCGCCTCGAAACCCGAAGTGCAGTTTCGTCTCCTTCTGTGCTTTGGGTTTTGCTGATTTTTCGCAAGGGAGGTGCGGTATGGCTCGTGTTACCGATATGACACATGGCCGTCCGATACGGTTAATTCTGCTGTTTTCGCTGCCGCTGATGTTGAGCAGCGTGTTTCAGCAGCTATATACCATTGTGGATACGATTATCATCGGACGCGGTGTCGGCATGCAGGCATTGGCGTCCATTGGTGCGGCGGATTGGATCAACTGGCTGGTTTTGTGGGGACTGCAGGGCTTTACGCAGGGCTTTGCGATTCTCGCGGCACAGGAGTTCGGCGCGGGCGCATACGACCGGCTGCGCCGCGTGCTGGCTATGATCATTAAGCTGTCGTGCTGGTTCGGCATCGCAGTGACGATCATCAGCCTGCTGCTGGTAAGGCCGCTGCTCACACTGCTGCACACCGATCCTGCAGTGTTCGGTGGAGCACAGACATACTTATATGTGCAGTTCGGCGGCTCACTCATCATTATTGCATACAATATGGCGGCGGCCGTGCTGCGCTGTCTGGGCGACAGTAAAACGCCGCTGCTCGCGATCATCGCGGCAAGCTTTGCCAATATTGCACTCGACCTGCTGTTCGTGATGGGGTTTGGCTGGGGCATTTTCGGAGCCTCGTTCGCAACCGTACTGGCACAGCTGATTGCGTTTCTGTTGTGTCTGCGGTCATTGCGACGGCTGCCGTTCGTTCAGCTGGCCAAAGCCGACTGGAAAACCGACCCTGCGATTTTGCTGCACTTGTGCCGTCTTGGTATTCCGACTGGTCTGCAGATGAGCATGATCACACTGGGCGGCATGGTGCTGCAGTCCGTATTGAACGGCTTCGGCGTGGTGTTCGTAGCGAGCTATACGGCGGCAAATAAGCTGTATGGCATACTCGAAAGTGCATCGGTGGCGTTTGGCTATGCCATGACAGCCTACATGGGGCAGAACCGCGGTGCACGAAACGCGGCACGCATTGATGCAGGCATTCGGGCGGTGCTGGTACTTTCCATAGGATTTACTGCCGCCTGGTCTGGTATTATATCCGGGTTGGGAAGATCAAGCGGGATATGATGCAATAGCTTCTCGATCGAAACTGCACTTTTGATCGAAGCTCGATGAAAAGCCGCGCCCTGCGGGCGCGAAGGCTTTTCGACAAACCAAAAGACAGCGAGAGATGTCTTTTTTGTTTGCAGAGCGGGTGATCGGTCTGGTCAGCCCTGCTCCTTTACGGAACAGCGCAGGGAAAACGACAAAAGGATGCCCTGCGCACGCATTGCGATACGCAGGGCATGAAAAAATGGGAATAGATTCAGGCAGAAACCATTTAGTAGATGGACGGCTTTTCCATCAGCTCGATCGCTTCCGGCTTGCCGGTCTGGCGGGAGAGAATGAGTGCATCGCCGGTGACACAGGCAACGTAGCCATCCCATGCGGACGGACCGTCCGGTGCACCGTTCAGCAGAGCCTTGGCCCATGCACCGAACTCAATGTCATACGCTTCGATAAAACGCTGCGACCAGTCGGTCATGATCGGGAAGCTGCAGGCTGCGCCCGAGCGCTTGACCACAGCCGACGGATCGGGCAGGCTGACCGTGCCGTTCTCACCGACTACCTGACACTGGATATCATAGGCATATGCGCCGTCGGTCTGTACCTCTACATCGATGCGCTGTCCCGAACGGGTGGTCAGCATCATGATCTGCGGGTTGAGCCAGTCCCCCTGTGTGTTTTTGCTTTGACGGACTGCCAGCACCTGCGCCTCAGCGTATTCATCGTCCAGCAGCCAGCGGGAAATATCAATTTCGTGAATTGCAACACGCGTTACTGCGTAGTCGGTCGCAAAGCCGGGCGCCTGCGACATATTACGATGGCACGAGTGGATCATCAGCGGAGCGCCGATCTCTCCGGACTCGATCGCTTGCTTCATGGCAGCATAGCCGCGGTCATAACGGCGCATGAAGCCGACCTGCACCAGCCGTCTGCCGCCTGCAACCTCTGCGCGGATGATCTCCTCACATTCCTGTGCGGTCTGCGCCAGCGGCTTTTCGCAGAATACGAATTTGCCCGCCTTGATGCATTCGAGCACATAGCCCGCATGGGACGGGTCTGCGGATGTGACGAGCACAGCATCTACTTCGGGGAGTGCGATCAGTTCTTCGCCGGTGGCGCAGCAGGTGATGCCGTACTGCTCTGCAACCGCTTGCGCAGACGGCTGATAATAATCCGCAACGGCAACCACGCGCGTTTCGGGAATCGTGTTCATCAGGCGTGCGATATGCTGTCTGCCGATCGCACCGCAGCCGATGACACCGACTTTGATTTCTTTGCTCATGTCAGAGTCCTCCTTCCGGTCTCTTGGGAAACAGAATGAATGGCGGTACCGGGCGGACAGATGCGTTCTCTGCCCGCCCCGTGATGCAACGATGATTATTCGTTCACCAGCATTTCGCCGGTTTCAAAGGATTCCTTGCAGCGGTATGCCGCCTGAGAAACCTTGGTGCCGTCGTAAACGGTGACACCGGGCTTGCGGCCCTCGTTGATGCAGGATACGAACTCCTGGATCTCATTGATATAGGCCTGATGCCAGCGGCTGAGGAAGTCCGGATAGTACTCCTCGCGTGCGCCGGAGCCGTCTACAATCTGAAGCAGGTTCTTTGCGCCGACATTTGCAATGCGCAGCGTGCCGTGCGTGCCGATGATCTCGGTTTCTACGTTGCAGCCTGCACCGTGGGTGCGGTTGGTGAACATGAAGCCCATTGCGCCGTTGTCCAGCTGTACGGTTGCGCAGCAGTTATCTGCGTCGTTCAGCTCACGGTACAGGTCAAACTCGAATACGCCGCCGATCGCCCAGACGCGCTTGACCTCTGCGCCGGTAAACCAGCGGATCAGGTCGAGGTCATGCACGCACATATCCAGATACTGGCCGCCGGAGTGCGGTGCAAACTTGAGCGTACCCTCGATGGTGGTGCGGGGGTCCTGCGTGTAGGAGCGGACGAGAACGACCTTGCCGATGTCGCCTGCATCGATGCGGCGTTTGGCCTCTGCGTAGGAATCATCAAAGCGGCGCATGAAGCCGAGCATGAACACCTTGTCCGGATGGGCTTCCACAGCCTTTTCTGCCAACTTGCACTTTTCAACCGTCGTGTCGAGCGGCTTGTCGCAGAAGCAGTGCTTGCCTGCATCCAGTGCGAGCTTGATGTGCTCGGCATGGAACATGGAGGGCGAAACGACAACGATCGCATCCAGATCCGGGTTCTTGACCATCTCAGCTACGTCCGTGTAGGTGTAGGGAACGTTCAGCTCCTCGGCTACCTGTGCTACGCGCTCTGCGTCCGTGTCGCAGATGGCGGTCAGCTCTGCGCCGGTGACATAGTTTGCGATATTCTTTGCGTGCTCATAGCCCAGACGACCCAGACCGACCGAACCGATTTTTAAAGTTTTTGCCATGGTAACAGCATCCTTTCTTTGTTTACAGAAATTTCAGTATGTTTTTTGTTGGTGTTTTAGGTTGCCGCCTGTGCACCGCTGTGGAAAACAGTCAGCGGTGCGGGCGGCTCTATCTCATCACCCGGCAAGACCGAGAGGAGAGAACAGCAGGTAAACGCAGCACATCAGGCACAGTGCGCCGATGGCAGCAATCTTGCGGTATTTCCACGGTGTCAGATCGACAGCGCCGACATCCTGCATGACGTACGGCGTTGCACGCGGGCTGGTCTTGCCGATCAGCAGCATGACCGCAACATTCAGTACGAACAGTACCGCAAGAACGTACAGGTAGTGCACATTCTGGAGTGCAGGGATGAATTTGGAAATGGAGTACAGAACAACGTGCATCACGATCGATACCTTGGCGGCACGAGCGGGAACGTTTCTGGTGAACAGACCGACGATGACCGCCGCCAGAATCGGCACGTTGAAGAATCCGAAGCAGGACTGGAGGAAGTCATACAGACCGGAGGGAGCAAAGCTGACGACCGGTGCCACGCAGATCGAAACGATGGCAAGCACGGTGCCGAAGATTTTGCCGATGCGAACCAGCTGTGCGTCCGTTGCCTGCGGATTGAACAGCGGGCGGTGAATATCCAGCGTGTACAGCGTGACCGAAGAATTGAGCGCCGAGTTAAAGGACGACAGGATCGCACCGAACAGCACGGCTGCGAAGAAGCCGAGCAGCGGCTTGGGCAGGACGTTCAGGATGAGCGTCGGATAGGCAAGGTCGCCGTTCTGTGCCAGATTTGCGATGTGCTCCGCGGAGAAGAAGCCCTCGGTGTGGTCCATCGACATACGGTAGCAGATCAGGCCGCAGATGGTGATGAAGAACGGGCCGCAGCACTTAAGGAAGCCTGCAAAGATCGCACCGCGCTGTGCTTCACACAGGTTCTTTGCACCCAGCGTTCGCTGAATGATCGCCTGATTGGTACACCAGTAGAACATATTATTGACGACCATGCCGGTAAAGAGCACCGGCCATGGGATCATCGGCGCCATTGCGTTGGCCGGATTGATGGCGTTGAACTTTTCTGCCGGTACGACCGAGATCAGATCGCGCAAACCGGCGAGGAAGTGGTCATTGCCGAGCAGCAGCAGACCGAAGATCGGGATCATAAAGCCGCCGATGATCAGTCCGATGCCGTTGATGGTATCCGATACCGCAACCGCCTTCAGGCCGCCGAAGATGGCGTAGCAGGCGCCGACGATACCGATGGCAACAGCTGTGATGATAACACCCTGCATCTGCGATACACCCATGCGCTTATCGACCTCGAAGATCTGGTTGAATACCAGTGCGCCCGAATACAGAACGGTCGGCAGATAGGTGAGCAGGTAGCCGAGCAGGAACATGATGGAAACGATACGCTTGGTTGTGCTGTCGTAGCGGTTTTCGAGGAATTCCGGTACGGTAGTCAGTCCCATCTTGAGATAGCGCGGCAGGAATACCAGCGCCAGAATGACAAGTGCTGCTGCTGAGGTGACTTCCCAGGCGATCGGTCCCATGTTGGTTGAAAAGCTCTGGCCGGTCTGACCGATCAGCTGCTCGGTGGAAAGGTTGGTCAGCATCAGGGAGCCGGCGATTACCGGTCCGGTCAGGCTTCGGCCTGCAAGGAAATAACCGTCCTGTGTACTCAGGTCATCGTCGCGCGTGCGCCACCATGCAATGACAGCGACGAGCGCAGTGAATGCAATGAAGGTTACAGCAGTAAAAAGCATATGTTGATCTCTCCTTCTTTCTCTACAATTTTACGCTTTATTATTTTGTGCTTACTCTTTTCGCCGCCTCGCAGTCTTTCTCAAGAAAATTTTACAGGGGCTTGCGACTGCGTATTTGTTTGGGGTCCTCCTTTCCGCTCCGGCGACAGATAGCTTTTTAATATTAGAAATACAAAAATAATGGGGATTTACGATATGATTTTTCTGCTTACAAACACATTTTATCATATTATTTTTCAATGTCAAGCAAGATGATTCTTGTGAAAAATGGCGAGTTTTCATACGAAATAACTCCGATTAAGGGCGCGATTCAGCGAAAGAACGGTAAAAAGTAAACTTTTATGCAAATAATTGAGATTTAATATTAAAAAACTTTGGCTAATTCGTACATTTTCCTAATATTTTAATATAAGATTTACTGATACATAATATGATAAAAGCGCAATAGTAATCGGTAGCTGCGCAGAAATCCGGTCGCATTACCGATAAACAACACGCGGGAACCGCAGATCCGTATCCACGGCGGCAGGATCTGTCTGCGGTTTGGATGCCCCTTGACATCAGCGGCACAATACTTTAATATGAAAGTGACCTGATAACGGTTTTACTTTTTCAAACAAATGGGGAATGCGTCATAGCAAAGGTTACACTCAAACAAATCGCGGAGCGGGCAGGGGTTTCCATCAATACCGTATCGCTGGCACTGCGGGATATGCCAAACGTCAATCATGATACGCGCGCAAGGATTTGCGGCATTGCGGCAGAGCTGGGGTATTATGCGCATAAAAGTCACCGCACACCGTCCCAAAAGCTGGGGCTGATCTCGACCGGCGCACATCTGAAGGATTCCTACTTCTATATGGCGTTCCAGAAGCTGTTTCTGGGGATGGCGTATGAGCACGGCTATCAAATGATGGTTTTTGATAACGAATACTGGGATCGCGATCCACAGGCACTGCGTCGGTGGCTGACGGAAAGCGAGATCAGCGGTGTTTTGATCCTCGGTGACATGGAAGAAACGCTGGCGGCTAATATCGTATCGTGCGGGCTGCCGGTCGTAGCGGTGGGAACACGCTATCATAGCTTGCGTGTGTGCACCTATATTGAGGACAACACAGAGGCGGCCTATCAGGCGGTGCAGCATTTGTATACCTGCGGCTGCCGCAAAATGGGTTTTATCGGTGATCCGATGTATTCCACGGCATTCGGAGAACGGTATGACGGCTTCTGCAGCGCCTTGCGGCGGTTCGGTCTGCCGTGTGATCCGCAGCACCTGCTGCTGACACCCAGAGCGGATGACGCGGATATTCCGCGGACGATTGACCGTGCACTGGATCAGGTGGACGAGTTGCCGGATGCGTTCTTCTGTGCGAACGACTATCTGGGCGTCGGTGCGGCAAAGGCGCTGTTCCTGCGCGGGGTTTCGGTGCCCGGCGAGGTTTCGCTGGTTGGCGTGGATAATAATCCCCTTGGAAAAATAGCACTGCCGTCCCTGACTTCGATTGATGTGCACTGCCGTCAGCAGGCAGAGCTGAGCATCCGCAAGCTGATTTCGTTTGTCTGCGGAGAGGAATACGATCCGCTGCGCTTTCTGGTTCCCACCGAGCTGGTGCAGGGGGATTCGGTGAAGCAGGCGTAATCAACGCAAAAACGACAGACAGGAGCGCTGTTTTCTTTGGAAAACAGCGCTTTTTTCATAGGATTCAATCCAGATGTCACCGTACACAGTACGTCACCTCATACCCGCCCTGATGACCGGAGCGCGGACGCGGAAAGGTCATTTTCAGCGGTGCATCCGAGGCTTGTGATGCGGCGGGAAGCACCGGATCCGTGCAGGACTCTCGGCCGGCGGTGAGGAAAACATCCAGAGAAATACAGGTCTTGTTCTCGTCTGCATCCACAACGATGCGGTTCACCAGTGCCTTGGACATTTCACGCGAAAAGCCGCAGTTCGCCTGCCACTGTTCCTCGATCGTGCGGCGCAGATTTTCCACACGCCGGATGCGTTCCGCAAGGGTTTGCTCTGCGTTCTGCAGGGAGCTGCGCCGCTCCTCGAGTGCGGCAAGCTGCTCGTTGCAGGCTTCGTTGCGCTGCTTGAACTCCTCATTTGAGAGCGCTCCCGCAAGCACCAGATCGAGCAGCTTGTCCTTGCGGCGGGTGACCGTTTCGATTTCCTGCTCGACTTGAGCAAGGGCAGGCGCGTTGTCCTGCCGGGCGGCAAAGGCGCGCAGATTGTCGATGTACTCCTGCACGGCGGCTGAGCGCTCGTCCGTTATCTGCTCGAACACACGCTCCAAAATGCGGTCCAGCTCGTGGCTGTAAACCGTAGGAGAGTTACAGCCGCCGGTTGGCCTGCTCCCACAGCGCCTCCGACACGATGGCGGGGATGCGGTCATCCTCGTGTACGAGCCACTTGTCCTCACTCAGGCGGTAGCTGCGCTTGTCACGGTAATCACGGGAGGCGTACCGCCGTCCGGCATAGCAGCCCTTGTATTTCGGGTTGCGGATCATGCCGTACAGGGTGGAATAATGGAACGGACGGCCCTGCCGTCCGCGTATGCCGCGGCGGTCCAGGTCGTTGGCGATCGCCCGCAGACCGAGTTCTCCGGCGGTGTAGCGCTCGAATACCTCACGGACGATGGCTGCTTCCGGCTCAATGATTTCCAGCCGTCCATCGGTCTTGTTGTAGCCGAACAGGTTGTTCTGTCCGAGCAGAACGCTGTTCTTCTGCGCCCGCTTGAATCCGAAGCGTGTGCGTTCGGACAGCTTACGCACCTCATCCTGTGCGATCGAGGACATGATGGTGAGCCGCAGTTCGGCGTCCTTGTCGAAGGTGTTGATGTTGTCGTTCTGGAAGTACACGCCCACGCCGAACCGCAGCAGCTCGCGCGTGTAGCGCAGACTGTCAAGCGTGTTTCGGGCGAAACGGCTGATCTCCTTGGTGATAATGAGATCAAACGTTCCGCGTTTGGCATCCTCGATCATTTTGAGGAACTGCTCGCGCCCCTCGACCGACGTGCCGCTGATGCCCTCATCGACATAGCCGCCGGTGAACCTCCAGTGCGGATTTTCGGCAATGCAGTCCTCAAAATAGCGTTTCTGGTTGCTCAGACTGTTGATCTGCTTGTCTTTGTCGGTCGAAACGCGGGCATAATATGCCACGGCAAGGTCGGTGTCGAAAATGCTGCGGCCCTGCGCCTGCATTTCGTCCAGTCGGCGAATTTCAATAGCCCGCGCTAATAGCCCCATCCTGCTTTTGGATGAAGCAACAGCATCTCTTGACATTGAAAATGAGCTTGCCGTAAAGCAGGCCATCGCCAATCTGTTAAAAGAGAAAAAGACAGTGGTAATGATTGCTCATACCCTTTCCATTGTCAAAAATGCAGACCAAATCCTTGTAATGGGTGATGGTGGGATTGCTGAATCGGGAACCCATGAAGAATTGCTTGCGAAAGGCGGAAAATATGCTGCTATGTGGAACGCAGAGCAAAAAATATCAGCTTGATAGAAGCTAAAGAAGAATAATTGCATAGCGCATGAACCTGCCCCGACTACGGGGAAAGAAAAAAACGCTGGCTGGGGCAGGTGATTTTGCGCGCTCATTTTAAGTTATTACCCTAACGGTGGTTTTGAGAAATCAGAGCCGGCGTTTCTTTGCGTCTACACAAACCAATGACGACTTGCAGGGACGCGGTAGCCGATTGGAGGTTATTTTGCCGTGTCCTTTTCTCTTTTTCGCAGTATCCATGATCTGCACCAGTTAAAAAAAGCGTAGCCCCTCCCTCGGAGCCATCCGGCTTTGAAGATGAACTATACCATGTAAGTAATCTTCTTTATAAAACATTTCTGCGTCCAGCAGGTCCGTTGCGACTTGCTGGGCGCTTTTTGCTGTTTTCCGAGGACAAGCCCGCCTCGAAAAAAATTTTTAAGAAATTTTCAAAAAGGAAGCTTTTAGCGGGTAGCGAGCGGCTTTGCGTTCGCCTTGTTAGCGGAAAGGGAGAAACCCACCTCATTCCCCCAGGAAAGGGGGTGAAAAGATGGATATGATCCCCCGCAATAACTATGGCGAGCGGTGCCAGTTCGATGCTTACTGCAAGCTGGTACTGTACCATGAGGCAATCGACTACCTTCGGGAAATGCAGAGGCGCCGTGACAGGGAACTGTCATTCAGCGACCTTCCGCAAATGGAGATGGACAAGCTCTGCGTTGTAGATCATTACCCCAGTGACAGATTTACATTCTCGTCCCACGGGTATGACCTACATATCGAAAACGAGCTTGTGGCTGATGCCTTCGCCGGCTTGTCTGTTCAGGAGCAGAGTATTTTGATCCTGCATTTTGTTCTGGACCTGCCGGATCAGGAAGTTGGCCGCCTTGTTGGAATGTCTCGCAGCGCCGTTCAGCGGCGAAGGGCAAAATCATTGACCGAGCTGTGGATCAAGTTGGCCGCACTCATGCCGAAGGGAGGTTGAAGGTATGAAGAAACCCACTTACAAGGGCAAGGAGCTTCTTCCTCTTTCGGTGATTGACGCCGCCCGTGACGGGGATTCTCAGGCTGTGGATCAGGTACTCCGGTATTATGAGGGCTATATCAATAAGCTCTGCACCCGGACGCTCTACGATTCTGACGGCCAGTCCCATGTCCGGGTGGACGAGTACATGAAGCGCCGATGGGAGATCAAGCTCATTCATTCCATTGTCAGCATGAGCTGACAAGCCCGGTCTGAAAGCGAAAACAGTTTACCCTTTCCCTGTTTCTCTCTTTCGTGGCCGGAGGCAGCACCTTGACAAAGAAAGCCCGTTGGGAGGCCAACGCCGCAGTATAAGGCAAACGGATACATTCCTGTTTGTGCCGAGCCATACGGTCGGTGCGCCATGACCTTGTTTCAAGTCCGCAGGACGGGACCACTGTAACGGGCGAGCGAACAGCACCAGACCGCAAAGCAAGCGTGGCAGCTTGCAGGCGATGACACACGGGCAGGGTCAAAGATACTCGCGCATTGAACGCCCACAAAGCATTGTGCGCCGCACCCATCAGCATGGGCTGGGGTTAGACTCCCGTGGAGCTGTGCCAGCAGCCGTCCGTAAGCCTACTTTTCCTTTTTGAAAGTTTATATAGATCGTAAACTTTTCAATTAGCAGCGGACAAACACGGAGCAGCACGGTAAAATGATGGTGGAAGTTATATTATCCACACATATTCGTGCTGTTCCTTTTCATAACTGAAAGGGGGTTCTCATGTCTCAAATATGGAACGGCACGAAGAAAGAAACCCCTGAAAGAAGGACATATACGGTTGACGATATTGCTCAGATTCTGGGCATTGGACGGAGTTCCGCATATCTCCTCGTTAAAGAGGGGCATTTTAGAATCGTGCGAATTGGTAACGCTATACGAATTTCCAAGCGGTCATTTGACGAGTGGCTTGACTTCCTCGACCTGTGATTGAAGAAAGGAAGAACGATATGGCATCTATAATCAAGCGAAAGAAAAACTATTCCGTTGTTTACAACTATGTGGACGAAAACGGAGAAACCAAACAAAAGTGGGAAACCTGGCATACCCACAAAGAGGCCTTGAAGCGCAAGGCAGAAATCGAAAATCAGCAGCACACGGGAACTTTTCTCCCGCCAAGCAATCAGACGATCACCGAGTTCCTTTATGACTTCGTATCTCTTTACGGAGAAAAGAAATGGGGCGTGTCTATGTATGACAGCCAAACGGCGCTGATTGCGAACTATATCAATCCGATCATCGGTGATATGGAGGTACAGGCGGTTACGCCCCGTGCGGTTGACGGTTATATCCAGACCTTGCAGAAAACCAAGTCGGTGTCTACCAAGACCCGAAAGGCCGTTACCACCTATGTCAGCGACAAGACCATTGAAAAGATCATCAAGCTGATGCGGTGTGCGTTCAAGCAGGCGGTACGATGGGAAATCATTGCAAGAAATCCCTTTGACAATGTGATCCTCCCGAAAACGGAGTATGCGAAACGAGATATCTGGACAGCAGATATGATTCGTCTTGCTCTGGACAAATGCACGGACAGCAAGTTCTATGTGGCAATGAACCTTTCCTTTGCCTGCTCTCTGCGTATGGGTGAAATCCTGGGGTTGACCTGGGAGAACGTCCATATTTCCGATGAAGATATTGCGGCGGATAACGCCTATGTCTACATCGACAAGGAGCTGACACGGGCTTCCAAACGGGCGATTGAAACACTGGGTGAGAAGGATATCTATTACATCTTCACTCCGCTCATGCCGAACACCAGCACAAGAATTGTTCTGAAAAAGCCGAAAACCGATTCCAGTATCCGTAAGGTGTGGCTGCCAAAAACGCTGGCTTACATCCTGCGGGAATGGAAGAAGTCCCAGGACGAACTGAAAGGCTTCCTGGGCGACGAGTATCAGGATTTCGATCTGGTCGTGGCACTTCCCAATGGACGGCCCTGCGAGGATCGTATCATCCTCAAAGAGTTTGCAAAACTCCGTGAGGACGCAGGGCTGCCGAAGGTGGTCTTTCATTCTCTCCGTCATTCCAGTACCACCTACAAGCTGAAGCTGAACCACGGCGACCTGAAGGCCACCCAGGGCGATACAGGCCATGCCGAGATCGACATGATAACCAGTATCTATGCTCACATTCTGGACGAGGATAGAAAGGTCAATGCTCAGAAATTCGAGACAGCCTTCTATGCCAAGCCTGATCTTCGCAATGTCCGTCCGCCGGAGGAACCGGCAAAATCGGAGCCTGCGACCTTGGACCTTGAAAGCCTTGTGGAGCAGCTTCAGAAGTCGCCGGAGCTGGCAAGTGCGCTCGCAGCCCTGATAGCAGCGCAAGCCCCGGCAAAGTGATCCGAAAAATCGAATTAGCAAAACGCAGAATTTTCTTAGCAAATTTCTGAAAAGCGTTCGAGTCCAATTAGCAAATATACATCATGCGGCGTATAAGAATCTCCCGGTAACGGAAGTGAAATTACCGGGAGAAGGAGGAACAAAAAACGCTGCAAACCCCGAAAAAAGGCTTGCAGCGGTGCTTTCTGGCGTCCCAGAGAGGATTTGAACCTCCGACCCCACGCTTAGGAGTAGACCCGATACGACATCGGGAAGTGGCATCTAATGCTTAAAAATGCTTGGAAATACAAGGTTTTTCAGCATTTCAAATCCCATCTGATACTACGCTGTGATAGCTAATTCAGAGGGATTTTACACCGTCCGATTGGCTCGAAATTAGCAAGTCTTTCGATTTTTGGTGGACGTTGCAAGTGCAAGTAAATGTCACTATGTAACTTCTCGTGATGCGAAATGATAGGAAATCCTATTCATTCTCGTGTGAGGGTGCGGGTGTCCTTAGACACAGATTTCAGTCTGTTTTATATATCATTTCAAAATGAATTTTTCAACCAGAATTATTAAGAATTTCAAAGGTTTTTCAGACTCAATGATTCTATGTAATTTAGACCCGCCGAAGCAGGTCTTTTTTTATTTCAGCATAATCTCTCTATCCTCAGCGCCGAGCATATAAGCACCCTTGGCAAAAGCATCCCTTGCAAGAAGCTCTGCTACATCAACCCTATCGAACAGCATCCATATTTCTTTCTCTTTCGGAGTCAGTTCATGGCTATGGTCAAACAAATGCTCAAGTCCCAATCCTTCAAGCAATGCCGACTTTGCTGCTTTGTATTCCTCAGCTCTGCCAACATATTCGTCGTTCCTTTCCTTGGAAAATGCCTCGATATTGTCAGCTCTCAGATGCTCGTAATACTCGTCCATAAAGATTCTATCCATACTCGTTGACCTCCATAACAAAAAAATAAGGGCAGACCCTTTTACAGCTATTGTAGCTATGTAAAAGGATCTGCCCTTGCAGTTACTATAATGTTTTTGCCAGCGACTTCAGGAGTGCTGCCATTTCCGGATTTTGCAGAAGCTTCAGAAGAAGTTCTTTATCATCAGCGGAGCTTTCCGTTGCGGCTGGTTGAACCGGCTCAGGCGTTGCCTGTCTGCCTGAGTAGAACGCAGCTTCCATTCTTTCAGCGTTCAGTCTGCGGTCATCGTCGATGATATGGGAGTAAACATCCGCTACCATCTTGACCTGTGCATGACCGGAATCGCCTTGAACGGATTTCATATCGCCGCCGTTCAGCTTCAGCTTGTAAGTGATACTGGAATGTCGGAGACTATGGAAAACCACTTTCGGCAGTCCCTTCTCCTCAATCAGCTTATTGAAAGCACGGTTGATAACCTGCCCCTCAATCGGCTTGCCATTGGAAGAACAGAAAACCAGATTGAAGTCTACGAACTCGTCACCGAAAAGGTCTTTCAGTTCTTCGATGTCAGCCTTTCGCTGTACCAACATTTCCGCTACGGTTTTCGGTAAGAACACCTTGCGGACACTTGTTTTGGTCTTAGGAGTTTTGAGAACCAATGCGGTATGCGTACTGGCGAAGGTCGGTGGGAACTTGAACATGATGTCCTTACCGTCCAGATCTGCCATCGCTTCACGATTTACTCTCTGCAACTCCTTTTCAACGAAGATGCTTGCCTGACCAAGTTCAATACTGGTGGGGGAAATGTCAATACAGTCCCAGGTAAGCCCCAGAAGCTCGCCCATTCGCAGGGAACAGGAGAAGGCAAGGTTAATAGCCAGACGAAGAATATCATCGTCACAGGCTTCCAGAGCCTTCTGGAGCACTTCTGCTGTCCAGATATCCCTGGTCTTGTGTTCTTCTTTCGGCAGCGTAGCGTGCTCCACAGGGTTTCTGGTCATCAATTCCCACTTGACCGCTTGATTGAAAGCATTTCGCAATGTCTTGTGAACCTCTCGGACAGTATGCGGAGTCAGATATTCTGTACGGGCTTTTACATACTTAGAAGAAACCGCTTTGACAGAAAGCAAATCTCGGTAATACTTGTCCATGATTCTCGGCGTGACATCCTCCAGCTTCATATCACCGATGAGGGGACGAATATAGTTTGCAATCAGGCTCTTTCTGCTTTCATAGGTAGACATCGCCCAGGTGTTCACACCATAGATTGACATATACTCATCCAAAAGATCATTGACGGTTTTAGCAGAAGGGGGAATAAAGGTTCCGGACTCCTGCTCATATTCAACCTGCAACTTCCTTTTCTTTGCTTCGGCATTCGTTTCAAAGGTTTCCCACTTCTGACGCTTGTTGCCGTTCTCATCGGTGTATGTATAAACCACAGAATACTTCTTTTTTCTCTTAACGATAGATGCCATGTAATCAGCTCCTTTCCTGTCTATCTTCCGCTAACTGGTAGCGGGTCTGATTGTGATACCATTTTTCAAAGCTCTCTTTGGTAGCTCGCTTATACCTGCCAACCTTGATAAGCTCAAAATCTTCATTGGCAACGATATAGTAAATGGTCTGACGATGTACCCCAAGCATTCTTGCCATTTCCGGCAGACCGTAGGTGGATGCCATAATATCTGCATCCAGTTCCTGATCCTCTACCGTGCGGTAATCGGTTTGAGAAGCATACCATCTTTCAAAGCTCTCCTTTGTCACTCTGCGCTTGCCCAGGACATCGACCACATCAAAATGCCCTTTGGCAACCAGTTCGTAAGCAGTCGCTTCTTTCAGCCCAAGGCGCTGTCCAAGCTCCTCCATTGAATATGTAGTTTTCTTCAATTCCTCGCCGGGAGGGGTTCCATCGACCTTCTGGTATTTGAACTGATTGGCATACCATTCTTCAAAGCTGTCGATCATCACCCTCATGGTGTTGCCGACAAGAATGGTTTTGAAGTAATTCTTCTTAATGAGCCAGTATGACTCCGTTTTACCAAGACCGAGCATCCTGCCCATTTCCAGAACAGACATACTCGTGCGTTTTCTCATTTCCGCCATCGTACAACCTCCTATGTAAAAAATGTAGCCATGTGTTTCTTGTCATGGCTACATTTTATCGAACTCTCAATATGTTTTGAAGTTTGTCGCCGGGTTGTACGACGCCCTTGACAAATCTTACATTTGATGATCCAACCACTCATCAAAACTCTTTTTGGAGATTCTGATACTGCCACCGATGCGGACGCTATGGAAAACTTTCTTTTTCACAAGGTTGTATGCGCTGGTTCTGCTGATGCCCAGAATATCCTGAATCTCATCAACCGTATAGGTTCTCTTATCAAACTGAACTGCGTTAGCAGCCATCGCTTCTTCGGTGCGCTGATTCATGGCAGCGATTCTTTCTTCAAACATTTATGTTCACTCCTTCGCTCTCTTTGCTTTATGTTTTGGGGAACGCTTTTTCAGCTGTTCCATTGCCAGGCTGACAGATAAGGCTTTCTCAATCGCTACCATTTCACGGGGCGTTACCTTACCTAAGTAATTATCAATCCTGCTTTTATCAATGGTACGAATCTGTTCCAGCTGAACAACGGACGCTTCTTTGAATGCAGGATTGTCGTAAATAACAAAGTGCGTCGGCATATTCGCTTTCTTATGGATTCTGGTGGTGACCGTTGCCACAATCAATGTGGGAGCGTGTTTATTACCGGTATCGTTCTGAATGACGATAACCGGACGGATGCCGCCTTGTTCCGACCCAACTACCGGGTCCAGCTTGGCGCAATAAATATCACCACGGCAATATACCCAATTTTCTTTCATCATGTGCCATGACCTCCTTTCGTTGGCTATGTAATAACTGACTGCCAGAAAGGAATCAGGCAGTCAGTCCAAAAGTCTATGTGTCCCATATTTGCCACGCACCCCTGGGAAAGAGGGCTTACGCCCTCAGGGAATCACCGAACGACTGATTGCGAATCAGTTCCATAGGAATCTAACCTCTGCCGGGTTCTCCGCCAGCTCCGTAGAGAAGTATCTTTAATCCTGTTGCTTTCATGGCCGTATTGGGAGCAACCCAATATTTACAAGCCAGTATTGATCGCTGGCATCGGGAGAGAGACAAGCGCTTAATTTATAGAAGAAAGTCGTTCTGTTTCTCTATCCGATACGTCTCGGCGTACCGCTGATGTGGCTGATGCTCTCGCACCGGCAACAGGAACGTATTCGATGACTGTGTATTCAGTTTTCAAGGATCAAGCAGCCGATTTTCTTTGGCTGTATCTAAATTGTACCTGTTCCTCATGCAAGTTTTTATTGCCTCGTAGGTATAGTTTTGAGGTTATTCACGACCTAAAAATATGTAATCAAGGGTTGTCTCAAAGCGCACAACCAGTTCGATTGCCAAATCAATAGAGATACCTCTGTTGCCGGTTTCAATTCGTGCAATGGTGTTTGCGGCAACACCTAACTGCTCCGCAAGCTGTTCCTGTGTAAGCCCATGTTCCTTTCTCAAGGCTTTAATTCTTTTTCCGCTTTCAACCAAGTCGTAATACATTTTCGTTCCTCCGTGTTTTTGAATTTGTGAAGTTGCAAAATCAAAAACAGCGGGAGGAGATCGTGCCCGATTCTCAATACCCTTTGCCATCTGCCTGTCCTCCTTGCAGGCATAAAAAAAGAGCCGGAGTAAATTACTCCAAGCTCTCGTTCATGCCTTTGTGTTAATTATGGGGGAAAATAGGCAGGTATAAAAAAAGCCCCGTACCCATTACAGGCACGAGGCGTAACTCTCTCTATTCAATTTTATGCCGCTATCTCCCAGCATAGCCATTTTAACACTGGACAAGTCGGACTTTCAGTAGGGGAACCGTCGTATTTTCATCGGATTTTAGTCGGACTAAAATCCTGTCTTAGCATTCACAATAACACAATGCTTCTTCCTCCCGGGCACTTTCCAGGAAATCTTTCAATTTAGGAATGGCTGTTCCCCAAAGTGACAGACCAAATAACAGTATCGCTTCTTTCTTTCGGTCATAGTAGGTGCTGCGTTCCATATTCAAAACCTCCAGCATTTCTGATTCCCTGTACTTGAAGCGGTTGAGATATGCCTTTGAGATAATCTCACAGTACAGAGCGCCTTTATCTGGATATTCTCTGATTTTCAACATAGCCATATCTACCAGTTCAATGATCCACTTTGTCTCAAATAAGCTGCGAATGCGTTCTTCAAATCGTTCTCTCGCTTCATCCGGAGCAAAGTTCTCCAGATAAATCAATGCACCATCTAAGCTGTCACCGTAAGTACAAATAAGGGTATCACATACATCATTCGCACGATCAATGGTAGACCAGCACACCTCTCGATATATGGATAAAATCAGCTTTGCTCTTTCATACAGAACCTTCTCGTCAATGTTCTGCATCCGGCAAAGCATTCGAATACTGCTTAATACCTGTGTATTATATCTGCTCATTCAGAATCTCCTTTCAGCCTAATCCATAAAATAAGAATTCCTTTCTAACTCCTGTCACTTGGCTAAAGGGAAACAAATACCATGGGACAAGAATGACTATAACTTCCGATATTTGATTAAAATAACAGAAGTGAAATCGGAAGTTCTTGACTTTATAAAAGTTCCGATATATAATTAAGTGGAATTAAAACTTCTGTTATGATTCTTATTATAGCATTTTCCAGAAGTTTGTCAACAAATAATCGGAAGTTACGAATAAATATTTTTTGAAAGGAAGGATACTACCATGACATTTGGAGAAAAAATTAAAGAAGCTCGTTTGGCTATGAACCTATCTCAAACGGAGCTTGCCCAGATGACCGGCATTTCCGAAAGATCCCTTTACACCTATGAGCAGCTCGGAACACTCCCCAGAAAAAGCAACATCAGAAAACTTGCTGAAGCACTGCATATCTCTGTGTCCTATCTTTTGGACGAATCTGAAACGGATAGCCAGAGCCATATAGATCAGGATATGTTTATTTTAGAGGCAAAGGAAAACTTCGGTTCAAAAGGAGCAAAAGAAGCTCAGGAAGTGTTGGGTCGTGTAAATTCTCTGTTTGCCGGTGGAGAATTGGACGAGGACGCAAAAGATGTATTCTTCCAGGCGATTATGTCAGTTTATATGGACTCTAAGAAAACAGCACGGGAAAAGTACACTCCGAAGAAATACAGAAAGCATAAAGATAAAGAGTAAAATCCTCAAGCACAGAATATGTTTTCTGTGTGCGATTCGGAGGTGAAGCAAATGAAAACGGCAGAGCATATCATTGAAACTGTCGATAAGCTTGTGCGAAAATATCACACCAGAGACCCTTACGAGCTATGTCAGCTGTTAGGTATCAAAATCCACTATTACGATTTACAGAAGAAATTGAAGGGCTTCTTCTATTACCAGTCCAGACAAAAGAATATCGTGATAGATCACAATGTGAACGGTATCCTGGAGCGTATATTAGTCGCACATGAATTAGGACACGCTGTCCTGCATACAAAAATCGCTATGATGCACGGCTTTCAAGAAATGGAAGTTTTTGATGATAGATCAATCGAAGAAAATGAAGCAAACTTCTTTGCGGCGGAGCTTCTGTTAGAAGATGGGAAAGTCCTGGAATGCCTTTCGGAACACACATTTTTTGAAACGGCTAAAATGCTCTATGTACCGGCAGCATTATTAGACTACAAATTCAGCCTGCTCCACGAAAAAGGAGAGCTGGTAAATTCGATGTATATTCGTAAAGCAGATTTCCTGAAAGAAGATCTTCATGCCTACGATAACGACATTGGTTATGGCGATATATGAATATCTATTTTTATATCTTTACAGAAAAAGTCCACCAGTACGATGCGTAGTGCATCATGACTGGTGGACTTTTTGCTTCTTAAAGAATCAGTATATTGTGCTGCAAAAAAGAACCCCATAGCAGTTCACTCTGTACCGTCAATGGGCTTCTTTTTCATTATATCAATCAAGCTCCGCTTTTTTTATCATCTCTTGCTGGTCAATCAAGACATCAATCAACTTTCCTACGGTTATCAATGTTGTTACATTACACTTTTTCAGTTTTGCAGCAATCTCATTATCAATGATGCTGTCGCATTTTGCATATGGGGTATCCAGTAAAAAATAGTCAAAGTTCTTTTCCAAGACGAATGCCAGTTTTAGAAGCATTGCCAAAGAAACTTTCGTCTGTCCAACTTCAACATGGCTCATATGATTGTTCGAGCAACCAACCAACGCACCCAAATCAGCCTGACTATAACCCTTTTCCAGTCGGGCAGCTCTAATGCGCTGACCAATCTTAACGTAATCAATTTCCGGTTGCGTTTCAATCACCTCCATGCTGTGTATGATTCTGCTATACATTATAAAATGTACCAAAAATCTCAACAACCAACATCGGGTGCAAGTTGCATTTATAAATGCAATATGATAAAATTTTATAGGCAGATTGCATTAAATGATAGAATGAAAAGAACCCCAAGACGACAATATGAGCTATCTTGAGGTTCTTTAAAATAAAAAATTCGTAGAGTACATTACTCCACGAATCGCATTCTTCTCTGTTTTTTTTAGTTTATATCTTTATTTTACAAATTGTCGCACTGTTTGTCAATATGTTAGGGACATAAAACACGAGGTTTTGCACAAAAATCCATCTTAGAAAGTTCCAAAGTCACAATTTGCCGTCAGAATTATAGTCATATTGAAGGAGGTGTACCTTATGGCACGAAAAGGAGAAAATATTTACAAAAGGAAAGACGGCAGATGGGAAGGAAGATACATTAAGTCCCGATCTTCTACAGGCAAAGCCAATTACGGTTATGTTTATGCAAAGTCATATCGAGAAGTCAAGGCAAAACTTATCAGTCAAAGTTCGTGCACGAGTAATTCTGTCACTGTCGATCCAGAAATTAGCTCAGATCAATTTGAACAGGTTGCTATGGAATGGTTTCAAGCTATATGTCCTAAAGTGAAGGAATCTACAAGCAACAAATATAGGAATCTTCTCAGCTCGTATATACTTCCTGTGTTCGGAAGCAAACAATTGCGTGATATAACACACGAGTTTATTGAAACGCAGTGTAATTTTTTCCTTGTTTCTGGTGGATTAAAGGAGAATGGACTTTCCTCTAAAACTGTTTCAGATATTTTATCTCTAATTCGAAATGTCTTACAATTTGCCACCCGAAACGGGAAAGCCATTTCTTGTGACGCACGATCTATACAGATAAAACGTCAAACGAAGGAAATGAGAGTTTTGAGTCGTGCTGAACAGGAAAAATTATGCCAATACTTGTATTCTAATCTTGATTCCTGCAATATTGGTATATTAGTAGATGCTAAAAATTTGTAATTAAGAAGGAGTGATTACATGAACAAAAATATAAAATATTCTCAAAACTTTTTAACGAGTGAAAAAGTACTCAACCAAATAATAAAACAATTGAATTTAAAAGAAACCGATACCGTTTACGAAATTGGAACAGGTAAAGGGCATTTAACGACGAAACTGGCTAAAATAAGTAAACAGGTAACGTCTATTGAATTAGACAGTCATCTATTCAACTTATCGTCAGAAAAATTAAAACTGAATACTCGTGTCACTTTAATTCACCAAGATATTCTACAGTTTCAATTCCCTAACAAACAGAGGTATAAAATTGTTGGGAGTATTCCTTACCATTTAAGCACACAAATTATTAAAAAAGTGGTTTTTGAAAGCCATGCGTCTGACATCTATCTGATTGTTGAAGAAGGATTCTACAAGCGTACCTTGGATATTCACCGAACACTAGGGTTGCTCTTGCACACTCAAGTCTCGATTCAGCAATTGCTTAAGCTGCCAGCGGAATGCTTTCATCCTAAACCAAAAGTAAACAGTGTCTTAATAAAACTTACCCGCCATACCACAGATGTTCCAGATAAATATTGGAAGCTATATACGTACTTTGTTTCAAAATGGGTCAATCGAGAATATCGTCAACTGTTTACTAAAAATCAGTTTCATCAAGCAATGAAACACGCCAAAGTAAACAATTTAAGTACCGTTACTTATGAGCAAGTATTGTCTATTTTTAATAGTTATCTATCATTTAACGGGAGGAAATAATTCTATGAGTCGCTTTTGTAAATTTGGAAAGTTACACGTTACTAAAGGGAATGTAGATAAATTATTAGGTATACTACTGACAGCTTCCAAGGAGCTAAAGAGGTCCCTAGCGCCTACGGGGAATTTGTATCGATAAGGGGTACAAATTCCCACTAAGCGCTCGGGACCCCTTGTAGGAAAATGTCCTAAGTGTGGCAACAATATTGTATTAAAAAAATCGTTTTATGGTTGTTCAAATTATCCTGAATGTACCTTCACTTTAGCTGAACATTTTAGAAAGAAAAAACTCACCAAAACAAATGTAAAAGAATTACTAGAGGGAAAAGAAACCCTGGTAAAAGGAATCAAAACGAAAGATACTCAACTCATCCATGCAACGATGATAGGGTTGCAGCATTGCAAAATTTAGGTGTACCCTATTCTCGATACTAAATTCATAATCTCACAAATTGGCAAGCAGTGTAAACCTGTACAGGTTCACTCATTTTCTCGATTTTCCCTTCGGTGCAATCTTCGCAAATTTGCTTGTTGGGGAAGCATCCCCAATCCCCTTTGAACATCATCTGCCGATGATGGCTACACGATTTTCAATCGTTTCTCAAAGAACAGTAGAATAAAAATTTGCCCATGGTTGAAAGCACCGAAATCGAAAAGCAAAAAAGCAGCCACGATCCGCACCCTTTGGGGAGTGCAGACCGTGGCTTTTTGCTTTAACGGAAGTTCTTCTTTTCCTCTTTCTCTTTCTCTTTTTCCTGCTCTTTCTGCCTGTCGATATTCAAAATCGTTTCAACCGTCCGTTTGGCAATCAGCAGTTCTTCTTTCTCTTTTCTGATCTGACGGTACTCAGCGTAGTCCTGCTTTTTCTGGACTGCCAGCTGATGAAACTCCTCATACAATGATTGCATGGACGGGAGCTTTGTAATCTGCAATTCATCAAAGGCTTGCTTCGCCGCTTTATGAATTGTGATTTCCTGACGGTGTTCTTCAAAGAATTTTTTGCTATATCCAGACTTGCGGTACTCGATATAAATTTGCCTTGTGTTGCGATAATTTTTGATGTGCTGCTGCAACGCCTGAACCTCAACCATACGTTTCTCTGCGACCTTGATAGAATCAGAAAGCGCATCGAACCGGGCAGACAGATTTTCAATATGAGCAGTCAGATCGTCGTAGTTGCCCAAGCCTTTTTCTTTCAGTAGGATTACCGTTCGGGCAGCTTCTTTTCGGTTGAACTTCTTCGCCCACTTTTCATAACCGACCGTCTTGCCCTCGGCCATCTTTGCCTGAATATCAATCAGCATCTGGAACTGCTTCGGGGCAGGAGCCTTGGCAGAGCCGCCTTTTGATTTGTGCAGGTTCTTGCCGGAGATAACCGCTTGAATTTCCTCTTTGCTATATCCTTCGCCCAGGGAACGCAGCCGAATGAAACGCTTCTGATTCTCGCCCTTGAACGCAGGCTGCTTTCCATCCTTGAACTCAAATCCCATGTCAGCCAGAGCCTGAACAAAGCCATCAAAGCTCTTTGGTTTCTGCTTCAGCACCGCATCAATCGCATCACATAATTCGTCACGCTGGGTACGCTTCTTGGGATAAACAGTTCTTTTCTGGCGCTCCCGATACGGCTTCGGTGTAATAATGGACAGCCCGTGTTCCAGGCAAACCATATCACTGAGTCTTTGCACCGCCAGACCGGAAAGAAAGAAGTTTTTGAATTTCCGTGTGGCATCCAGCGAGGTCGAATTATAAATGATATGATTGTGAATGTGGGATTTGTCGATGTGGGTCGCAACGATGAAAGCGTGTTTTCCCTTTGTCCATCGCATCGCTGTTTCATAGCCGACTTGGTTCGCTTCTTCCGGGGTGATTTCTCCCGGCTTAAAGGACTGGCGTATCTGGTATGCGATGATATTGTTCTTCTGCTGTCTGCCGGTAATATGCTGATACTGCCGTTTGGAAAGCAGAAATTCCTCATCTGCTGTCTTTGGATCACACTCATAGGAACTGATAAATTCGCCATCATTGGTTTTTGCGGCATTTTGTGAGTAGTCGGTTCTGTCTGCCAAACATTGAGCGACCGTCTTTCCCTTATTCACATGGAGTGCAATCAATCTTGTCGCTGCCATTCCCATCACTTCCTTCCCAAAAAGAAAAAGCCACCGGTCGGTGACTTTTCTCTGATATTATCTTATGACCTGATAAATGCTCCCAGACTTTCTCCAATATTCTCGACTTTCATAACAGCCCAGACGAGCAAGAACACCGCTGCTATTGTCGCAATTCCAAGAACCACAAGAATAAGCAGGGACTGCCACAAAGCCTTTACAATGCAGTAAATCGCAGATCCGCCAATGACCAAGAGCAATAAACCAATTACATAGGACACAACATTTGTAAGCAGATTTCCAAGAATGCAAATCACTTTTACAACGAACAGCACCGGCAGTGCCAATATCTTCAATACCAGCTTCATAGGCTCAACCCCTTTCTTTTAATTATATTGTACAAGGGTATCTGCCATAACGCAATGATGTCAACCCTTATGTAAAAGCCGCAGCCGAAACTGCGACTTCCCAACAAGTTGTCGGATTACTGGATTGAGGACAGGCGAACAAGAACTTCTCTCATGTCCGTCCAGATCTCCTCCAGCCGTTTTTGCAAATCCTCAATGTCAGCACGATAGATGCTGCCTGTTTCGTTCGCTCGCTTTGCGTACTGGTTCAGGTTGTTGGAGCAGATTCGCAGGAGCGAAACCAGGGCTTTCACATCCTGCAAATCCAGTCTGATACAGTAACCATCCAGAGCCATTTTCCGCAGATAGGCTCCCATGCTGCGGATGCCAAGCTCGTCCATCTTCTCATGGATTCGCTCGACCTCCTCCTTGGATGCAAGGAAATGAACATCCTGATCTCGCTTTGCCATTACAACACCTCCTCACGGGTTTCAGAGTATTTTGCAGGCGGGATATGCTCCGCTTTGGATTTCAGATCAGCCAACACAGAAGGACGCTCTGACTCGCTTCTTTCGTCACGATTTTCCACAGAGTCCTCCATATTCAGGGCTGCATCCAGTTCTGCCAGTCGCTGACTTTTGGCTGTCAGCTCTGCTTCCTGCGGGAACGGTTTTCCAACCTCCGCCTTGGCTGCTTCCTGCTGATTGTAGAGATTATTCAACTGCTCATTGGCTCGTTCTAAGCGCTCAAGGATGCCTGCAAGGGCATTGTCCAGTCGGGTGATATTTCCTCGTGCGTCCGTTCCAAGGGCTACTCTGTGGCTCACAGCGCCCTTCAGGGTCACATCGAACTCGTTCCGGAAACTGTCAAACGAAAGCTCCATCTGAAAGCCACGGTAACTGCCAAGAGGAACCGGATCGGCACTTTTCGTGTCCTTACAAGCCGCAAGGAGGATTTCACCGGCATCTGCCTTTTCGGTGTAGGCTTTGCCCATGATTTCCATGCCGCAAAAGCCATCGGCAATCTGCGGGTGTGCTTCCACGGTTTTAATATCAGCTTCAAAGCCATGAATATAGCCTGTCTGCTTTTCAATCTCAGCCGGGAAGTATTTCAGAAGCTTATCTTCCATACGGTACTGCTGGCTCTGGTGGTCAGCTTTCAGCACCTTCAGCCTTGCCACATCAATGTCCAAGTCCATCTTTTCCTTGATAAGCGGATTGCCGGCACACAGCGCCTTGATCTCCGCATAGGACAGCGCCTGCTCATCCACATCGTCACAGGAGCGAACCGGTGATTTGGAGGTCATAATCTGAGAAATAAACTTCTGCTTGTTTTCCAAGGTCTGATACAGGTAGGCATCGAAGGTTCCCTCGGTCACATACTGATACACCTGAACCTCTTTGTTCCGGTTGCCCTGACGGATGATACGACCGTTTCTCTGGGTCATATCAGACGGACGCCAACCCACATCCAAGTGGTGAACTGCCACCAATTTGTCCTGGACGTTGGTTCCTGCACCCATCTTTTGCGTACTGCCAAGAAGCACTCGCACCTGCCCGGTACGAACCTTGGCAAAGAGGTCTTTTTTCTTTGCCTCGGTATCTGCATCATGGATAAAGGCAACTTCTTCCGCAGGCACACCGTTTGCAATCAGCTTGGTTTTGACATCATCATAGACATTGAAGGTTCCATCATTTTTCGGTGTGCTAAGGTCGCAGAACACCAACTGGGTCAATTTGTCAGCCTGACCGTCCTGCCAGATACGCAGGATATTTCCCACGCAGGCATTGAGCTTGCTGTCAGGGTCATCGGGTAACAGGGTGTTCATTAGCCGCTGATCCAGTCCCAATTTTCGTCCGTCGCTGGTAATCTTGAGCATATTATCGACGGACGGGTCTACAATACCGGCATGAACATCTGCTGCTCTCTCTGAAAGGGAAGCCACCATATCCTTCTGGTACTCAGAGGGCTGAACCACAACCGTTTCAAACTTTGCTTCGGGAACAGGGAGATGCAACTGGTCAGAGGTCTTGATGTCGGCAACCTCCTTGAACATATTCATCAGTTCAGGCAGGTTGAAGAACTTCGCAAATCGGGTTCTGGCACGATAGCCGGTTCCCTCCGGTGCAAGCTCAATCGCAGTTGTTGTTTCTCCGAAGGTCGATGCCCAGGAATCAAAATGGGTCAGGTTCTTTTGCTGGAGCGTACTGTACTGGAGATAGCGCATGACCGTATAAAGCTCGGTCATCGAGTTACTTACTGGAGTACCGGTTGCAAAGATCACACCACGCCCGCCGGTCAGCTCATCCATATAGCGGCACTTCATAAACATATCCGAAGATTTCTGGGCTTCGGAGGTGGACAGACCTGCCACATTTCGCATTTTTGTGTAGAGGAACAAATTCTTGAACGCATGGCTTTCGTCCACAAACAGCCGGTCTACACCCAACTGCTCAAAGGTAATGACATCATCTTTCTTGTCAGCGGCAAGGAGCTTGTCCAGTCTGGCTTCCAATGATTTTCGTGTTTTCTCCATCTGCTTGATCGTGAAGTTTTCGCCACGCTGCCATTTCAGCTCCGCAATCGCACCCTCGATCTCATCAATCTGCTCCCGCAGCTGCCGTTCCTGTCGTTCGGCAGAAAGCGGGATTTTTTCAAACTGGCTGTGACCGATGATGACTGCATCATAGTCACCCGTTGCGATACGAGCGCAGAACTTCTTACGGTTTGCTGTTTCAAAATCCTTCTTGGTGGCAACAAGGAGCTTGGCACTCGGATAGAGGTGCAGGAACTCGTTTGCCCACTGTAAGGTCAAGTGATTCGGCACAACGAACAGGGATTTCTGGCTCAATCCAAGCCGTTTACTCTCCATAGCCGATGCAGCCATCTCGAAGGTCTTGCCCGCACCAACTTCGTGTGCAAGCAGCGTATTTCCACCATATAGCACATGAGCGATAGCATTTCTCTGGTGTTCACGGAGGGTAATATCCGGGTTCATGCCGCCGAAACGGATATGAGAGCCATCATACTCACGAGGTCTGGTGGAGTTAAAAAGTTCGTTGTACTTGGTGGAAAGGGTTTCTCGTCTGTGCGGATCTCTCCAAATCCAATCTCGGAACGCATCCTTGATTGCCTGCTGTTTCTGCTGTGCCAGGGTAGTTTCTTTTTTATTGAGGACACGCTTCTGCTTACCATCTGCATCTTCAATCGTATCATAGATACGAATATCCTTCAGATTCAGCGTTTCCTCCAGAATCCGATATGCGTTGGCTCGCTCTGTACCGTAGGTGACATACGCCGCCACATCGTTGTAGTTGGGAGAACTCTTACCGTTGATGCGCCACTCTGCGGTCAGCTCGGAGAACTTGACCTCAATGGAACGGCGCAAGTAATACGGCGTTTCAAAGGTTTCCTCCATGAACTGCTGAATATAATCGGCATCAATCCATGTTGCACCCAAACGCACATCAATCTCGGACGCATCCAAGTCCTTCGGCTGTGCTTTCTGCAAGGCTTCCACATTGATGTGGAAGGAAGAATCCCTGTCTGCCGCCATCTGTGCGACACGCAGCTTGCTTCTTACATCACCGGAAAGGTAATCATCGGCAGTCTGCCATCCAACTTCCACAGCATCGGGAGCCATCGGGTCTTTGAAGATCACCCCTCGAAGCTCTGCCTGAATCGCATCGTATTCTCCAGGTGTTCCAAGCAGCTGTGCCATAAACGGCAAATCCACCTTGCCACGCTCACCGATAGAGATTGCCAGAGCTTCGGACGGCGTATCCACGCTCGTCACTCTGCGTTCCGGCTTGATGGTTCGCTTGGTGAACATATCCGCCTTGCTTTTCAGATTGCCGTCCTCATCCACATTTTCCAGAGAACACAGGAGATAGTAGGAGGAATCGTCAGCAAATGCCTGACCATTGGCTCGATTATTGATAAGCCCGTTCTTTGCGGCAAACGCATCGTAGGCATCATTCAGTTCTGCCTGTTTCTGAGTAATCATTTCATCCGGGTAATCCTCAAGCTGATATTCGATCAGCTCGTTGACGATACCACGAAGTTCCACCATGCCCATCACACGGTCTTTTGCTTTCTCATTCAGGTCTACACGGCGCATCAGGGAGTTTTCACGGAAGTACACATTGCCATCCACCACGGTATAAGAGAAATTCTTTACATCCGGGGTTGCAGGAATGGTTTCGATTTCCTTACCCTTGTCAGCTTCGGGAAGCTCCACAGCCTGATAGGTTCCTTGGATGTGGGAAACTGCTTCTTTCAGAAGTTCGGACAGTTCCATGCCCTCAATGGGACGCACTGTAATGTCCATGCCGTAGGCGGTACTTTCTTCCACCGTATCGCCCAGAACCATTTCAGGATGAGCGACAAAGTAGCTGTTCATGGTGTGTCCTTCTTCGGTGCGGTCAAGGTTTACCCATTCCGGTACAATGTCAATCGGATGGTCACGCTTTTGCAGGAACAGGATGTCGGACACGACTTCCGTGCCTGCGTTTTTCTTAAAGGCATCGTTTGGCAGACGGATTGCACCAAGCAGTTCCGCCCTCTGCGCCATATATCGCCTTGCGTCAGAGTTCTTGGAATCCATGGTGTAACGGCTTGTCACAAAAGCGACCACACCACCGGGACGAACCTGATCCAAAGCCTTGGCAAAGAAATAGTTGTGAATGGAGAATCCCAGCTTGTCATACGGCTTGTCGGACACTTTGTAGTTGCCGAAAGGGACATTACCCACAGCCAGATCGTAAAAGTCTCGGCGGTCTGTCGTTTCAAAACCGGCTACTTTGATTTCTGCGTTGGGATAGAGCTTCTGAGCAATTCTGCCGGTGATGGAATCCAGTTCCACACCATACAAACGGCTGCTCTGCATTTCAGGAGGGAGCATACCAAAGAAGTTGCCGATACCCATAGCAGGCTCCAGAATATTTCCTGTTTCAAAGCCCATCTGTCCGACCGCATCGTAGATGGAGCGAATGACCGTAGGGCTGGTGTAATGTGCGTTCAGGGTGGAAGCTCTTGCCGCAGCATATTCATCTTCGGAAAGCAGGTTTTTCAGTGTCTGATACTCCTTCGCCCAATTTCCCTTGTCCGGGTCAAAGGCATCTGCCAGACCGCCCCAACCGACATAATTCGACAAAATCTCCTGTTCTTCGGTAGTGGCGTTCCTGTTCTCGCTTTCCAGTTTGAACAGAGTTTCAATGGCTGCGATGTTTCTTGCGAATTTCTGCTTCGGTCCACCTTCACCGATGTTGTCATCCGTGATGTGGAAGTTCACCGCAGGAACAGGTGGGATTTCTCTGGTGGTGATGGACTGCTCAAGCTGAGCGATAATGTCCATGACTTCGGCATTCTGCCATCCGTCCACCTGGGCATAATCCTGAATGATGGTGTCCTTTCCATCTACGCACTGTACGAAGTCCAGACTACCCGGCAGATCTCTGGTATTCATTGCACCCAGGGCTTTTCTCTGCGTGTCAGGAAGTGCATAGTAGGCTCGCAGGGCATCATCAAAGGAACTGTATTCCTTGATGTCCAGCGCACCCCGCTTCTGAATGTCCTCGGCAACATAAAAATGATCGATGAAGTGTTCCGGTTCCTGCTGTTCGGGTTCCGCACTGGCTCTGACCTGTGCGTGTGCCTTTTCGTCAGGGTAGTCCCCATAGATACGGATGCACTTATGCTCCTGCTGATCGTAAACGGCAGCACCATCGTACTTGAATCCGTCATCCTCCATGGTTCCGTCCACATAGCCCTGGGCAGCTTTTTCCGCTTCTTCCAGAGTGTAGTAGTCCAGTTTATCATCGAAGCCGTTTTCAAAGTGATGGTAGGCGGCAACCAGATAGCGGGGAGCCATGCGCTCCTCGTAGCTGTTAATCATCTCAGGTGTCAGCCATTCTGGTTTGTCGGGAATCATTTCATACAGCTCACGCATCTTGGCAATCTGTGCATGGCGGTTGCCTGCCCACAGATGCTTTTCGCTGTGCTGTCCTGCACCAAGGAAGTATTCGCAGTCCATACGCAGACGGTCTAACAGCTGATACTCAGGGGTGTAGTCCCTCGGTTCGGTTTTGCCCAGAAAATCCTCTGTAACGGGCTTTTCTTCGGTTTGGGCATCAACCCTTACCGCATGGTTTCTTTCGTCCTGAGAGAGCATACGCTCGAAATTCTCACGATTCTCGGCACGGAAGATGGGATAAGCAAGCGTAGGGTCACGCAGCTGAACTTCTCTGTCCGTGATCTGCTCCACACGGAAAGCTGTATCGTCCAGATATACCGTGTCACCGACCTGATAATTCCATTTCGGTTCCTCGGAAGCAGATGCTTCCACAACTTCGGCAGGCTCTGCCACAGGCGCTTCTGGCTGAACCGACTCCATCGCAGCTACGGACTGACGAACTTCCTCCAAATAGTCATTGGCAAGCCATTCGTCCGTGAAGTATTCCGTAACGCCTTCCGGGTCTACATAGTAGTCATCGGTCTGATTATCCCAGATCGCATACTCGCCATCCTCGGTATCAATCACTGCGAAACGGTCATAAACATCTTCCAACGGATCAGTTTTAGCTTCTTCGATAGCCTGTCGTTCCGCTTCTTCCTCCGGGCTGAGGTAGCGTCCCTTTCGTATCAGACCGTCGATTCTCTGCGCCACCTGCGCCCAGGACATCTGCAATTTATCGCAACCGCTCTTGGTGTAAGCAACACCCTTGGCATCGTGATCCTGACCGCTGTGCGTTGCACCAGAGCAGGCATGGGAATGACCACCGGTTCCGTATTCATGCTTCAGGAAGTCCATCTTTTCCTTGGCAGAATGATTCTCCTGCCAGTAGTTATAAATACGGGCTTTACCACCGGAAAAGCCGCTTCCACGGGTCAAGTCTGCATTGACTTCATCATCCGTAATGAACTGGCGGACAAGGGGCATCTGCATCATATCGGTCTGATACTCACGCAAAGGCATATTCAACTCATACAGCTGTTTCTGAATGAGATTCAGCTTGTGATAGTGAAAACGAAGCAGATCGGGATTTTCCGCAAGGGTTTTTCTAAATTCCGAATACTGCTGTACCAAGGTTGCGTGGAAACGAGGGTCATCCAACTTTTCAGCCAAGTCTGCGGTTTCGTCAGGGAAACCACGAAACGGTTCCTGATGAAGAATTGCCAGATAGTTGCTGGAACGGGCTTCTTCACTCAAATCGTGATAAAGATGCCACAGGGATTCTGCCAACTTCTGACGCTCATATCCGGATGCTTCTACCAGTTCCACATTAGTTGCGAACCGACCATTTTCAAGCAGTTCTCCAATGCGCTCGGCAACCGTTTCCCAAGAAACGATCTGCGCTCTGGGGCTGTCAATGGCAGAGGAACCTTTGGCAAGGTGGATACCGTCCTCGGCATACCACGCACAGATATTCCCGCTATCTTCTTTCAGACCATAGCCGCCGTGATAGACCTGCTTTAAGGTCTGAACGATTTCTTCCAACGGCTTCTGCTTCATATATTCCAGCGCTACGACTTTTCGGGCTTCATCGGTATTGCTACCAAGCAGAAGGAAGTGGTCGATTTCTTCCTGGGCAAAAGAAAAAGCAGAGGGCGTAAAGCTCTCTGCTCGGTCGATAAAACTGATTTGTTCATTTTCGGAGAGGAAAAGGTTCAGACTCAGCTGTTGATAAGCTCCGTCATCACGACTTCCTCCGCCTGTGCTTTCAGGCTGTTCATGTGCTGCACCCACGCCATCTGCTGCGTTTCCTTGTCCGGTGCGGGGCTGTCCTTCAGGTACTGCTCCATCAGAAACTCCACTCTGGCTTTCGCTGTTTCCTCGATCTCCCACAGGTGCGGGAACAGGCTCTCCGTCAGAATCATGTCGTTCAGGAGCATCGGATTGTTCTGTTCCAAAAATGCTCGACGCATCCTGCCGTACTTGCCCAGAGGTTTCTCTCCCTCGTTCTCCAACTGAAGGTTCGGAATCTGATAATCTCCGGCCTGTCTGTAAGTCATCTCGCTCATAATCTGTACTCCTTTCGGTAGCTTTAATCTGCTCATGTTCTCCAATCGCTTTTTCGATTTCCTGAAACATCCTTGTGCTGATGGCATTCACCGCAGTACCAAGGGCATTTACCGTCTGTCTGGTGTTAAAATCAAACACCTTCTGGAAATCCTCATGCTCGAAGTAGTTGTCGGGACTTTCCACGAACCGGCAATACATCGTATAGGATACGCTGTTTGCCACCGCATTTTTGAAAGCTACTTCGATGTTGAGTTCATCATACTCCTCAAGGAAGCTGTTGGCAACGATGTCGAGGAACTGCTTTTTGTAATCGTCCCAATACTCAGCCGCCAGTGCGGATGCAATATCTTCAAGCTGTGCTTCCAGTACCCCGTCAGCGGCAACACCGAAGGTACGCTCCATCGCTTCCATGACATAGGAGCGGTTTTCAGGCGTCACCTCCCACGGTTTCAGTTCCGGGGAAGAACGGCGAACGCCGGTATCCGCCACATCAAACACATAGCGCAGATACGGTTTATCCCTGTTCATCACAAACAGAGCAATGCCGGTAGAGCCACGCTTTACATATCTGCGGTAATTTTCAGCGTTCCAGTCCTCATAGGGCTTGCAAAAGGTCGCATTGGGGCGCTGAGCATAAATCATCACCTGTTCCGGATAGGTGAACTCATAGTTGCGGGACATCGTTCTCAAAAACGAAGTCCAGTTATCTGTGTTCGAGGTGATTTTCCCAATCGTTTCTTTTGCTAATCCGGAATAAAATCGCTCTTTTGCGTTCATTGTATCCCTCCAATCCTATCAATCCGGATAAAGGTTCAGCTTCTCAAAGGCGGCATCGTCCATGGCTGAAACTTTACGGAGAACCGAGTCTGCCAAAGCAAAAAGCTCTGACTCGTCCTCCGAAAGCTGTTCCTTCATCAGTGTCAGTGCTTCACACAGCCCTGACCTTGTGCCAGGGCTGTAAAGCATCATCATGTTCCGCTCATCCTGTGTGAAATCCATCATTCAATCTCCCTTTCCGGGTGGCTCTTGGGCGGCTTATGGGAAACATCCGGCACGGGCTTTTCCTTTAACTGCTCCAACACCGAAGGACGTTCCTCTAATCCGGACGCTTTTCCGTTATTGATGATACCGTCAATCATCCCATAATCATCTTCCATTGCCATCTCTGCGTTTTTCAGGTAGTTTTCGGACTTCATAAAGTTTTCCAGCTTCTGAAACCCAACAGAATCTACATAGTGAAAGGATACCTCACCGACTACCTTTAAGGCTACGATGTCGCTGACCGACATACTGTGACCACGGAAATCATCCGGGTGGTCAATATTGAACTTTACATACAAATCTTCCAGCTGCCGATTCACATCCTCGGACATAGAAATGGAGCCATGATAGACCACCTCGTAACGGTCAATCTCAGGCTCCATTTCTTTCTTCTGAAGGTAGCTGTAATTTGCAAACATGAGCGGGATATTATCGTCTACATCTTCCCGCAGCTGAAGAATCGCATAGGAATCCGTGGGGCTTTCCAGAAAAGCAACCATTCTGTCATCCGGGGTGGTATTTCCGTGAACATCATCCCATTTTTCGTTTTTCATATCCGTGTCCTCCTTATCGTTCAGGCTCTTTGCGTTTGGGAGAGGGACTGGCAGGCGCAGCTTTTTCTGCGGCCTGTGCCAGTTTTTCCATGACCGACTCACGCTTCGGAGAGTCGAGCTTATCCAGCTGACTTTTCAGCACTTTGGCAACCTCAACCGCAGTTTCCTCACGGGCTTCTTCAATGGCTGTATTCAGGAACTCACGATACGGAGCCGTATTACCAGCGGCAAGATCTGCCTTGATTTCTTGGATATGCGCCTGCACATCATCGACCTGATCCATATATTCATAGGGGTCGAAGTTCTCTGCAAAACGGTCGAGCTTAAAAGCAAGCTCAGCGATAGGGTCATTGACCACCACCGCCTGTCTGCCGACTTCAAAAGCCTGCTCCATGACATCCTCATAGAACATTGCCCGCAGTTCCCGGCGCTCCAGCCCGAAGGATTCCAGAATATCCCGGCGGACTTCGAGCATGGACAGTTCAGGGTTATCAACCTGACCGCCATCAATCTCGTTGTAGTTTTCATCCAACAGGGTGTAGTCGTAACCATCTTCGCAGGTCTGCACCGCAAGGATTCTATCCTTTCCGACCTTCCATGCGGCTTCATCGCCCATAATCTCAGGCTCCGGCATATAGCTTGCGCCGTTGCGCTCCATAATTTCTGCAAACTGGCAGATATGAAACACATTGTATCCGATCTGCGTATGATACTCGTCAATGAAGGTGCAGGGCTTCACAACCATTTCATCCGGGTAGTGAATCTGCACACAGCTGCCATCGGGGATATGAAACAAATCCTTATAATGGCTGTCGATAAATCGGATTTCCTTACCATCCGGGTTGTACTCATTTGTCATTTGCGCTTTCCTCCATTTTCAAATTCCATACTGAACTTCGTTTTGCCATCATCTGATACCTCCATAAAGACGGTGGCATCAAAGGTGTTGCCCGTTCTTTCGGACTTGCAATTCTTGAGCTTTACCTTGCCGGAACCAAGCAATTTCTGCGCCGTGGCAGAAGTCATGCTCTTGCCGATGCTCGCAAAGTAGCGATTGTTTTTCCAGAGGGCAAATTTGCAAGCTCTGTTGGAACAGAAAAATGCCTTGGCTTTGTCCTCTACAGCACTGCCGCAGAGCGGGCATTTGCCGATAGAATTGGCTTCTTTCGACATCATAACCTCGGAATCACGGATTACTTCATAGTTCTGAATCAGACCGGCAATCACATCTTTGATCTCGTCCATAAAGTCCTCGCTGGCATATTCGCCTTTCTCAATGAGCAACAATTTTTCTTCCCAATCCGCCGTCATGGATGGGGACTGAATCTGTTCCGGCATGACTGTTACCAGAGCCGTACCCTTGTGGGTCGGAATCAGGTGTTTGGTTTTCTTATCACCCTTACGCTCCAGAAAACCGATGCGAACCAGCTTCTCAATGATACCGGCACGGGTCGCAGGCGTTCCCAAACCTTTGCGCTCCACCTCATCAGGCATTTCGTCCGCACCGGCAGTTTCCATAGCAGAAAGCAGAGTATCCTCGGTAAAGTGTTTAGGGGGAGATGTTTTCCCTTCCTTGATTTCCGTGCCGCTGACGGTCATTTCGTCACCAACGGAAACAGAAGGGAGTGTCTGCACGTTTTCGTCGGATTTTGTCGAATCATTTTTCTGAACCAGAGCTTTCCATCCATCCTGCACAACAGTTTTGCCTTTGGTGGAAAACACGGTACCGCCACAGTCCAGCTCAATAACTGTCTCTGCGTATCGGTGCGGATCGCCAACAGCTACGCACAACCGATTCGAGATCAGTTGCAAAATTGCAAGTTCACCCTTGGGAAGTTCGCTCAGATTGCATTTCTGCAATTCTCTGGTCGGAATGATGGCATGGTGATCTGTGACCTTTTTGTTATTCACAACCTGCTCTGCATGAACTGGTATGTTATCCACATCCTCCACGGGGAATGTGTGGAAAGCCAGCTTTACGAGGTCGGTCAGGCTATGTGCCATATCTTCCGTCAGAAACCTGCTGTCGGTACGGGGATAAGTGACCAGTTTCTTTTCATAGAGGTTCTGCGTGTAGTCCAAGGTCTGCTGTGCCGTGTAGCCAAGCACACGGTTGGCTTCTCTCTGTAAACTGGTCAGGTCATAGAGCGCAGGCGGCTTTTCTGTTTTCTCCTTACATTCAGCTTTCTGAACGATTGCCACCGAACAGCTTTGTTTGACAGCTTCGGCTGCTGCCTTGGTTTTGAAGCGTTCGCTTGCAGCCGTAAAACCATCCAATCCAATCTGAACTGTGTAGAACAGTTCAGGCTTGAATGCGGAAATGGCAGCTTCTCGCATAACAGCCATAGCAAGGGTAGGGGTCATAACACGACCAACATTCAGGGTCTGCCCGTAAAGGGTCGAAAAAAGTCGAGTAGCGTTAATACCAACAATCCAGTCGGCTCGTTCTCGACACAGTGCTGCTTCATACAAAGCATCATATTCCGTTCCAGACCTGAGATTTTCAAAGCCCTCCTTGATTGCTACATCTTCCATCGAGGAAATCCAAAGCCGCTCAAACGGCTTTCTGCACCCGGCTTTGTGGTACACCAACCGAAAGATCAGCTCGCCCTCACGACCGGCATCTGTTGCACACACAAGACTCGCAACATCTTCTCTGGCCATGAGCTTTTTCAGAATCCCAAACTGTTTTTTCGTACCGGCAGAAACCTCATACTGCCAGTCCATCGGGAAGATAGGAAGGTCTGCATAAGCCCATTTGCTGTACTTCGCATCATAGACTTCCGGCTGTGCCAGCTCCACCAAATGCCCTACACACCAGCTGACCACATATCCGTTTCCCTCTAAGTAGCCATCCTCACGCTTGGCAGCACCTAACACTTTGGCAATACTCTGTGCAACCGAAGGCTTTTCAGCCAAAACTAATTTCATTTGCATCTGCTCCTTTCACAAAAAAATAAGCAGCCACACACCGTAGTGCATGACTGCTATGTAAAAAGTTCGGAAAGGATTTTTGCAACCTGATACAATTTTCTGTTCTACAATCTCCGTCATAATAAAAATATCTCCATCATTTCAAAAGAGAATGACGGAGATATTTCACCTTGCTTATTCTTGTAGCAACCAATCGGCTATATCGTGAATTTCGATTCCTTCATAGCTATATTGGGGATGTTTGGTTCTGGCAATAATCATTTTCGGATAAGCGTCTCGAATCTGAAGCAGAGGAGAGCATTCTCTCTCAAATGTTTCCTGCCCGGAAATGTTGTCGCTGACCTGAATATAAATCTTTTCGCTACCTCTCTGAGCAACAAAGTCGATTTCCTTTTGATAGAGCTTGCCGACATAGACATCATATCCACGGCGAAGAAGCTCGATACAAACAACGTTTTCATATACTCTGCCATAGTCTATATTTCTGCTTCCCAGTATTGCATATCGAATACCGCTGTCACACAAATAGAACTTTTCAGAGCTTTCAAGGTATTTCTTACCTCGGATGTCATATCTCTTAATATCATAAAATACAAAAGCATTGCACAAATACTTAATGTACTTGCCGACGGTTACATGATTGGTTGGAGTCTCATTTGCTGTCAGTAGCTGACTGACCTTATTCGGAGAAGTCAGGTTGCTGATATTATCCATAAGGAACTCGCTCAGACGTTGTAAAACCAAAGTGTCCGGGAGAGTATATTTCTGTACCAAATCCCTTGTAACAATCGTTTCGTAGACCTCTTTGATATAGTTTGTTCTGTCTTTTTCGGTTCTATAAGCATAGGAACCTGCTAAACCGCCCTTGATAGCGTACTCATCAAAGAGCTTATCTTTGTCACTAATATCATCATAATACTGGCAATATTCCTGGAAGCTGAAAGGAAACACATGAATTTCAATATAGCGTCCGGTAAACAGAGTTGCCAGATCTGCACTCAACAGGAAAGCATTAGAGCCTGTTACATAGATGTCGTATTTTCCCTTAGAGTACAGGCTATTGATTGCCAACTCAAACTTGGGACACATCTGAACCTCGTCTACAAACAGGTAGTTCGTTTTTCCTTCCTGATAATGTTCTTCCACATAGGCGTGTAAGGCATGGTATTCCTTGATTTCTTCATACGCCAAATCCATGAAGTCGATGAAGATAATATTGATGTTTTCAAAATTGCTTTTCAGATACGCAATATACGCCTGCATCAATTTGGACTTACCAGATCGACGAATGCCCGTGATGATCTTGATGTCAGGAGTACCATTCAGTTCAATGATTCTATCGAGATATTTTGCTCTCGTGATTGTTTTCATATAGTCACCCGCTTTCAAAAATTGAAGTTTTTTCATTTCTCGAAACCGCTTCGCTGTACTTATTATACTGTCTGCTAATAGTATATGCAAGATGTCACTTTCAAAAACGCAAATTTTTTTATTTTTTGAAAGCGGAAACTATGTAAAGGCAACCCGAAGGCTGCCCCAGGCATCAAGCCTATCCTGTTTACACAGGTTCATTATCATCTTCATCGACGGAGCTATCTTCATCGTCGTCCTCAAACTCCGGATCGTACCCATAGTCCTCGTCATCGTCCACATAATCAGCATCTGGGTCAGGCTTTGCCGCTTCCTGTGCCTTCTTCTTTTCCTGGACTTTCTTAAATACGAAGAATCCACCACCACAGGCAAGCACAATCAGAGTAAGAATCGCCGGGAGCATATTTGTGGATTTCGGCTTTTCCTCCGGTGTCGGTTCTGTAATTTCAGGAACTGTTTCAACTACTTCCGGCTTTGTTTCCTCAACCGGCTTGGTGAACTCTGCAACTTCTTCCTCGTCCATCAGCTTGAGCAGGTCGGCTTCATCCACCTGATTCAGAAAATGCACGGTTTCCTCGCCCTTATCATCACGGTCAATGATGATATAGAAGTAGTTTCCGTTTTTGGTTACAGCGGTAATGAACTGCTTTCCGCTTTTCGTAGGCGAGCCAGCGTCATCAACCAAAGTCAGATTGCCGTCGGGAGTAAGCGGTAGCATCGGCTCCTCCGGCTCTGTTTCGGGAACTTTTTCTTCGACCGCAGGTTCTTCAGTCGCTACGCTTTCATCTACATAGGCAAATGCCGTTGTAGAAAACACGCCAAAACACATTGCACACGCCAGCAATGCGGCTCCAATTTTCTTAAATCTCATTCTGCGTTTCCTCCTCATTCATAGTATTGATCGTATCAGGCTTCGGAGCCATATCCGCAGCAAACATACGGAGCAGCTCGGAAAGCTGTTCGGGATTCAGGTTCGCAGCATGAACCATCTCATGGATTTCGGAATTTTCCTCCTCACGGTATCTGCGTTCCAGGTCTTTCACCTTAGCATCCCATTCTGCCCGTTTCTTACGGGCTTTTTCAAGGTCTGCACCTATTCTGTCTAACTTGGCACTCAATCGCCATCCCTCCTTTAGTTTCTGATTCTGCCGAAGCAGTAAAAATGCTGTTGCCAGTAATTCGATTCGATAGAAGCGTAGGAAATGGGGTTTCCGCAGTGGATCATCATACCATTGCCAACATAGATACCAACGTGTGATGCACCGGAGGTATCATAAGTGCCTTGGAAGAAAATCAAATCTCCCGGTTTGGCAGAGCTTTTCGGGATAATGTCGCATACGCCCATCAAACCGTTTGCGGTCAAACGACCAACACTCCAACCGTTTCCGCAGTGATTGATTACATAGGAAACAAATCCGGAGCAGTCAAAGGAGGTAGACGGGCTGCTGCCGCCCCACACATACGGGTATCCCAGATATTTTTCAGCTTCCCGAATCATATTGGCAAATCTTGTGTCTGTCAGCGCTTCGCCCGGAATATCATAATCGGTGTACTCGCCGCCAGGGGTGGCGTAAATGTCATTTCCGAAAATATCCGGTCTGTTGCCCCTTGTCTGAAGCAAAATTCTATATCGCTCCATATCATCTTCCGACAAGCCGGAATTTGAAATCACACTGTTCAAGCCCTTATTTCTGAGCTTCACATTCAGAATATAATATTCGTAATCTTCTTCCTCTGTTGTTGTCTCTCCCGTTTCGGGATCAGTAGAAGATGTTGTTCGTGTACGAATCTCTACTACTTCCGTCAGGGTCAGCTCATATTGTTGCTCAAATAGCCATTGCAGGGTAGCCTGCACCTCATCTCTGGTGTAATCCTCAAACTTCACCGTCAAATACGCCGCCAGCTCATAAGGATTGTGGTTGATTTCATCAAGGTCATACCGGTACTCGTCATATCCGCTATGAGTACGCTCGATATTATTGATTTTATTGCGGAGCGCAGCTTCCAAAGCCTTGTAATCATTGTCCGCACCAATAATATCTTCCTCTTTTGCAGTAAAAGAAGTTCCCAGAATGATCTGTGTGCCGCCTTGGAACATAGCCGAACAAGACGAGAACATCCCTGAGAGTATCATAAAAAGCAGTCCGGCAATCAAAACAAACAGAATCGTTTTAGAGTGTGTGGTGCAGAACTCCGTTACTCTTTCTGTGATGTTCTTGGCTCCCTGAGCTGCTTTGCCCGTTGCCTTGCCTGCACCCTTAGATGCAGAAGCCGTTGTCGAAGCGGTATTCTTACCGGCTTTGGCGGCAGCATATTCTTTCTTGATTGCCCTTTTCTGTTGCCAACGGGAAAAGGGATTGGAACCGGCATCGGGGTTGTCCTTTTTGAACTTCTCATACAGGGCATTTACATTTGCTTTATCTGACTTCTCAACCAGCTTTTCCGCCTTGTCGTAGGCTTTCAGCTTGTGACTGTAAACGGCATGATCGACGGTATAGACAGTGGATTCAACAGCCTTGGTCGTTTCCTGCACAGCCTGAACGCCGATATTATCATCCTCATATTCTGACACCGCCCGATGTGCTTTGGATGTGAGCGTGACTGCGGCACCACGGCTTGCCATGTGCTTTGCCACAGATGGGCGCTCGATTTCCGTAAACTCCGCTTTTTCAAAACGGAGCTTTGCTTTACGGGAACCGGCTGCATCTGTTTCCAGCTTTAGCTTCGGCTTTGCCTTTTTAGAAGCCAATTTGTCTGCCGCTTTTTCAGCCCTATCAACCGCCTTATCTGCACGGTCGGCAGCTTTCTTCACATGAGAATCTGCAAGGTCATCTTCGGTAAAACGGAGTCGTGTAGGTCTTTTCGCCATACATTACGCCTCCTTTTCCTGTGCCACCTCGTTTAACTTCGTGGTCATAATGCGATACAGTTCCAGATCTGTCGGGAATCGGTCAATGAACGGCAGAATCACATTGCCATAGAACAGAAGTCCTTCGCCCTCACCGGAGTTGGTTACATAGGACAGCTGATGCGGCGAAATGTTCAACCGCTGTGCCAGAATACTTCGGTCATCGCTTGCCTGATTCAGCATATAGATGAAATCAGAGTTTTCGAGGATGTTGGCAATCTCCGGGGAACGAAGCAGGTCTTTGACATTCTGAGTAATACCGGTCGGCAAGCCGCCCCATTTACGGAATCGCTTCCAGATTTCTACGGAATAGGTTGCCGTCTGTTCTTCCTTCAGAAGCAGATGGAACTCGTCAATATAATATCTGGTCGATTTACCGGCAGAACGGTTGGCAGTTACACGCCCCCAGACCTGATCCTGAACGATCAGCATACCGATTTTTTTCAGCTGATTGCCCAGCTCCTTAATGTCGAAGCACACCAGACGATTCTGAATATCCACATTGGTTCTGTTGTTAAACAGTTTCAGAGAACCCTTAACATAGATTTCCAAGGCGGTCGCTACATGGTGGGCTTCCTTTTCGTCCTGTTTCAGAAGGGCATCATACAAATCCTCAAGGATCGGCATATTCTCAGGGGCAGGATTGTCGAAATATCTCTGGTAAATCTGATGCACACAACGGTCGATAACCGTCTTTTCGATAGGCTGCAAGCCATCCTTACTGCCCATAATCAACTCACAGAGGGACAGGATAAAATCAGCTTTCAGTGCTACCGGGTTGTCATCCTCAGAGTAGTTCAGGTTGATGTCCATAGGGTTGATATAGTTGGTACTGGAGGAGCTGATTTTTACCACCTGACCATTGAACTTGTGAACCAGAGCCGCATATTCCGCTTCGGGGTCGCAGATGATAATATCGTCATCCGTAACCAGGAACGCATTGGTGATTTCACGCTTTGCGGAAAAGGATTTACCGGAACCGGGAGTACCCAGAATCAGTCCGTTGGGGTTCTTGAGCTTCTTTCTGTCCACCATGATAAGGTTGTTCGACAGAGCATTCAGCCCGTAATAGAGCGTTTCTCCACCATTCTGGAACAGCTCCTGCGTGGTGAAAGGCACAAAAATAGCCGTGGAACTGGTAGTCAGGCCACGACGAATCTCAATCAGGTTTTGTGCCAAAGGCAGGCTGCTCATCAGTCCGGATTCCTGCTGAAAATCCAAACGACGCAGATTGCAGTTATGCTTCTGGGCGATGCTCTGTGCCTGGAACACATTGTTCTCCAGTTCCTGCTCGGTGCGCCCGGTGTTCAGCACCAGAAATGTCACCATGAACATTCGCTCATTCTGGCTCTGCAATTCTTTCAGAAGTGACTTCGCATCTTTACCATAGGTAGCAAGGTCAGATGGGATAATGTCCATGTCATAGCCAGAACGCACAGCCTTTTTCTGTTCCTCGATTTTGGAACGGTCAAGCTCGGTGATGATTCTCTTGATGGTCTTAATCGCCGCAGTCTGGTCAACCGACTGGATGTGCATGGTCACGATCTGCGTGGATTCCATATCCAGAAAATCCGCCAGCATACGATCAGACAGGTCTGATGCCGTAATTGCCAGATAAGACATCGAACCGAAGATACTGCCCATCTGGAAGGTGCGGTTGGTCTTAAAGGCAAACGCCGTCGGAGCAATGAAGTCCTTTACGGACAGCCCGGATTCCACAAGATACTTCCAATCGAAGAAGAACTTATCATTATCACCCATGTGGAACATAGAGTGCATCAGATGCAGCCGCTCTTTGCCGTTCATGGTAGTGGCAATGACACCCAAACGCCGAAAGTTATTGAGCAGATCGTTTTCGATATGGTTGAGTCTCGGCTTTGCCTGCCGCATGGATTCGGCTTCAATGCCGAATGTCAGGTACTTGGTTTTGGTCAAGCCGTTGTTGCCCTGCGCCAACTGCTTTTTCAGCATCTGGCTATACTCGGCACGGACGGGATTGAAGCTGTCCTTCTTGAACGGGATACGGATACTCTTTTCAAAGCTTTCAGCATCGGTACTCAGGTTCATAAAGGAAAGCTCAAAGTGAATGGAGCTGTCAAAGAAATTCAGGAAACTGCACCACTCATCGAAGATGGCAGTCTTATCTTCCTGCTGTGCCAGCTGATAGTTGATGTCCTGAAACTGAATGGTCTTGGTGTAATAACTGTCAGTGACACGGCAGATGCCATCCGGGAACATTCTCTGAAAGGGAATGGACTGCTGTGCAGTCTGCGGAATACCGTTGTCCTTCTTTGCCCGTTCCACAACAGCTTTAATTTCTCGCTGCTGCTTCCGATTCAGATTTGCAGGCATTTTGATGTTTCTTGCCTGTGGCTTCTTTTTGAAAAACAATTCGTTCAACCTCCTTTTCCAGTTTGTACTGACGCATCAAAGCGTCATAATAGTTGTCCGTCTGATAAGGGCGAACCTTGGGACGAACGAATTTGGTCTGAATGAAGTGTTCTACAACCACTTCCAACGGCTGACTATCCTTTTCATACATTGCCAGAAAGAACAACGGTAACATGACGATCATCATGGACAGTGCTGCAAGGCTCACATTTCCGGTTGCTTTGACCAGAAAGAAAATCGGCACTCCGATGAGCGCCGCCGCACCAAAGCAAAGTAACTGCCGTTTCGTCAGATTGAAGAACACTTTTGTTTTTACCCTCGTCAGGTCACGAGGTACGGGAATATACGCTGCCAAACAATTTCCTCCTTCCCTTAGTGAGCGCTGAATACACCCTTCGCAAGCGAACCAGTCTTAAACAGGGTGAAGCACAAAAGGACGGTGTAGCCCATAACACCCCAGATAGAACCGATGATGTCATCACTGAATGCGATAGACTGAATCAGCACCGCATAAATGCCCACGCAGATCATAATCAGGAATCCCTGGAATCCGATTGCAAACAGCGAACGCAGATAATTCTGTCCGATATTGCTCTGTTCTCTGTTTCCAAAAGTGGAAAGCGGAATCGGGGCAAGGCTGACCATCAGATAAATTTCAATCATTCGACCGTAGACGATCACAAAGATGATGATTGCCAAAGCGGACATCGTGACCTGCACGATAAAGGATTGCAGGAACAAGCCGAGCAAAGGACCCAAATCCATTGCCATCAGCGTTTCTTCCATTGTTTCCAATGCCGAAGCATCTATGGCAGTATTTCCGGATATGATACCGGCGCTTGCGTTTATAACGTGCTGTGTCACATCAAACACAGCCATCGTGATATTGAATGTGTTTGTGATTAACATGACCGCAACAAAAGTCTTGAACACCCATTTGAAGAAGATCCAGGTTTCAAAATTTGCCAGATTGTTGTGGTCAATAATCATCTGAATTAGCTCATAACAGGCAATGAAGGTCAGAATCAAGCCTGCGATTGGGATAATCACTGACTCGGAGATGTTTCGTACCATGGCAAAGACACCCGGCGAAAAATTCGCCGGGGTCATGCCAACGGAGGTTGCTATCTCGCCAACCTGGTTGTTGACGGACTCAAACATCCCCGACAGATTTCCCATAATAGCTGAAACGAGCATTTCTTTCAGCCAGTCTGTGATCTGTTGGAGTATGCTGTCCAAAGGCGATTACCTCCTTGTTTTGTGATTAACCGAACAGTCCGGAGAGCAGAGGTACAAGGGTGGTGCCGATGAGGGCAACACCGCCGCCAGCCATGAGCTGCTTCATGCCCTGGGACTTTGCGCCGGGGTTATCGTTGCCGTAGCCCTCAAGCAGATTGATTGCACCCCAGATGCCAAGACCTGCGCCCAGAGCGATAACGAGAGTCTGAAGAACGGTTACTGCGCTATTGAAAAATGCCATAATATTTTCCTCCTAAAATTTGAAATTGTTTTGAGAATAGAAAAAGCCCTCCGTACTACCGGCATCAAAACCGGACGGAAGGCTTAGTTTACGAGAATCTTTTCAAGGAACTCCTCGACGGTTATCACGCCAAGTTTCTGTTCCATTCTGCTTCTTGCATATTCAGTTTCACAATCATATATATCACCACCACCTTTCATAAGAAACAGCCAATACATTGACTGCAACAAATCTTCACGAGAAGCACAGATTGTCGGTGAAAAAACGACAGGTGAAACCTTCAGAACCTCTGCGAGTTTCGCTGTGGTTTCTGCATTAGGGGTTCGAGCGTTTTTCTCATACTGAGCAATACGGACATCCGCTGTTTTCTCGGAATACCCCATCAGGAGTCCAAGCTCTTTCTGGGTAAGGCGGCGAAATCGTCTAACGAACTTCAATCGCTGCCCAATAGAGGTATCCGTGATCCACCAAGTCATTTTTTTTACACCTCGCTTTCTGCAAATTCTCGATATACAACCTCATTTTTTGCTCTGCGCTTGCCTACGGCTTCACTGGGAGCAAGGTCAGGGTAGGTTGCCTGCACTTTCTGTCTGCTTCTGCGGACAGTTTCAAACCCCGGAAAGCTGCGTCTATCCAGTTCCTTCAAAAACACAGGAACCGTCATGGCATGAATGTCGATGCCACGCAGACCGGAATAGTGTTCCAGTACCATCAGGTACAAATGATTGTCGGTATTTCTTGCCTTGTGGTCGTGTTCCAAGATGTTCTTAACCAGGGCAGATACCGTTTTCAGATTTTCCAAACAGAAACCTCCTTAATCCGCATCGACTACCACAAACTCATCACCTGCCTTGAGCTTCAACCTTCGACTCAGAAACTGCTCAATGTTGAACTCATTTCTCTTATCAAAGTCTGATGTGTACTTATAATTGGGGTGCTGCGTCAGATCGTACTTGTCAGAAAGAAACGGTCTGACACCACGCAACTGCAAAATACACTTGCTGCCATCCAGAACCGCAAGCTCATCTACGCTCGCAAGGTCTTTGCCTAACTTCTGATAATTCAAGCCGTAAGACGGGCTGTTACCTCTGGTGTTGGAGGTGTTGTAGGTGTCGATAGTTTCTTTTCCCAATGCCTGATTCAGTTCTTTGAGCGTGGTTGGCTCAGAACCACCCAGGAAAATTCGGGAATCCATGTTGCCGATGATGGTATCGGCATTGTCTTTATAAATGGCTTTCAGCTGTGATTGTGCCTGGAGAACAAGGCAAGCCGATATTTCACGGCTTCGGATTGTCGCTACCAGTTTTTCCAGATTGGGAATCTGACCGATGTTTGCCATCTCATCAATCAAGCAGCGCACATGAACCGGCAGTCTGCCGCCGTACACATCATCTGCTTTCTCGCACAACAAGTTGAACAGCTGTGTGTAAATCATGGAGATCAAAAAATTAAACGTCGCATCCGTATCTGACATAATCAGAAAGAGCGCCGTTTTCTTATCTCCGAGAGTATCCAACTGCAACTCGTCATAGGCAGTCACATCTCTGACCTCCTGAATATCAAAAGGAGCCAGACGAGCGCCGCAGGAAATCAAAATCGACTTAGCGGTCTTGCCGGCAGCCAGCTTGTATTTTTTATACTGACGGACTGCAAAGTGATTCGGCTTTTTCTTTTCCAGGGCTTCAAACATCAGATCCACCGGGTTCTGGAACTCCTCATCATCTTCCCGCACCTCCATTGCGTTCAGGAACTCAATCAGGGTGGAGAAATTCTGTTCCTCAACCGGAGCTTCATAGTGGATATATCCGATCAAGGCACAGTAGAGCAGCGTTTCCGCCTTCGTCCAGAACTCATCACCGGCTTTTCCATCACCCTTTGTGTTGGCAATCAGCGTTGTCACCAGTTTCAGAATGTCTTTTTCTGAATGGATATAGGCAAATGGGTTATAGTGCATCGACTTCTGAAAGTTGATGGTGTTGAAAATCTTGATGGTGTAGCCATGCTTCAAAAGGGCGTTGCCGCACTCAATCACGATGCTGCCTTTCGGGTCAGTGACCACATAGGAACTGTGCATCTGGAGAAGGTTTGGCTTCAACCAAAAGCGAGTTTTACCGGAACCCGAACCGCCGATAATCAGAACATTCTTATTTCGGGCATTGGCAGGATTCTTCGGGCGATTGCTCATCATCAGCCGCTCCGTTTTCGTCAGGATCACATTGTCCTCGAACTTTGGTGCAATAAACGGCTCAATATCTTTTGCCGTTCCCCAACGAGCAGAACCGTACTCAACATTGTGTCGGTACTTCTTTGCGTTTTTGCCTTTTAGATAGACAGCCAGCCGAAGTCCTGCGCCGCAGAGAATACCAATCAGCAAATCCAACGGGTGAAAGCTGGGAAACGGATTGTTCAGGGCTATCGGAAGGGCATGAAAAAAGCTGAGGATTTTCGCAGATGAATCTGCCCCCTCAGCCAATCTCCATGCTTCTCCTAAATTCGTAGCGAACAACCCTACCAGAAAATACGGTAAATTCAGAATCAGGAGCTTTTTCATTTTTCTCTTATCCATCACAGATCACGCTCCTGTTTCTTCTCTCGAACCTTCTTCGGAATCGCTGCGACAATTTCCTTGAACTTCTTCAGCTGCGCCAGAACGCTCGGCTTTTCATTCTTGGTTAATGCCCTTGCCTGATGTTCCTTGCAGATTGCATCCAAAGCATCTGCATCTTTAGAACGGACAAAAACAAGAAACCGGGGAGGATCAACGGACTTATCTTTTCTTACGGCAAAGTCCACGCCATACTTCTTGGCGAGCTTTTCAAAATCACGGATACTCTCTTTGTCGATCTCAACATTCGTAGCACCCTGATTCTGTCCCAAAAGCTGTTTCACGGATTGCTTTCCATGAACGGCAGGGTCTCGTGCCTTTTTCATCTTCACTTTTTCCCGGTGCTGCAAATACTTGCGGATACCGGCAATGATAGTGCGCCCCGTCAGCTTGGTTGTGCTGATCGCCAGGTTTACTGTTCTGTTTTCAACTTCTTCCTGCATGATTCATCACCTCCTGCAAGCAGTAGAGTGAACAGATTATCGTGCCATATCTCTGTGGTCGTAATACAGATTGCCCTTGGCAACTGCGGCATGGCTGATAATCTTGATATTGCCAGCTTTCTGGTTATCCAGAGCCTTCTGATAACCCACATCGCTCAAATACAGGCGATTTCTTTCGCCTTTCCAACCGACAGGCGATTCATCGGTCAGCACATCGAAAATAATCATGTGCTTGGTGGCGTCATCAAATCGTGCCAAGTCCATATAGGTATGTCCCTGGTACTCCTTGGCACCATCCTGAATCCGCTTTCGCTCCATCAGCTCTCCAATCGTCGAATTTCTTTGCATAAGAACCTCCTTACAGAACATCTCGGTCAGGGTTACTTTTGTGGGGAACCGAATCAGCTTTGACAGGTGCATCTTCTTTCTTCACCATGTCATCCGGCAGGGGAAGCGCCATAATGCTGCGCCCCATGCGTACAAAAGTCTCAGGCTGATGAAAGTGTTCCTCAAACTGCTTCATCAGTTCCGGGGACAGAGAACAAAAATCATCCTCGCCCAATCCCACAACCAGAAAATCACCGGCGATAATGTCATAAATATCGCCGTCATCATCACGCAGCGCACGGTTCAGTTCTTTGCCTACGAGTTTACCTTCGTCGTGCATCACCAGTGCAACCGGCTCATTGAACGGATAAGTTGCCTCAATATCGCCACCTACGGCTTTCTGCAAATCCTCCAGCTCACAGCCGATCTGCACAGCCTGCGGATACATGAACGGCTTTACCAGCAACACATTCATGGTATCTGCCTGTTCTTTCTGAACCTCCCGTTCCTCGGTCGTGCCGAACGCAACACCGGTAAAGTTTTCGGAGTCCAGAATGTACTCCGAATTGTAATAAGCGGCTCTAACCTGTTCCTCTGCCGCATCGTGAGATTCTGCTTGCACCGTAACCGTTTTCTCCAAGGTTTCGGTGATCTTCACATCGTATTCTTTCAAGTTTCGATACCTCCGTTTCTTTGGAAATAAGAAAAGCGACCATCCATGAACCTGTTACAGTTCATAAATAGTCGCATCCACATCGGCTAAAAGCTCGAACAAGCAAATATCGTCCAGTTCGCAAATCAGGGAACCCATGTCGAAGAAAATATCGTCCTCGCATTCCACCGTAGTAACCACGCTGCGGTGTTCGTTAAGACAAATGGCTTCTTCCTTGTCCATCGTGATCGTAGACATACAGGACACCACATAGAATGTCATATCTTCTGCTAACCACAGCTCCTTGCTCTGAATCGTGCGAACTTTTTCATCGCCGCTCATATCTTCTACATAGGACAGAAGCCGCACGGCTCTGCTGTTCAGAAGTACCTTTCCCTGATAGTCGATACCCTCACCAGCAGAGGACAATACTCGATACTCGCTAATCATCTCGGCATTTTTCTGAAACGACTTTGCCAGAAGCGCAGGAGAAATATCATCGAACTCCTCACTGTAGTTTACGAGCATATCTACCATATAATCAGGATCGCAAAGGTCGTAGAGTTCTTCCAAAGCGCCCTGAATGTTTTTGGGTGTAAACATTTTTTACCTTACCTTTCCATTGATTTTTCTCTTTTTTTCTGCCATTGCTCCAAAAGCTGAATGATTTTATCCTCCATCTGCTTGTTGGTATAGGACTTCGGGAAGTATTTTCGCAACGAATCCGTTTTGAAGGTTACTCTGTCCAGCTCTCCCTTCTTGATTTCATTCATAATCTCGCACATCGCATCCAGCGTACACTCGCCCTCCTGTGCGAGCTTTTTAATTCGCTGTGCTTGCGAAAGGGAAGGAGCTGCTTGAGCATAATCCATTGCAGAAAGAAAATCCTTCTGTTCTTCACTTGCCAGATAGGAAAGCTCCACCGCAGGATTGAATTTGATCTGACCCGTATCTACCATATCCAGCAGTTCCGGAATCAGTTCGGTCAGACGGATATAACGGTGTACCTGATTTCTGCTTTCTCCTGCCTCCTGACCGACTATATCCATTGCCTGCAACTTCATCCCAACTTGGGATGAAGTTAAATCGGTGCGTTGACCTTGATGTTTAATCGCATCCAGCTTCATCTTATAAGCAAATGCTCTTTCACTCGGCAGGATACTCTCCCTCTGCAAATTCGCATCAACCATCAAAATAATGGCTGCATCATCGTCCAGGTCACGAACAATCGCAGGCATGGTTTCCTTACCCGCAAGCTCCGATGCCCGGTGCCGCCTGTGACCAGAAACGATTTCATAACCACCGTCGGGGTCAGGACGGACAATCGCAGGAGTGAGAACTCCGAAATCTCGGACGCTCTCTGCCGTTTTCATCATTTCTTCATCATCAACCACACGGAAGGGGTGTCCCTCAAAGGGGTGTAGCTCAGAAAGCGGAATTTCCTGCACACGCTCCTGCTGGGCTTCAGCTCTGGATTGATCGGTGGAGAAAATATCATCGTACCCCTTCAAGCTGATGTTTGCGCCTTTTTTCTGCATTGTTTAACACCTCCTTCGTCAGAATTTTATAGGCTTCGGCAACTTTGCCTTTGGGATCATGCTTGAAGATACTGGTTCCCTCTGCGCTGATTTCCTCTGCACGGACAGAGCGGGGAATGTCGGTCTTGTAAACCTTCAGCTTTCCGCCGTAGCTCTCCCGAATCAGATTGCTGATGTCTTTGGAGTAGTTGGTGCGGCTGTCCACCATCGTCAGAAGAATCCCTTCAATCCTCAGTTTCGGGTTGATTTGCCTCTTGACCTTGTTGATGGTTCCAAGCAGCTGTTCCAGACCCTTTGCAGGAAGGTATGCTGCCTGAACCGGTATCAGCACATTGTCGGCAGCTGCCAACGCATTGACGGTCAGCATACCCAAAGACGGCATACAGTCAAGAAGAATGTAATCATAATTCTGTTTGACTGTATCCAGGTATTGCCGGAGAATGGTTTCCCGGCTCATGGCATTGACCAGTGCTACCTCCATACCTGAGAGTTCGATGTTGGACGGCACCAAATCAACGCCCTCCGGATGATGAAGAATCCCTTCATCGGGAGTAATAGGGTTTTCCATCATAATCTTTCCCATCAGATCGGAAAGTGTCGGAGACAGATCATCCGGGCAGGGATTGCCCAAACTGACCGTCAGGGAAGCCTGGGGATCGGTGTCTACCAGAAGCACCTTTTTTCCTTCAAGAGCCAAGCCAACGCCCAGATTCTCGGTGGTGGTGGTCTTTCCAGTGCCTCCTTTCTGATTGACCACCGCAATGATGGTTGCTTTTTTCGACATTTATCGTCACTCTCCTTCCTCTCGCTTCATTTTCAATTTCTTAAATCCTCCTTCCAAATATCCGTGTGACATATCGTGCCGAACAAGAGCATCGTAGTAGGTGTCTATTGTCGTCGGCGCATTGTATATCGTAGTCAGCATATACTGACGGATATTTCTAATCTTTGTGGTGTTCTCCTTGAAGCAGTCCATAACATATCGAATGTGTTCGGCATTCAGTTTCATAAACCGACTGCGGACAATTTCTGCCGGACGCTCCTCTGCACCAATGCGAATCAACGGTCGCTTCGTGCAAACTGTTTCAACGATCAACTCCAGAATGTTATCCAGCATTTCGGAATCGTAAGGGTAATCCTTCTTCAACAAATCCATACTGAGCTGATCCGAGAAATAATCAAAGTATTCTTGATACCGGTCATTCTCGTCCATCATTCCACCATTTCCGGAAGGAAAGATAGAATCAGTATCACTAAATTCAGTATTTTTAATATCAGTATTATTACATTGTGATTTCGGAAGTTCTTGAGTTGTGATTTCCATTGTTCCAGAATTGTGATTTTCACAATTCAAGAGTTGTGAATCCACAGCAGAGATAAAGTTCTTCACATAGATCAGGTTGGGCTTTCCCAAACCCTGGCGCTTACGTTCAATCAATCCTGCTTTCTTCTCAAGTTCACTGAGCAGCTTGATAGCCTTTTGTTCAGCACAGTTCAGAGCCATCTTCGCTTCGTCGATTGTAAAAATGATATACACTCTACCGTTTTTATCTATCCAACCATTTTTGGCAGACAGGCTCATGCGGTCAAGCAAAATGCCATACAGCATCTTGGCATCGGCAGAAATATTCCAGAACCTCTCGTTCGTGAACAACACCTTCGGAACTCGATAGAATGTGAATAGATCGGATTGCTGACCGTAAAAATAATCAAAACTCACACGGCTTCACCACCTTCTTTCTGCGGAAAACTTTCTGTTGTCAGCGGAATGCTGCGGAAAGTCGTATCCGTCTTTTCGTAAGGACATCGGGCAAAATAGTAGAAGCGGTATTCCTGTTCATACACATCCATATCAACGAAGCCCCACTTCACGCATAACCTTCTTCGTACACCAACCAATGCACGGGTGATCTCGCCCATAGGGACAGCCATCACATTCCGACTTGGGTTTCGGCGGCAAAGAGATTAAGTAGTAGCAATTATTTCTACCCAGACGGCAGCCCTTTCTGCCATTCGTCCAGAAGTAGCAGTAATGACAGTCGCTCGGCTTGTCTGCGGTATAAACAGGCTTGCTCAAATAAAACACCTCCAATCTCTTGTATTTGCCCATGGGTTTGGGCATAAAAAAAGAGCGCCTATCCATCCCCAATGCGGGGCAAATAGACGCTCTATGTACATAACGATATTTAATTTTATCTGCTATAACTGCATGGTATTCAAAACATCCGCCTTTTTTGATTAGCTGGATTTTTGGCACGATTTTGGGGCTGATTAGCAGGAAGGGCATTTTCATTAGCAAGAACAGCCCGTTTTCTGCTAAAAATTAGCTGGCGATTTTGTCTTATAACAACCGTTCGATTCTGGAGGGGTTGTCAAAAATCAAATTTTGGAGTAGAATTTTATCTCATACAGTGAAAGAGCTTTTTCGTAGCTTTTTATATAAGAAAAGCCGAAAACCCTTGAAAACAAAGGCTTTCGGCGTTGTTCACTGGCGTCCATAAGAGGATTTGAACCTCCGACCCCACGCTTAGGAGGCGTGTGCTCTATCCAGCTGAGCTATATGGACGTGTCTGATATATGATTATAGCCCGATCAAAGTCGAACTGCAATCCCTTATTTAGTTTTTTTTGAGGTGGCCGTTGTAACGCAACCTTAGGAGGCGTGTGCTCTATCCAGCTGAGCTACTGAGACATTTTTAAGATTTATGTAATTTTTACTGCTCGAAGGAATCGAACAATCTGCCGCTTAGGAGGCGTGTGCTCTATCCAACTGAGCTACTGAGACATAAAAACAAAAGTTTTTGCGAGCGGCTCCTTTGTGCAGAGTCGCAGCACGCGATATATTTATATTACTGCATTGAGAGCAAAAAGTCAATTCCGAATGCGGTGAAAAAAGTAAAGTGCAGCTGTGCAAAATTAAAGAATCATATTCTTGCAAGCGGGTGCAGAAAGTGATATGATACAATTACATATATGGGGTTAATGAGGGGAATCACGAAACCCATTTATTTCCCGAAGGAGGGGGCATACTTGTGAAACAAATGCACATCACCGAAACGGTGCTGCGTGACGCGCAGCAGTCGCTGATTGCGACGCGAATGCCGTTTGAGGATTTCGAGGGCATTCTCGATGAGATGGATCGGGCCGGCTATCACTCGATTGAGTGCTGGGGCGGTGCGACCTTCGATTCCTGCCTGCGCTATCTGCATGAGGACCCGTGGGAGCGTCTGCGCAAGATCAAATCTCACATGAAGAACACCAAGCTGCAGATGCTGCTGCGAGGTCAGAACCTGCTCGGCTATCACCATTATTCGGATGATACCGTGCGCCGTTTTGTCCGCAAGAGCATCGAGAACGGCATGGATATCATCCGTATTTTTGATGCGCTGAACGATTTGCGCAACATCGAGACCGCTGTGGACGAATGCCTCAAGGCAGGCGGCCATGCACAGGGCTGTATCTGTTACACACTGAGTCCGATCCACAATCTGGAGATGTTCGTTTCGCTCGGCAGGCAGATCGAAGCCATGGGCTGCAACTCGCTGTGCATTAAGGATATGGCGGGCATCATGTCTCCGCAGGAGTGCTATGACCTGGTTACCGCACTCAAGCAGAACATCAAAATTCCGGTTTATGTGCATACACACGCGACCACCGGTCTGGGTTATATGACTTATCTAAAGGCAGCGGAAGCCGGTGCGGACGGCATCGACTGCGCGACTTCGTGTATGTCGGGCGGCACCAGCCAGCCGGCAACCGAGTCCATGGTCTACGCGCTCCAGCAGATGGGCTATGACTGCGGCGTGGATTCCAAAACGCTGCATGAGATCAACGAATTTTTCGTGCCGGTCAAGGACAAGTTCGCGGCGAGCGGTATGTTCGACCCGTATGTCCTGTCCACCAAGACCGATGCGCTCGTGTACCAGATCCCGGGCGGCATGCTGTCCAATCTGGTGGCACAGCTGAAGGCACAGAACGCAATCGACCGTCTCGATGAGGTACTCGCCGAAACGCCGCGCGTGCGTGCCGATATGGGCTATCCGCCGTTGGTAACGCCGCTTTCGCAGATGGTCGGCGTACAGGCAACGGTCAACGTTCTCCTCGGCGGCCGCTATAAGTCGATCGGCAAGGAAATCAAGAGCTACATCCGCGGCGAATATGGCAAGGCACCGGGCGAAGTCAATCCCGAGCTCGCCAAGCAGGTGCTCGGTGACGAGCAGCCGATGACCGGCCGCTTTGCCGATACGCTCGAGCCGGAATTTCCGGCTGCACGCGAGCATCTCGGCACGCATGCCCGCAGTGAAGAGGATGTCCTGTCCTATATCGCATTCCCGCAGCAGGCAGAGCAGTTCTTTGAGCGTCGGGAACAGACCTTCACCGCAAGCTATTCGTTCAAGGAGGTTAAGTGAGCATGGTACACGATCCGATCAGCGTACTGGACGCGCTCATGATCGCCCTGTCCGGTATCGTTATTGTATTTTTGATGCTGGCACTTCTCTGGGGTGTCATCGCTGTTATTTCCCGTGTGATGGGCGCGCTCGAAAAGCACACCGCGCATCCGGCTTCGGTCAGTGCAGCGGCTCCGGCGGCTGCGGCTCCGGCAGCAGCACCGGCTCCGGTTCCGCAGGTCAAGCTGGAAGGTGTCAGCGAGGTGGAGGCGGCCTGCGTTATGGCTATCGTCAGCCACGAAACGGGCATTCCGCTCGATCAGCTTGTATTTAAGTCCATCAAGGCGGTTTAAGGGGAGAAAGAAACATGAAATATCAGGTATCGCTTAACGGAAAGCAGTTTGAAGTAGAAGTAGAAAAGGGGTCGGTAAGCGCAGTACCGACCGGCGCGGCTCCCGCACCGGCACCGGCTGCAGCAGCACCGGCACCCGCGGCAGCGCCGGCTCCGGCAGCAGCACCCGCAGCAGCGCCTGCAGGCGGCGAGACCGTTGCAGCGCCCATGCCGGGCACCATTCTGGATATCCGATGCACGGCAGGTCAGGCCGTTAAGGGCGGCGATGTGCTGTTTATTCTCGAGGCCATGAAGATGGAGAACGAGATCTGCGCACCGCATGACGGCACGGTCGGCTCTGTCTGCGTACAGAAGGGCGCTTCCGTACAGACCGGCGCAGCACTCTGCACGATGTAACGGGAGGCGCGTATTATGCAATTTTCGTTTTTCGGTGCATTAGGCAGCATTCTGGCAAGCTCGGGCTTCGCGTCCTTCGCGGAGGACCCGCGCAGCCTGATCATGATCATCATTGCATGCGTGCTGCTGTACATGGGTATCGGCAAGAAGTTTGAGCCGCTGCTGCTCGTTCCGATCGCATTCGGCATGCTGCTGGCCAATCTGCCGCTGACCGGCCTGCTTAATGCACCGGTTGACGGTTCCAGTCCCGGTATGCTGTGGGTGTTCTATCAGGGCGTCCAGCATGCGATTTATCCGTCCATCATTTTCCTCGGCATCGGTGCCATGACCGACTTCGGCCCGCTGATCGCGCGTCCGTCCTCGCTGCTGCTGGGTGCAGCGGCACAGCTCGGCATCTTCTCCGCATTCCTGCTCGCGCTTGTGCTCGGCTTCCCGGGCAAGGTTGCGGCAGCCATCGCCATCATCGGCGGTGCGGACGGCCCGACCTCCATTCTGGTCGCATCCCGTCTGGCAGCGGATTATCTGCCCGCCATCGCTATTGCGGCGTACTCGTATATGGCGCTCATACCGCTTATCCAGCCGCCGATCATGCGCCTGCTGACCACCAAGAAGGAGCGCGAGGTCAAGATGGAGCAGCTGCGTCAGGTCTCCAAGACCGAGAAGATCGTATTCCCGATCGCCGTTGCCATCATCGTTATCCTGCTGATTCCGGATACCGCTCCGCTGATCGGCATGCTCATGCTGGGCAACCTGCTGCGTGAGTGCGGCGTAACCGACCGCCTGAGCGACACCGCGCAGAACGCGCTGTGCAACATCGTCACCATCTTCCTCGGTCTGTCGGTAGGCTGCAAGGCGATTGCGTCCACCTTCCTGACCTGGGAGACCATCAAGATCATCATCCTTGGCCTGATCGCGTTCACGTTCTCGACCGTCGGCGGCCTGCTGTTCGGCAAGGTTATGTATATGCTGACCGGCGGCAAGGTAAACCCGCTGATCGGCTCGGCCGGTGTTTCCGCCGTCCCGATGGCAGCGCGCGTTTCGCAGGTTGAGGGCCAGAAGGCCAATCCGGCAAACTTCCTGCTCATGCACGCGATGGGCCCGAACGTAGCCGGTGTTATCGGCTCCGCTGTTGCCGCAGGCTTTGTCCTCAAGGTATTCGGCGCGTAAGTGCAAAGCAAAAGAACCCGAATTTTCGGGTTCTTTTTTATGCTCTTTTGGTTGAGAAGAATTGAAAATCAATTTGTAACGGTATGCACACGATATCCCGTAAGGGGGGCGCATTGTGCTCTCACGCAAAGGTAAAACATCACGCTAATTCTACATTTTCCATTTTCCATTCTCAATTTTTTATGCTTTCTTGACAATTTATGTCGCCCTGTTTTATAATAAATGTAAGAAATGAACGGGTGGTCCTTATTGTGCAGGTACTAAAAGACGAACTTCGACACAAAATTCTGCTTGAATCCGAGCATTTATTCCTGCAGCGCGGCTATGACCGCACCTCGCTGCAGATGATCGCGGACAAGGTAAATATCAGCAAGAGCAACCTCTACCACTACTTCAAAAATAAGGAGGAGCTGTTCTACGAGTTGACCGACAGCGCTGCAGACGGCCTGAAGCGCATGATCCTGCGCTTCCGCAGCATGCGGTTTGACCTGAACATGGACGCGCAGGAATTCCGCATGCTGCTCACCGAGGAGGTACTCTCGCTGCTGCTGGCGGAGAAATACGGCCTTCTTCTTATCATGGAGCAGGCCAACGGCACCCGATATGAAAACCTGCGGCCGGTAATGATTGAACTGATTGCGTCCAAGATCGTGTCCATGCTGGCCGACGAGGAGAACAGCCCGATGATGGCGCAGATCATGGCACGCAATCTGGTGGACGGGACGGTACATATCCTCAAGAACCGCGTTCGTCCGAGCGAGGTCCGTGCCGGACTGAATCAGCTGATTACCTATCATACACAGGGAATGCACGCGCTGCAGTAAGCAGCGCGTGAGGCTGTCGAAAAACTCCGTTTTTCGAGCAGCCTCTCGATTGAAACCACGCTTTCAATCGAATCTTGACGAAAAGCCGCGCCCTACGGGCACAATTTTTCGTCCCTTGTATAATTCCCGAGGTACACGCCCCCGGGAATTATGAATTTGCTTCGCAAATTCTATTTTATGCGTGCTACCGCACGAAGCGTAAAAATTAAAATAATACTTTTTTGACAGACTGACGCGCTGCAGTAAGCAGCGCGTTTTCTTTTGCCCTCAAACGGATACAAATGCGTTCTAACCGTCCTCGAATCCACATACACTGTCACAGATGAAACCTCATCAGGCAGGAGGGAAACAGCGGTGAAGGGCTTACCGGAGGAGCGCACGATCCGTCTGGCGCAGTACATGATCGAGCAGAAGGCCACCGTGCGGCAGACTGCGGCACGGTTCGGAATATCCAAGTCAACCGTACATAAGGATATCACAACGCGCCTGCAAAAGCTGAATACCGAGCTGTATGAGCGCGTACAGACCGTTCTGCAGGTGAACAAGCAGGAGCGGCACATACGCGGCGGCAGAGCAACACAGGCGAAATACCGCGCCGAAGCGGCGCAGCGACGCGGTGAAAAATAAAAAAACCGACTTTCCAAGCGGAAAGTCGGCAAACAGAAGCAGCGTGACAGTGTTGCTATGTAAAGGCTTAAAGCAGGCCGAGCTCATGCGCGCAATCGCTGCAGACATTCTTACCCTTGAAGTGGATAATGTCCTTTGCGTTACCGCAGAAGACGCAGGACGGCTCGTACTTCTTGAGGACGATATGATCGCCGTCAACGTAGATTTCCAGAGCGTCCTTTACTTCGATGCCCATAGTGCGGCGCAGCTCAATCGGGAGCACGATGCGACCAAGTTCATCAACCTTACGAACAATACCGGTGGATTTCATTTTCAACACACTCCATTTCTTTATCATAAAAAATGTATTACCAAATCCCAATCACGCGGGATGTTGGACGGAAGGGGGGAACACGATATGCTGTCCGTTATCTGGACGGTGTTCCTTTGTATGGCGCTGCTATGCGGTGCGGTCACGGGCAGGCTGGCAGAGGTTACGGCAGCGGTACCCACAGGGGCTGCGGAAGCGATCACGTTGGCGATCAGTATCACCGGGCTGATGTGCTTCTGGAGCGGTGTGATGGAGCTGCTGCAGGCTTCCGGACTGGCAGAGCGGCTGTCCCGTCTGATGGCACCTGTTCTGCGTCCCTTGTTCGGAAGCGCATCGCAGGATAAACAGGCGATGGAAGCAGTAAGCGCCAATGTAACGGCAAATTTGCTGGGGGTATCCAACGCGGCAACGCCGTTGGGATTGCGTGCGTCAGAGCGGCTGTATGTTCTTGCAGGGCGGAGAGGAGCGCCGGATACCGTGCTGACGCTGATCGTGCTGAACGCAACCTCAATTCAGCTGATTCCGTCTACGGTGGCGGCGGTTCGTGCGGCTTGCGGAGCACACGCGCCATTTGATATTATGCTGCCGGTGTGGGGAGCTTCTGCGGCTTCCGTTGCGGCGGTGCTGCTCAGCAGCAAGCTGCTGCGTCCTTTTTTTCCGGATGGGGAATAGCGGGACAGGTAAGTGCGCCTTACAAGTAGTATTATCACACATGAAAAGCAAGAAATTTGTCGAATAAGCAAACAATTCTCAAAAAATTTCCAAACGAGGGAAATAATACAAGGAGGGAGATGATTGCAGATTTTGCAGAACGCGCTCATTCCGGCACTTTTGGCAGGAATCAGCCTGTATGCGCTGTGCAAAGGCGTGGACGTATTTCCAACTTTTCTGCGCGGTGCAGCCGTCGGTTTGAAAACCGCGGTGCAGATACTGCCTGTTATGGTCGGGATGCTGACAGTCGTGTTCATGCTGCGCGCCTCAGGTGCCGTTGATATTGCGGCAAGCGTGCTCGCGCCCGCACTGCGTATACTGGGCATACCGAAAGAATGCACAGCCCTGACCCTGCTGAAGCCGATCAGCGGAGGAGGAGGACTGGCGATGGGCAGTGAAATTATACGACGCTGCGGACCGGACAGCTATGCCGGACGCGTGGCCGCAGTGATGCTGGGAGCCTCGGAAACCAGCCTGTACACGATCAGCGTGTACAGCGGGCACCTTGGTTTAAACCGAACCAGATATGCTGTATTTGCGGCATTGTGCGGTGATCTGGCAGCATTTACCGTCTCTGCAGCATTGGTTAGAATATATTTCCCATACAATTAATATTATATCGTGTATGTTAAAAAATTACCATAGCTTATGTCAAAAATTAGCGAATTAAATAAACATTACTTGTATTCTTTGTGCAATATGCGAAAAATACAGGCTGAGAAAATAAAAAGCATCTATGCCGAAGCACAGATGCTTTTCATATTGCAAAGCGATTACTTCTTTACGATCTCCTTGCCGAAAGGACCATCATAGTCGAAGAAGCCCTTGCCGGTCTTAACGCCCAGCCAGCCGGCACGAACCATCTGACGCATCAGCGGATGCGGACGGTACTTCGGGTCGCCGGTCTCGCGGTACAGCGTCTCCATGATTGCGAGGTTTACATCGTGGCCAACAAGGTCAGCGGTGTGCAGCGGGCCGGACTTCATGCCTGCGCCAAGCTGCATGGCAACGTCGACATCAGCAGGGGAAGCGATGCCGTCAGCAACGATACCCATTGCCTCGTTCATCATCGGGATCAGGATGCGGTTTACAACGAAACCAGGACCTTCCTTAACGGCAACCGGGGTCTTGCCCAGGGATGCCATCAGGTCAAATGCGGTCTGGAAGGTTTCGTCCGAAGTCTGGATCGCGCGGGTAACCTCAACCAGCTTCATGATCTGAGCCGGGTTGAAGAAGTGGCAGCCGATGAACTTGTCCGAACGGTGCGGGATGCAGGCAGCCATCTCGGTGATGGACAGACCGGAAGTGTTGGAAGCGAAGATGGTGTGAGCGGGGCAGATCTTGTCCAGATCCTCCAGCAGGTCCTTCTTCAGATCCATGCGCTCCAGAATAACTTCCATGATGAAGTCAGCATCGGCAGCGTCCTTGCGGTCAACCGAGGTCTTGAGGGAAGCGAGCAGCTCGTCCTTGCGCTCTGCGGTCATCTTGCCCTTGCTTACGAGAAACTCGTAATCGTGTGTGATAACGGTCTTGCCGCGCTCGGTGAACTCCGGCTTGATGTCGATCATGGTAACGTCATGACCTGCGTTCAGAAATACCTCAGTGATGCGTGCGCCCATGTTGCCAGCGCCGAATACACAAACTTTCATGCTAAATTAACCTCTCTCTCACTCTTTGCGGATGGATGAACAGGTATTGCGAATATTGATTAGTCAAAACCGCACAATCCGGTTTTGAATTGTGCGGTCCTACTGTATCAATGCTTACTTATTCTTGAATTCCTTAGCCGGCTTGTCGCGGTTCTTGTCCAGGAAGTAAGCCATGCCGTACTTCTGATCCTCGGTAGCGAAGCACTGTGCGAAGCAGTTGCCCTCGAACTTCAGAGCGGAGTTCAGGTCGGTCTGCATGCCAACGTTTACAGCTTCCTTAACCAGGGAAACAGCGATCGGAGCCTGAGCAGCGATCTCCTCGGCCAGCTTTACAGCCTCGTCGAGCAGGTTCTCCAGCGGATATACGTAGTTAACCAGGCCCATGTCCAGAGCGTCCTGAGCGGTGTAGTTAGCGCGTGCGGTGTACAGCATTTCCTTAGCCTTGCCTGCGCCTACGAAGCGAGCCAGACGCTGGGTGCCGCCGCAGCCCGGGGTGATGCCCAGACCAACTTCAGGCTGACCGAAGGAAGCGTTCTCGGAAGCGAGACGGATGTCGCAGGACATAGCCAGCTCGCAGCCGCCGCCGAGGCAGAAGCCGTTGATGGCAGCGATAACCGGACGCTTGAAGTTCTCGATCTTCCAGCAAACGCGGTTGGACTCGTTGCCGAACAGCTTGCCCTCTGCACAGGTCTTGGTAGCCATCTCGGAGATGTCAGCGCCTGCAACGAAGGAGTTAACGGTCTTGCCCTTCTTGTTAACGGTGGAAGAACCGGTCAGAACTACTGCATAAACGTTGTCCAGATCCTTAGCCAGCTCGTCGAATGCCTCTTCCAGCTGTGCGTACATGTCGGTGGACAGAGCGTTCATAGCCTTCATGTGCTCGATCTTAACAATCGCAACATGACCCTTTTTTTCGATTACTACGTCAGTCATTTTTAAGACTTCCTTTCAGAATATGTGCTATGAGCGTAAAACGCTCAAAAGCAATCTCCGTTCGGAGATTACCAAACATCCAAAGGATGTTTGCAGTCAAAATAGAACAGAAGCGAGCTTCTGTTCGTAAAAACCCGCGACATGCGCGTGGGTTTTTACACCCCGACCCAACCGCCGTGGGCGGCGTCGTTCGGGTATCCAAAATCAGTTTCTACGGAACTGATTTTGGTATATAGGGGGTACTGGGTACCCCCTATAATTTACTTGCAGAGCTCGTCGCGCTCAACGATGATAGCTTCGCCCATACCGCCGCCGATGCACATGGTAGCCAGACCGATGGTCAGGTCGCGCTTGATCATTTCGTAGATCAGGGTGGTGGTGATGCGGCAGCCGGCTGCACCGATCGGGTGACCCAGAGCGATTGCGCCGCCGTTTACGTTAACCTTGTCCATATCAAAGCCAAGCTCACGGTTAACAGCAGCAGCCTGTGCAGCAAATGCCTCGTTGGACTCGATCAGGTCGAGGTCAGCAACGGTCAGACCTGCGCGGGACAGAGCCTGACGGGTGGACTCGATCGGACCTACGCCCATGATGGACGGATCGCAGCCTACAGAGCCCCAGGCACGAACCTTAGCCAGCGGCTTGAGGCCGTTTGCCTTAACGAACTCCTCGGAAGCGATGATCATTGCAGCGCCTGCATCGTTGATGCCGGAAGCGTTGCCTGCGGTTACGGTGCCGCCGTCCTTCTTGAATGCCGGGCGCAGCTTGCCGAGGATCTCCAGAGTGGTGTTCGGCTTTACATGCTCGTCGGTATCAAAGATAACGGTTTCCTTCTTCTTCTTAACTTCGATCGGAACGATCTCGTCCTTGAAGCGGCCGTTAGCGATGGCAGCAGCTGCCTTCTGCTGGGAAGCGAGAGCGATCTCGTCCTGCATCTCGCGGGTGATGCCGTACTTTTCAGCTACGTTTTCTGCAGTGATGCCCATGTGGTACTGGTTGAATACATCAAATACGCCGTCGTATACCATCATATCGACCAGCTTCTTGTCGCCCATGCGAGCACCCCAGCGGGTATCGCGGGAGATGTACGGAGCACCGGACATAGACTCGCAGCCGCCTACCAGCATCATCTTGTTCTCACCGGAACGGATGATCTGGGTGCCGAGGGAGATGGCACGCATGGAGGAAGCGCAAACCTTGTTCAGGGTCATAGCCGGGGTGGTGATCGGCAGACCGGACTTCAGGCAAACCTGACGTGCTACGTTCTGGCCTACGCCGCCCTGCAGTACCTGACCGAACAGAACCTCGTCGATTGCTTCCTTGTCAACGCCTGCACGCTCGATAGCTGCCTTTGCAGCAGCGGTGCCAAGCTCGGAGGAGTGTACATCGCGGAGGGTGCCGCCGTAAGTGCCGATTGCAGTACGGGCAGCGGAACAGATGTAAACGTTCATTTAGCTGTTTCTCCTTTTCTACTGATGCGGCGAAAAAACTATGCCGCCGCATGGTGATGGAAACTCGATTTTCTTGAGTTCGTTAATATTTTATCAAACCATTCGGCAGAATGCAAGGGAAACTGGTCGATTCTGTAAAATTATATGAAAAGGCCGGTTTCCGTTTGCATAATCTGCACAAATAGAATTGATTAGTCGTTAGCCAGACCCATCAGCTCGTCACGGAAGATGCGAGCGTCCATGGTCTTGATCTCGTCAGCCATCTTCGGAACGAATTCCATCTGGTCGAGGATCTGGGTCTGCAGGTCGATGCCCGGAGCGATCTCGGTCAGGGTAACGCCTTCCGGACGCAGCTCAAATACGCAGCGCTCGGTGATGTACAGAACCGGCTGATGTACCTCGTTAGCGTAATCGCCGGAGAAGGTGATGTGCTCAACCTGCTTAACGAACTTCTTCTTAGCGCCTTCCTGGGTGATAACGAGCTTGCCGTCCTTGCACTCAGTCTTGAGGCCCTTTGCAGTGAAGGTGCCGCAGTAAACAACCTTCTTGGCGTTCTGGGTGATGTCGATGAAGCCGCCTGCACCTGCCAGACGGGTGCCGAACTTGGATACGTTCAGGTCGCCGTTCGGAGCAGTCTCGGCCAGACCGAGGAATGCAACGTCAAGGCCGCCGCCCTGATAGAAGTCGAACTGAACATTGTGCGGGATGATGCACTGTGCGTTGGCAGCAGCGCCGAACTGGGTGCCGCCGTACGGTACACCTGCGATGGAGCCTGCCTCAACGGTAAGGGTCATCTTGTCGGAGATGCCTTCTTCAGCAGCTACGTTAGCGATCTTCTCCGGTGCGCCGGTGCCGAGGTTTACGATAGCGTCCTGCGGCAGCTCCATAGCAGCACGGCGGGCGATGATCTTCTTAGCGTCCATCGGGATCGGCGGGATAGCGTCAACCGGGATGCGGAATTCGCCGGTCAGCGCGCCGTCATACGGCATGCCGAGGCACTGCATGTTCTCCTCCTCGGTGCCGACTACAACAGAGTCAACATAGATGCCCGGGATAGCAACCAGCTTCGGGTCCAGAGAACCGCCCTGAACGATCTTCTCAACCTGAACGATTACCTTGCCGCCGGAGTTCTTGCAGGCCTGAGCCATAGCAGTTACGTCCAGAGGACCGATCTCACGATGTACGGTGCAGTTGCCGTACTCATCGCAGTAGGAAGCACGCAGGAATACAACGTTGATCGGGAAGCCCTTGTACAGCAGGCGCTCCTGACCCTCGATGTTAACGATCTTTACCAGATCTTCCTTGGTAACGTCGTTCAGCTTGCCGCCGCCGTTGCGCGGGTCAGCGAAGGTCTTCAGGCCAACGTGAGTGATGGTGCCGATGTTGTGAGCAGCGATATCGCGGTACATGTGCGAGATAACGCCCTGCGGCAGGTTGTAAGCCTCGATCTTGTTGTTCAGAGCCAGCTCGCCGAGCTTCGGAGCACGGTCCCAGTGGCCGCCGATAACGCGCTTAACCATGCCTTCATGGCCGTAATGGTCACCGCCGGTGCCATCGCGGTGGCCCTGACCGGCTGCAAAGAACAGGGTCAGGTTCTGCGGGTGGCCGGTCTCAAGAAAACGCTTCTCGAGAGCCTTGGACAGGGTCTCCGGGCAAGCACAGGATACGAAACCGCCGGTAGCAATGGTATCGCCGTCCTGAACCTTCAGAGCAGCTTCCTCCGCGGTGATGATGCTTACTTTCTTCATGTTTATCAATCCTCCTGATAATAGTGCGACCGGTTTTACAGTGGTCACGCCTGTGACGTGAAAGACCTGATTCTATCTATCGCCTGCGGAATCTCATCCGCTGCGGCAACAACAACACGGTGCGCGGCCTCGATCTCCTCATAGAGATACGGACAGCCGGTGCAGCCGCGCAGGATCAGCAGTACGTCATATGGAACACCGTCCTCCGGATAGGAGAATGAGGCGGTGTCCTGAAGGGCAGCGCAAATCGCCTTGTAGGCGTCTCCGCGCTCATAGCGCGGATTGCAGCCGCCGCAGAATTTTACTGTGCAGCGAAGCAAGGCGCACAACCCCTTTCTATGTAGCATTTCCGAATGTTACCATAGGGAAACAATGGGTAATAACACAAACACAGGCACTCACGGGTGCTCCATGAGTGCCTATAGTTTGCTCAGAGATTACTTGATGCGAGCAATCTTCTTTGCCAGTTCCTTCTTCATTTCAAGGTTGGACTGACGGGCAATCATGATGCGCTGAGCCTGCGGCGAGCCTGCACCGTGCATGGACTCCGGCAGATAACCGACAGCTGCAGTACCCATGGTCATGTTCTCGATCAGGCGCAGCAGACGCATACGGTCCTCAGTCGGAACGGAAGCAACGCCCTTGAGGTACTTCTCGATGTACGGCTTGAGCTCCGGGTTGCGGTAATCAGCCTCGGACGGCTGGGTTACCATCAGGCCGCCTGCCAGATCCTGTGCCAGACGAGCGATCTCGTACGGGAAGCGGGTAACGTTCTGCTTGCAGACGTTAGCCAGCAGCAGGTCGATCAGGTAGTTGCCTGCCTTGGTCTTGGTGCCCTGAGAGGAGCAAGCGATACCGCAGCAGTACAGGGTCTCGTTCAGGTGGGTCATCTCAATCAGCTTGTCCTTAACGTGGGAAGCCTTGGAGGAGCCAGCCATATCGCCAGCCAGAGCGGTAGCGCCGATCAGAACGTCGCCTACGCCGACCTTGCAGCCGCCGTAAGACTGACGGTGATAGCCTGCGAAACGTTCTACGATCATGCCGGCAAACTTAACTTCGCCGTTCAGGAAGATGCGGTCGTTCGGAACGAATACGCGGTCGAAGATAACGAGAACTTCGTGGCCGCCGTATACCTTGTTGCCAACGTCGATGTCGTTGTACTCTTCAATCTTGCGGGTGTCGCAGGACTGACGGCCGTAGATCAGGGTGATGCCCTTGGAATCGGTCGGTACAGCGAAGGAGATCGCGTAGTCCTCGTCGCCCTCACGCATGGAGATGGTCGGCATTACCAGAACCTCGTGAGAGTTTACAAAGCCGGTCTGATGAGCCTTAGCGCCGGTAACGTATACGCCGTCAGCGGTGCGCTCTACAACGTGCAGGAACAGATCCGGATCAGCCTGCTTGGACGGAGCGAGGGAACGGTCGCCCTTAACGTCGGTCATAGCGCCGTCAACTGCGAGGTCCTCGTCCTGCACGCGGGTCAGGAACTTGAGGAAGTTCTCGTGGTACTTGGTGCCGCAAGCCTCGTCGATCTCGTAGGTGGAGGAGAATACAGCGTTCATAGCGTCCATGCCTACGCAGCGCTGGAAGCAGGCTGCAGTCTTCTGACCGAGCAGACGCTGCATCTTAACCTTCTTGATCAGGTCGTCGGTGGACTGATGCATGTGGGTGAAGCGGTTGATCTTCTTGCCGGAGATGTGGGAGGTAGCAGTCATCAGATCCTGATACTGCGGGTCCTCAGCCAGCTCGTAGGTAGCGGCAAAGGAGTTCAGGGAAGGACGGATAACCGGGTCGTCAACCGGATTCTCTACCTTCTTACCGAACATATACAGATTGAGGTTCAGCTTGCGCAGGGACTCAATGTACTGGTCTTTGGTCATCATAAGTGATCAAGTATCCTTTCTCATTACAATTTGGTACACATAACATGAATAAAGAAAATAGGGCGGGGAGACGGGACTCCCCGCCCTATTCAGGCGTTACATACGGAAATTAGAAGCACTCTTTGTATACGCGCTCGCTGAGCTCGATGCTCCACGGACGGTAAGAGTTAGTGATCAGACGCTGCTGGTTTGCATCAACAGACAGTGCAAATGCCTTAACGTCCTCTTCCTTGAAGCCGTACTCATGCAGCGGCTTCAGGTGCAGAACCTTCTCCAGGGTTACGTTCAGGGTGCGCAGAGCGTCGTCCTTGGTGCAGCCCAGGCAGCGAGCAACGATTTCCTTGAACTTGCCCAGCTCGCCAGCCGGCTCGTACTCGTCGTACATCTCGAGGATCTTGCCGAACAGAGCGTAGTTGGACTCGCCGTGCGGAACATGGTAGGTGCCGCCGAGCGGGAAGGACATGCCGTGTACGGTTGCACAGCCGGCCTTCAGGAATGCGATGCCTGCGAACAGGGAAGCGTGAACGAACTCGCCGAGGTAATCCATACGAGCGTCCGGGCCTTCCAGAGCGATGCGACGGAAGCCCTCGAGGATCATCTCCATAGCCTTAACGGAGAACATCTCGGAGGTAACGGTCTTGCGGTGCGGGGACAGGAAAGACTCGGTAGCGTGGATCAGAGCATCGATAGCGGATGCTGCGAACGGCTTGTACGGCAGGGTCTTGAGCAGATCCGGAACCAGGCAAACCTTGTTCGGGATGATGTCGTCGGAAACCAGGCCGAGCTTGGTATCGCCGCCGGTCAGCTTGCCGTCCTTCTCGTCCTTAACGATAGCAACAGAAATGTTGGTAACCTCAGAACCGGTACCGCAGGTGGTCGGGATAGCGATAACTTCCTTCTCATGTACAACAGGCTCGCGCTTGAAGTACAGCTCATGTACGGAGGTCGGGCGCTTGCAGCCGAGCAGCTTGCAAAGGTCCATGATAGCACCGCCGCCTACTGCGATTACGCGGTCGTAGGAATCGTACGGAATAGCCTCGTACATGGTCTCGATCATAGCCTCGGAAGGCTCGCCTGCACCGAACTTCTCCTGGAATACGAACTTGCTCTTGAGGCCAAGCTCTTCCATGAAGGGCTTGTAGATGAATTCGTTGGTCAGAACGACGTCGCGCTCGCCCAGCTTGAACTCCTCAGCGAAAGCACCAAAGGTGTCAAACTTGTAAATAGTCGGGGCAATGACGATCTCTCTCTTGTCCTTCATCAGGGAGGCGCTGAAAGCATCCATAGCCATAGTAGAAACATCTCCAATCAAAAATTTTATAAAAGGCCGTGCGGCTTTTTATTACATGATTTTACAGGGTGGTTTTTTCCTGTGTTCTTATTGTAGCAAATTTGCGCCAAAACTTCAACACAAACAAACAATAATTTCATCAAAAATTGACCAACTAAACCTGTACAAAAAGACAATAAAAAGTCCCGTAATCTTATTACGGGACTATTTTAACGTATTTATTGTGATTTGTAAATGGGGTAATGGTGAAAAGTACCGAAAAGTTTTTGCATAATTTTCCGTTCTTTAGCTGTTTTGCGAAAAACGGCTCAAAAATGCGCGGGTTCGCTCGTTATGTGCATTTTCAAATACCTCTGTCGGCGTGCCCTCCTCAACGATGGTGCCGCCGTCCATGAATACGACATGATCGGCCACATCGCGGGCAAATGCCATCTCGTGGGTGACGATGATCATGGTGGTGTGCTGGTCCGCCAGTGAGCGGATAACGCGCAGCACCTCGCCGGTCAGCTCGGGGTCAAGCGCCGAGGTCGGCTCGTCGAAGCACAGGATATCCGGCTTGAGCGCCAGTGCACGCGCAATGGCTACACGCTGCTGCTGACCGCCGGACAGCTGGTGTGGATAGTGGCTCATGCGGCCCTCGAGGCTCATCATCTCGAGCAGCTCGATGGCGCGGTGCTCGATCTGCTCGTGAATCTCGCGTTTTTTCTGCTTGTAGTCCGGGCGTTCCTTGGCCTGCAGCAGGGGAGCGAGCATGACGTTCTCGAGTGCGGTGTACTGCGGGAACAGATTGAACGACTGGAACACCATGCCGAAGTGCAGACGGTTCTTGCGAATCTGCGCATCGCTCTTGGCGGCATGGTCGGCAGCGTCGAGCAGTGTCTCGCCGTTTACGATGATCTTACCCTCATTCGGGGTTTCGAGAAAATTCAGGCAGCGCAGCAGCGTGGTCTTGCCCGAGCCGGACGAGCCGATGATGGCAAGCGCCTTGCCGCGCTCCAATGTAAAACTGATGTCTTTGAGCACCTTGGTAGAGCCGAAGTTCTTATAAAGGTGCTGTACCTCCAGAATAGGCATAACGGCTCCTCCTTATTTAAAGTAATCCATTTTCTTTTCGATCCAGCCGAACAGCAGGGTCAGAATGCCGCTGAACAGCAGGTAGAATACGGCGGTGTAGAACAGCGGCCAGATAATGCCAGGGTTCTTGACGAACTTTTCGCCTGCCCACAGCACCTCGTACACCGCGATGGTACGCGCCAGTGCGGTATCTTTAACAAGGTTGATAAACTCGTTGCCCATCGGCGGGATAACGCGCTTGATGACCTGCAGCAGCGTTACCTTGAAGAAGATCTGGCTCTTGGTCATGCCGAGCACCTGACCGGCCTCATACTGGCCGCTCGGGATACCCTGAATGCCGCCGCGGAAGATCTCCGAGAAGTAGCAGGCGTAGTTGATGACGAACGCCACCAGCGCAGCGGTGAAGCGCGGCAGCTTGATTCCCCACACCAGAGCAGGGCCATAGTAGATGATGATGATCTGGAGCATGAGCGGTGTGCCGCGGACGATCCAGACGATGATTTTGATGAGTGCGCGCAGCGGAGTAATGCGGCTCATCGAGCCGAAGCTGATAAGCAGGCCGAGCGGCAGAGCGAATACCAGCGTCAGGCAGAAAAGCTGTACGGTGGTAACAAAGCCGCCCATCAGGCTGAGTGTTACATTGGCAAACATGTCGTTTCCTCTTTACCTCTTTTTTACTTTATTTCCTGTGATACATAAGGCAGAAGACGGTAGTCCGCCTTCTGCCTTATATTGAACTGGGGAATGGGAGATTAAGCCTCCGGATCTACGATTGCTTCCTGTACGCCGTACTTCTGAGCGAAGGAAAGAACAATGCCGTCCTTGTAGGCGCCCTTGTAGAAGTTGTTGAATGCTTCGGTCAGGTCAGAACCCTTGCGGAAGCCTACAACGTAGTTCTCGTCCTCCTCGCCGTTGGCCTCGTTGAGGTTTACGGTGTAGGTCAGGTTCGGGTAGCTGGTGCCCTCGCCGATCATAGCGCCTGCCATCAGCAGGTCGATCACGCAGGCATCAGAGGTGCCTGCGGCAACCTCCATCAGTGCGTCAGCCTGAGACTGAACTGCGGTTGCATTCAGACCGGCAGCCTGTGCAGCAGCCTCACCGGCAGAGCCGGACTCAACCGCGAAGGTCATATCCTTGATGGACTCGATGTCCTTGGCAGCGTCGGCCTTGTCGGACGGAACAACAACAACCTGTGCGTTGGTTGCATACGGGTCGGAGCAGTTCATGGAGGTCTTGACCTCATCGGTCAGGGTCATGCCGTTCCAAACAGCGTCAACGCCCTTGGAATCCAGCTCCATGATCTTGTTGTCCCAGTTGATCTCGATGAACTCAGCTTTTACGCCCAGGCTCTCAGCGAAAGCCTTTGCCATGTCCGCGTCAAAGCCGACCCACTCGTCCGAGCCGTCTTCCTTATAATCCATCGGTGCGAAATCCGTGATGCCGATAACCAGCTTGCCGTTGCTCTTTACATAATCCACATCGCTCTCAGCGGAAGCCGAGGTATCAGCCGCATCGGCACTCGAGTCGTCGGTCTTGGCAGCAGAGCCGCCGCAGCCGGACAGCACGGATACACTCATTGCGCCTGCCATCAGCAGTGCGAGAAGTTTCTTCGTCTTCATTTTTAGAAAACCTCCTGTAATTCGGTTCATATCTTGTTTACTATTATAACACTTTAGCGCAGAAAATCAACCCCTGATTTTCATGCAGATTTTCAGCATTTTTGAAGGATAATCGGGCGGTATTTTGTGCAAAATCTAAAATAACAGGGTGAAATATATGGAAAAGAGGGCGGGGAGCGGTTGGAACGGATTCTCACTCTTTTTTGCGAACCTGTGTTGACCTGTACCAAAAAAGAGATTATAATCATAAGTAAGCATGATTGTTAAAGAATAAACAATGAAGAACAAGTAAGACGGAGGGAATCAGCGTGGATTATACTGCACTGTATCAGCAGAAGCTGACAACGGCGGATGAAGCCGTTAAAGTTGTTAAATCGGGTGACTGGGTAGACTACGGCTGGTGTACGGGTACGCCTGTTGCACTGGACAAGGCACTTGCTGCCCGCATGGGCGAGCTGGAGGACGTAAACTTCCGCGGCGGCGTACTCATGCGCCGACCGGCGGTATTCGATATTCCGGATGCAGCCGATAAGATCACCTGGAACTCGTGGCACATGTCCGGCATTGAGCGCAAGGCATGCATGGAGGGCTTCGGCTTTTACAGCGCACTGCGCTACTCCGAGATGCCGCGCTGGTACCGCGAGAATGTCCGTCATGTCAATGTAGCCATGATTCAGGTGGCGCCGATGGACGCACATGGCTGGTTCAGCTTCGGTCCGCAGGCTTCGCACCTGAAAGCCATCTGCGATGTATCCGATGTTATCATCGTTGAGGTCAACAAGTATATGCCGCGCTGCCTTGGTGGCTTTGAGGACGGCATTCACATTTCGCAGGTGGATATGATCGTTGAGAGCGACACCGAAATGCCGCAGATGGGCGCAGGCGGCGAGCCGACCGAGGTTGATAAGGCGGTTGCAAAGCTGATCGTGGAGGAAATCCCGAACGGCGCGTGCCTGCAGCTGGGCATCGGCGGCATGCCGAATACCGTAGGCTCGATGATCGCGGAGTCCGACCTGAAGGACCTCGGCGTTCATACTGAAATGTACGTTGACGCTTTCGTTGACATCTCCCGTGCAGGCAAGATCAACGGCTCGAAGAAGGCCATCGACCGCGGCCGTCAGGTGTTCGCGTTCGGCGCAGGCACCCAGAAGCTGTACGATTTTGTAAATGATAATCCGGAGTGCATGTCTGCACCGGTATCCTATACTAACGATGCGCGCACCATCGCACAGATCGACAACTTCATTTCCATCAACAATATCGTGGATGTGGATCTGTTCGGCCAGATGAACGCAGAAAGTGCCGGTGTCAAGCAGATTTCCGGTGCAGGCGGTCAGTTGGACTTCGTTCTGGGCGCGTATCTGTCCAAGGGCGGCAAGAGCTTTATCTGCTGCTCGTCCACCTTTAAGAAGAAGGACGGCACGCTCGAGAGCCGTATTCGTCCGACGCTCGAGAACGGATCGGTCGTTACCGATGCCCGTCCGTGCGCGCACTGGTTTGTCACCGAGTACGGCAAGGTAAACCTCAAGGGTCTGACTGCATGGCAGCGTGCAGAGGCTCTGATCTCGGTTGCGCATCCGGATTTTCGTGAGCAGCTGATTCAGGAAGCGGAGAAGATGCGTATCTGGAAGCGCTCCAATAAGAGATAAAATGCTGTCAGCGGAACTACAGTTCCGCACGGTGTTTGCTACTGTTTATAAGAAAACGCTCTGTGAAAACAGAGCGTTTGAGGCTGTCGAAAAACTATCGTTTTTCGAGCAGCCTCTCGATCGAAACCACGCTTTCGATCGAATGCTGAAGAAAAACCGCGTCCTCCGGAAACATTTTTTCTTCCCTTGTATAAAAACCGAGGTACACGCCCCCGGTTTTTATGAATTTGCTGCGCAAATTCTATTTTATACGTGCTGTCGCACGAAGCACAAAATAGAAATCTGACTTTTTCGACAAGCTGAAACGCTCTGTGAAAACAGAGCGTTTTTTCTTATGTGATTAAAGAGAGATACGCAGAATAAACTGCTGATTCTTAACCGAAAAGCTGTATACACCGCCGTATCGCTCGACGATGCTGCAAATGCTGTGCACACCGATGCCGTGTCCGGCGCGGTCGGAGACCGGCACGCCGTGGCTGAACTGCACCGGCTGCGTGCAGTCGTTGACAACCTGCAGGAAGAACTTTCCGGATTTTTCGTAGGCCTGCACCTCAATATGTCCGGGAACACCGTCTGCGCGCTCGCTGCATGCGTGAATCGCATTCTCAAGTGCGTTGGAGAGCAGCACGCACAGGTCGCTCTCGGCAAGCGGCAGCTGATTGGGCAGCACGGCATGCACCGCAAGCGGGATGCCCTGCGCCTTGGCGCGGTCGGCAAACGATGAGAGAATCAGGTTTGCGGCCTCGTTTTCGCAGTAAACGGTCACGCGGCTGGCTTCGATTTCCTCGCTGATGGAGTGAATGTACTGCAGTGCCTGCTCATACTGCTCATTCTCGATGCAGGCGGTGATGTACTGCAGATGATGCCGCAGATCATGCCGGTAGGCGCGGGTTTTCTGCTGAGAGATACGCAGTGCTTCAATCTCACGAACGGCCTGATGCACCTGCAGGTCAAGATTGCTTTTCAGCTCCTCCAAACGCAGCCGTGCGTGCTGCTCTCTGGAAATGTGAATCAGGAACAGCAGGTATGCCGCACTGCACACGAACGGCATGAACTCCACGACTACGGCCGAACCGGAGAACAGCAGGTCGGTGTAAACGCGGGTAGCATAGTCAAACGCATAGTACACCGCGGGCACAATGCCGAACTGACACTGCACCGCCCGCGAATACTGCGACACCGACCGGATGGCAGGTGCGGCCTTGAGCAGCAGAATGAGCATCGGCACGGTGACGATTATTTCCACAGCGTACTGCATGGTGTCTCCGCCGGAGAAGATAGCGACCGCGATCAGCGCCAGCCAGCGCCGCAGCTGACAGCACAGGTACGCCGTCAGCACGGAAATCACCGGCCACAGGCGTTCGTGACTGAGCGAGCACAGCGCGAGCACAAGCGGCAGGTGGGTGTGCAGCGGATACAGATAGCGTCCGAAGCCCGGGTCCACACCGAGGTAGGCGATGCCGGACAGGCAGAAGATCATCAGCGTGTACAGCAGCATGCGCTTTTTCGCCTTGGGCGTCCAGTGGATATTGCAGAATGCCGCAGAGAGCGCGATGCCGAACAGCGTAACGGCAACGGAGTTGCAAAGGTCAACAGCGAGTGCGATCATGTCAGGAACACCTGCTCTTTCTGAAAGGCGTGTTCAAGGTACGCATCCTTGATGTCGTTGTAGCGTCCGCGCGGAATGGGCAGCTCGGCACGGCTGGACATGACAAGCGTTTTCGGCGTGATCGTCTGGATATGCTCTAAATTTACAAGGTAGGAGCGGTGAATGCGCAGAAAATTCCTGTGTTCGGCAAGGCTTTCGCACAGGCTGTCCATGCTGCCGGCGGCTTCGAGCACGGTGCCGTCAGTCTTGTGCAGCAGCAGGGAACGGCGGATGACCTCGCAGTATTCCAGTTTGTCCAGTTCAACGCGCGTGATGCCGGTTCTGCAGCGCAGAATCAGGCTGGCGCTGCTCTCACGCGAGCAGGCGGCAATGACCGAATCCATCAGCCGGAAGAAGCTTTCCGGCCAGATCGGCTTGAGCTGATAGAAATACGCGCCCACCGTATACGACTGCACGGCAAACTCTGCGGATGAGGTGAGAAAGATGATCTTCACGTTGGAGTCGTACTGACGGATCTCGCGGGCGGCTTCGATGCCGTTTTCACCGGGCATGAGCACATCGAGCAGCAGAATGTCAAAGCGTGCGCCCTTTTCGATGGACGCCAGCAGCTCGAACGGGCTTTGGAAGGCCGTAGGGGCGATATCGGCGTTGTGTTCCGCACGGTAGCTGCCGAGCAGCTCGTGCAGTTCATCGAGCACGCTGAGATCGTCGTCGCAGAAGCCAATCTGGATCATGGTTCTCATCTCCTTTCTTTTTATACAGGGAACAGATCATTTGTAATCGCGGCGGGTCTTGTCCGGTTCCCAGCCCTCGAGCGGGTAGCGCTGCATGGCGCCGAAAATGCGCTCGCGCACACCGGGCATGGTCTTTTCGAGACTTTTCAGCAAATCCTTGATCTCCTGCCGCTTGGTGTTGCCGTCCGCCGGACACGGATTGTGCACGATCGGCAGCTCATGCCGTTTGGCGAACGAACGCACATAATACTCCGGCACATACAGCAGCGGACGAATGAGCGTGATGTCGGCACGGTCGAGGTAGGTTACCGGCGAAAAGCACGAAATGCGGCCTTCATAAAATAAGGAAAGCATGTAGGTCTCCACCACATCGTCAAAGTGATGGCCGAGCGCAACCTTGCTGCAGCCTGCCTTGCGGGCGGCATCGTGCAGGGCACCGCGGCGCAGCTTGGCACAGAGCGAGCAGGGGTTTTCCTCATGGCGGATATCAAACACGATAGGGCCGATCTGGGTGGGGACGCGGATGTACTCGACGCCCAGCTTGTCGCACAGCGTCTGTACAGGGGAAAAGTCCATCTCATCATAGCCCATCTCCAATGTAATAGCCACGACTGTAAAATGGTGCGGATAAAAGCGACTCAGCTGGCTGAGCGCCACGAGCAGCGCGAGCGAGTCCTTGCCGCCGGAAACACCGACCGCAATCCTGTCGCCCTCGTCTATCATATGGTAATGGTCCACCGCACGGCGGACATAGGAAAGCATTTTCTGCATAACAGTCTCCTTTTTGATCGTACATATTAAAATTTATCAGAAAACATCAAAAATCGCAAATGCAAAAAATGAAATGCAAAGTGAGTATTCGTTAGTATGAGAGAGATTGGAAGAGAAAACAAGAGAATGTATTGGATTGCAGATATTTTTTCAAAATTTCGCTTGACTTGCGCAAAATGATGTGTTTTAATAAATATGCTCGTTTCGAGCGATCAAACAGTTGTCAAAGTATTTTTGATATATATAAACGGAGGAAAAAACCATGTCTACTTTTATGGCTAAGGCAGAAAATGTCGAGCGTAAGTGGTATGTACTGGACGCAGCTGGCAAGCCGCTGGGCCGTACTGCTGCAACCGCTGCAATGCTGCTTCGCGGCAAGCACAAGACCACGTTCACTCCCCATGTTGACTGCGGCGATTTCGTAATCATCGTCAACGCTGACAAGGCGGTTCTGACCGGTAAGAAGCTCACCCAGAAGTACTATCGTCATCACACCGGCTGGGTCGGCGGTCTGAAGGAAGTTCAGTACAAGACCCTGATGGCTGAGAAGCCGGAGTTCGCTATGCAGCTCGCAGTTAAGGGCATGCTGCCGAAGAATTCCATCGGCCGTCAGTCCGCTACCCGTCTGAAGGTATTTGCTGGCGAGAACCACAATCATCAGGCTCAGAAGCCCGAGAACTGGGAAAAGTAAGGGAGGATTAACTGATGTATACACCTAAGAAGGCATATTTCTATGGCACCGGCAGAAGAAAGTCCTCTGTTGCCCGCGTTCGTCTTTTCCCGGGCGGCACCGGTGAGATCAAGATCAACAACCGCACCATCGACAACTACTTCGGTCTAGAGACCCTGAAGATGGTTTGCCGTCAGCCGTTCGAAGTAACCGGCACCGAGGGCAAGTTCGACGTAGAGTGCACCGTAACCGGCGGCGGCTTCACCGGCCAGGCTGGCGCAATCCGTCACGGCATCGCTCGTGCTCTGCTGCAGGCTGATTCCGACCAGTACCGCGCAGCTCTGAAGGCTGCCGGCTTCCTGACCCGCGATCCGCGTATGAAGGAACGTAAGAAATACGGTCTCAAAGCAGCTCGTCGCGCTCCGCAGTTCAGCAAGCGATAATCGACTGCTCAGACTATATCAAAATGGTTCAAAAACCCCGGAAAATCAAGGTTTTCCGGGGTTTTACTATATCTAAACGGGATGATATGGTTTGACCAAATTTGGCAAAACGAGAGCCGTTTTCACCCAATTTTTAGTGGTCCGCAAGTGGTTAACTGGCCAAAAAGAGGGCGAAAAGAGGGGTAAGTGGTTCCCAAAGTGGTTAACCGAGAGCCGATTTTAGGGGTGCTTTTCAGCCCTCCTTCCCCTCGTTTTTTTGGCTGTGGCAGTTTGGCATAGTTTGAGCTAATTTGAATAATTGAATATGAATTTGATGTAGCACACAGTATAAATGCTGGGTGCTTTTTTCATTTCAGGAACTCGTATTCCGGCGATAGAAAGAGCCGTCACTTCACTGTTAATTTTGAAGTGGCGGCTTTTTCTATTTCCAGAAGCAACAGCAATAATTAGAAATGAGGTGAAGTCAATGAACACGCAAATCATCGCCATTGCCAACCAGAAAGGCGGCGTTGGCAAGACAACGACCTGTGCCAACTTGGGAATCGGGCTGGCGCAGGCCGGAAAGAAAGTCCTTCTGATCGACGGGGACCCACAAGGGAGCCTGACAATCAGCCTGGGAAATCCGCAACCGGACAAGTTGCCATTTACATTGTCCGATGCAATGGGCAAAATTTTGATGGATCAGCCTATACGCACTGGAGAAGGTATTCTGCATCATGCGGAAGGCATTGACCTGATGCCTGCGGACATCCAGTTATCCGGTATGGAGGTATCCCTGGTAAATGCCATGAGCCGTGAGACTATCTTGCGGCAATATCTGGACACGCTGAAGGGGCAATACTCCCATATTCTCATCGACTGTCAGCCCTCCCTGGGGATGCTCACGGTCAATGCGCTGGCCGCTGCGAACAGGATCATCATTCCCGTTCAGGCGGAGTATCTGCCCGCCAAAGGGTTGGAACAGCTGCTCTCCACGGTAAACAAGGTAAAGCGGCAGATCAACCCCAAGATCCAGATAGACGGTATCCTGCTGACGATGGTGGACAGCCGAACCAACTTTGCCAAAGAGATCTCCGCGCTCCTGCGTGAGACCTATGGCAGCAAGATCAAAGTATTCGGCACAGAGATTCCCCATTCTGTCCGGGCAAAGGAAATCAGCGCCGAGGGAAAAAGTATTTTTGTCCATGACCCTGGCGGCAAGGTGGCAGAGGGGTATCGAAATCTGACGAAGGAGGTGTTGAAACTTGAAAAGCAGCGCGAAAAAAATAGAGCTGGCCTCGGTAGATGATCTGTTCTCCACCGAAGAAGGCCGTCAGGATGCAAAGCTGGAAAAGATTCAGGAGATTCCGCTGTCTGAACTGCATCCCTTTAAGAACCACCCATTCAAAGTCAAGGATGACGAAGCCATGATGGAGACCGCTGACAGTATCAAGCAGTATGGCGTTCTGGTTCCGGTGATTGCTCGACCGGACCCGGAGGGCGGTTATGAGCTGGTAGCCGGACACAGGCGGCACAGAGCCAGTGAGCTGGCAGAAAAGGAGACTATGCCGGTCATTGTTCGGGATTTGGATGATGATGCCGCCACGATCATTATGGTTGACAGCAACTTACAACGAGAAAGTCTGCTCCCCAGTGAAAGAGCATTTGCTTATAAAATGAAACTGGATGCCATGAAACATCAAGGAGAGCGAGTGGATTTAACTTGTGCCCAACTTGGGCACAAGTCCGATGGTAGGAAATCCAGAGATGTTTTAGCTGAACAGGTTGGGCAGAGTAAAAATCAAATTCAGAGATTTATCCGCCTGACGGAGCTTATCCCCGAACTGCTGGATATGGTGGATGAAAAGAAGATTGCCCTGAACCCTGCCTATGAGCTGTCCTTTCTCAAAAAGGAGGAACAGGTAGACCTGTTGGACGCGATGGACAGCGAACAGGCTACCCCTTCTCTTTCTCAAGCCCAGCGGCTCAAGAAATACAGTCAGGAGGGGCATCTGACCCTCGATATGATGCGTGTCATCATGGGTGAGGAAAAGAAAAGCGATCTGGACCGAGTGACATTTACCTCTGACACCTTGCGGAAGTATTTCCCTAAAAGCTATACGCCCCAGCGGATGCAGGAAACCATCATCAAGTTGCTGGAGGCATGGCAGAAAAAGCGTCAGAGAGACCAGGAACGATGAAAGGAGCCGCCTATGAGGGATATTTCAGCCCGTGAGCTGAAAGGACACAACATTCTCGCCGTAGAGAGGTTTTGGGATAACACCCGCTGGATGATTGAGTTTTCCGTCCTGCGTCCCAGCACAGCTTACGGTAGTCCCGGAGAGGAAATGCGGTTGTTTTTAACCGAGGACGGGTATCAGGCCGCCCTGCAAAGCCAGCAGCGCCGGGAGATCAAGATCAAGCGTTACGCTCGTGTGATTGAGGGACATATCCTCGATTTCAAACCGGGAAAACACCGCCGCCACTCATAAACAAATCATTACTGCGAAAGGAAAGGATTGAAATGTGTACTGTAAAGGAAATCCGGGAAGCAATCCGGGAGGATTGCCATTCCCAGCATGGTATGGAATTTATAGAGATTGACCGTGTTCTGCAAACTCTGCCATTCTCTCAGGGAAATGACTTGTTGGATAAACCGCCCATTTCCAAGCGCCCCTACCGGCGCAGAAAAAGTGAACAAAACAGCTGACTGCCACAATTCTTTTTACAGGAGTGTGGCTTTTTTCATACCCTGAGAAATTTGGAAGGAGTGAGGTCGATGGCCGTTTTTCGCATTGAACGGACCCGTGATTATACCGTGATGAGCAATCATCATTTACGAAATGCAAATCTGTCGTTAAAAGCCAAGGGGCTGCTTTCCATGATGCTGTCTTTGCCAGAGGACTGGAATTACACCACCCGTGGTCTTGCAAAGATTTGTAAGGAGGGCGTGGATGCCATAGGCGCTGCGTTGCGGGAATTGGAGGCTGCCGGTTACATTGTGCGGCACAAACTGCGTGACCGCCAGGGACGCATCAGTGATACGGAGTATGTCATATATGAGCAGCCACAGCCGAAGAACCCGGATACGCCCCAGCCGGATATGGCTTCACCAGATACGGAAAACCCGGATATGGTAAAACCGGATACGGAAAAGCCCGCAGAATTAAATATAGAGAAATCAAATACAGAAAAAACAATTACTTATGGATCAAGTACCGATTCTATTCCCTTCCGGGAGGCAGCGGCAGCACAGCTGCCGGAACGGAAAGGAAGGGATGCGATGTCTGTCTCAGAGATGGAAAGTTATCGGGATTTGATTCTGGAGAACATCGAGTATGACCACCTGTGCCGGGAGTTTACCACCTACCGGGAGGACCTGGACGAGATTGTGGAGCTGATGGTGGAGACCGTCTGCGCTAAGCGGAAAACCACCCGGATCGCTGGCAGCGACTTCCCCCATGAGGTGGTCCGCTCCCGTTTTTTGAAGCTGGATTGCTCCCACATCGAGTTTGTCATGGAATGCCTGCGGAACAATACCACCGAAATCCGCAACATGAAGCAGTATCTGCTTGCGGTGCTGTTTAATGCGCCGACCACGATCAGCAACCACTACACCGCACAAGTTAACCACGATATGTACGCAGGCGGCTGGTAAACAGCCGCTTTTCTGCTGCCCGAAAATACCGGGAGAAAGGATTTTGCCATGAAACGACCTCTTGCCTACATTACGGCTCCCTGGAGCAACAGCCAGTATGAGAACGCCGAGAACGCTGCGGCCTACTGCCGTCAGGTGTACGATGCCGGGTATTCGCCCATCTGCCCGGTGCTGTTCCTGCCTACCTTCCTCAAAGACGAGATTCCCCAGGAACACAAGGACGGGCTGGATATGGCGCGGGACTACCTGCGCCGGTCCCATGTGCTGGTGGTCTGCGGCCACGGCATCGACGAGACCGTGAAGAATGACATTGCCACCGCCGAGCGCCTGCGGATCACCGCCACCACCCTGGACGGTATCCTGGCCGTGAAGGGCCAGGGACGCGGGAAAGGAGGTGCACGCCATGCCTGAGCGTAAGACCGTGGGCCAGCTGATGGAGGAAATGCGCCTCAAAGCCGGGGCGCAGAACTACCACGGCCATGAGTACATGGATTTGGAGCGGTTTGCCGAGGACACCCGGCACATGATTATCTTCGATGTGCTGACCGACGATTCCCCGGTGGGCTGGAAAGGTGAACGGAACCGCCTGTTTCTGACGGAGGCCGGATACCAGAAAAGCCTGGAGAACCAGGAAAAGGGCCACATCAAGATTCTCAGCCATGCCAAAGTGCGCCAGGGCCATCTGTACTATGACCGCTCCGACCAGCTGCGCTGAAAGGAGCCTGACATGCTGAAATACCTGCTGCGGCGGCTGGTGGTCCCACCTTAGTATCAAGTGCCACCCCTGCAAAATCCGTGGAAAGGAGGCGATGACCTATGCAGGAGGAAGTGGAAAACAGGACTTTGACGCTGGTAGTCAGCGGAACAAAGTTTACCGGGCGGTTGATGAAAGCCGCCATCACCAAGTACCTTGCCCACCGCAAGGAAAAGAAGCTGCAAAAGCAGAGAAGCCGTGACGCGCCTGTGAAGCCCCAGGGCAAGCAGACGGTGAAACAGCTGATTGGTCAGAACCAAGGGGTTTCCAACATCGAGATCACCGACCCCTCCATCAAGGAGTTTGAGAAGATCGCGCGGAAATACGGTGTGGACTATGCGGTGAAGAAGGACCGCAGCAGCTCCCCACCCAAGTACCTGATCTTTTTCAAGGGTCGGGACGCGGATGCCCTGACCGCTGCTTTTACCGAGTACACCGGGAAAAAGGTCAGGAAGGCGGAGAAATCCGAGCGTCCGTCCGTGCTGGCAAAGTTGAGCCAGTTCAAAGAGCTGGTGAAACACGCCGTCGTGGACCGGAACAAGCGGAAGGAGCTGGAACGATGAAAAAGCAGCTGAACATCAAAAAGCTCATTTTGCTGAACCTGCCGTATATCCTGATGGGGCTTTTCTCCACCAACTTCGGTGAAGCGTGGCGGATGGCCGTGGGTGCGGACGCTTCGGCAAAAATGCTCTCGTTCTTCTCCACGCTGCCGATGGCGCTGACCAGCTGGTGGCCCAGCCTGCACCCGCTGGACCTGCTGGTGGGCCTGTGCTGCGGCGGCGGCCTGCGGCTGGCTGTGTACCTGAAAAGCAAGAACGCCAAGAAGTACAGGCACGGCATGGAATACGGTTCCGCCCGTTGGGGAACCCATGAGGACATTGCACCCTACATCGACCCGGTATTCCAGAACAATGTGATTCTGACGAAAACGGAGAGCCTGACAATGAACAGCCGCCCCAAGGACCCAAAGACCGCCAGAAACAAAAATGTGCTGGTGATTGGCGGCTCCGGTTCCGGTAAGACCCGCTTCTGGCTCAAACCGAATCTGATGCAGATGCACAGTTCCTATGTGGTCACAGACCCGAAGGGAACCATTTTGGTGGAGTGCGGAAAAATGCTCCAAAGGGGCGCACCCAAGCTGGGGAAAGACGGAAAGCCTATGAAGGATAAGCACGGCAAGGTCATTTATGAGCCGTACCGAATCAAGGTCCTAAATACCATCAACTTCAAGAAGTCCATGCACTATAACCCTTTCGCCTATATCCATAGCGAAAAGGACATCTTGAAGCTGGTAACAACGCTGATCGCCAATACCAAAGGCGAAGGCAAGGCCGGAGACGATTTCTGGGTAAAAGCAGAAACCTTGTTGTACTGCGCGCTTATTGGCTATATCCATTATGAGGCTCCGGTGGAGGAACAAAACTTCTCCACCCTCATTGAGTTCATCAACGCCATGGAAGTCCGTGAGGATGACGAGGAGTTCAAAAACCCCGTAGACCTGATGTTTGATGCACTGGAAGCCGAGAAGCCAAACCACTTTGCGGTGCGCCAGTATAAGAAATATAAGCTGGCCGCTGGTGTTGTATGCTCTAAAAGACTTCTTAATCAAGCGGTTGGGAAGTCTCTTAGAACACACAACCTAAAACCGAAGAAAGGAGCGCAAGTTATGAGAAAAAACGAGAAAATCACTGCTCTGTACGAACGACTGAGCCGTGATGACTTTGGCAAAGATGATGACCAACAGCGTGAGAGCAATTCCATTTCCAATCAAAAAGCTATGTTGGAGGAGTTCGCCGCACGGCAGGGCTTTACAAACATTGTCCATTTCACAGACGATGGCATTAGCGGCACCTGCTTTGACCGCCCCGGATTTTTGGCAATGATGAAAGAGGTTGAAGCCGGGAATGTGGAGTACCTGTGTATCAAGGACATGAGTCGCATGGGTCGTGACTATCTGAAAGTCGGTCAGATTATGGAAATCCTGCGTCAGCGTGGCGTTCGCCTTATCGCCATCAATGACGGCGTGGACAGTGCCAGAGGGGACGATGATTTTACCCCTTTCCGCAACATTATGAACGAGTATTACGCCAGAGACACCAGCCGTAAAATCCGTTCCACTTTCCAGTCCAAAGGCAAGTCCGGCAAGCACCTCACAGGCACAGTCATTTACGGCTATCTCTGGAACGAAGCCAGAGACCAATGGTTGGTTGACCCCGAAGCCGCAGAGGTGGTCAAGCGTATCTTTGCCATGACGATTGAGGGCTACGGTCCGTATCAGATCGCCAGCAAGCTGAAAGAAGAAAAAATCCTCATTCCGTCCGCTTACCTTGCCCAGCACGGCGAGGGCGTGAACAAGAATAAGACTTTCAAAGATGTGTACGGCTGGGGTTCTTCCACCATCTGCAACCTTCTTGAAAAGCGTGAATATCTGGGACACACCGTCAATTTCAAGACCCGAAAGCACTTCAAGGACAAGAAAAGCCATTATGTCCCGGAGGACGAATGGACGATTTTTGAGAATACCCATGAGCCTATCATTGACCAGCAGACCTTTGACCTTGTGCAGAAAATCCGTGGGAATGTCAGACGCTACCCGGACGGCTGGGGCGAAGCAGCTCCCCTCACAGGCTTGCTTTATTGTGCCGATTGCGGCGGCAAGATGTATGTCCACCGAACCAATAACGGCAAGCGCATTTCTCAATACACCTGCTCACAGTACACCAAAGTTCCTTGCGGAACGCTCTGCAAGACCCAGCACCGTATCAATGAAGATGTGGTACTGTCCCTTGTCTCTGAAATGCTGAAAGCCATTGCCGAGTATGCCAAGCATGACCGAGCCGAGTTTGTCCGTGTGGTGCAGGAAGCGCAGTCCAGCCAGCAGACCACAGAGGTCAGGAAACATCGGACACGCCTTGCCACAGCAAAGCAGAGAGTTTCCGAGCTGGAAGTCCTGCTCTGCAAGATCTATGAGGACAACATTTTAGGCAAGCTGTCCGACAGCAGATACGCCACTCTGGACGCTCAATACGAAAAGGAACAGTCCGAGCTTACCGCTGAAATCTCTGTTCTGGAAAAGGCTGTCAAGAGCTATGAGAAGCACGAAAAGGACGCTGACCGTTTTATCGCTCTGATTGACAAATATGAGAACTTCGACAAGCTGACCATTGCCATGCTCAACGAGTTTATCGAGAAAATCCTTGTGCATGAGCGTGACCGCAAAGGCAGTATACAGACCACACAGGAGGTCGAGATTTACTTCAATTTTGTTGGGCGATTCGTTCCCCCGGCGTTTGGAGAAGTGGAGCTGACCCCGGAAGAATTAGAGGAAATCCGCAAGCGTGAGGAACGCAAGGACAGGCTTCATCAGAACTACTTGAAGCGGAAAGCCAGCGGAGCACAGAAGCAATACGAGGACAAAATCAAAAAGCGGAAAAAGGCAGAAATCGAAGCTAAGAAAGCCGCCATTCGTGCGGAGGACATTGCAAAGGGCGTGTTCGTTCCTGTCAGCAGTTTACCGCAGAGAGAGCCGATGAAAGGAGTACAAACAGCATGAATATCACTTATACACAGAACGGCGATTATCTTATCCCGAACATCGTTATCCGCAAGACCAAACCCCTCGGACACTACGGCAGACTTCGCAAGGCGTATCTGGAAATGCACCGTCCGATACTGTTCAATGAGCTGGTGCTATCCGACAAGCTCTTTGAGCATTGCGCCGAGATTGACGAAGCGGCACGAAATCGCATGGAGCTGATCGTGCCGCAACTGGCAAAGCAGTACGGCGTGACCGAAAGGCTGAAAGCCGAAAACCAAATGGAATGGGTGCGGCAGATGAACGCTTGCAAGGCACAGGCAGAGGAGATTGTGAAAGCGGAATTGATTTACGATTGATCGAGGAAGTCCGGGCAGAAAACTGTTCGGACTTTTCTCATATAGTCCAAAGTTGCGGTAGAAATGTTCACAAGTTTTATGGTACAATTTATGCGAATAAAGAAAACGGAAAATTAGAATCTAACAAGAGAATGTGGTTGTATGAAAAAATCCATATTAGTATTTTGGGCAATCGTGTGTCTGTTACCTATTCAAAGGAGGTTTAAGAATTTCAAATGAAACATATAAGAAATATATTGCTGTTGATTACGATTATTTTTGCTTTTGTTATGCAAGCTGAAGTATATCAAAATATGCTCTGGAACTTTAATGGTGCTTATTATTTATCGTCCAGATACACAACTACTAATGACGATATGGATTCATTTTTAGCCAATGCAGAAGATACAGCTGAGAAGCATGGTGTTCATATTTTTTCGACTTTTAATCAGAGAGTTTCTAATTATCAGACAAGACTTTATATTTATGGTGATGATACCGTTGTTCGGGATAGTCTTAAAAGCACAATGGATATTGAGGAAAAAACATATACGGCTTTGATAGGTGGAATCACCGTAATAGAATTTGAAGATTTTAGAGAAGCAAAAAACACAGGCAATGGACAGGAAATAATGGTCAGCTATATCGGTGATGATGATGACATTATTGCCACATATCAAGATTTGGCAAAAGAATATTCTATATCGCAGCCAGAGTTTTGGCAATCAACCGAAACTGATATGATGTTCATTGTTTGGGGCCTGGTTGCCATATTGATGATTGTACTTAATATGATTGAGGTGATACGCAGGCAAAAGGAAGTAGTTGTACGAGCTTCTCTGGGCGAAAATGCTGCTGTGATTGCTCTAAAAGCTGTAGTGGCTGATATGATTTCATATGCTGCATTATTCGTCTTAGCAAAGTTGCTTGTTTCTCAATTTATATCGGGAGCGTATGAAGATCATCTCATTTTGGCAGTGTATTGTGCCGGAGCAGTTCTTTCCGTAATTCCTTATGCTGCTTTTGTCCGCTTTGATGTAAAAAAAGCCTTTGCCAATGCTTCAGATAAAAAAGGTATGTTTTATCTTCTGAACGGTCTTAAAGTATTTGCTACTGCTATGACAATTTTTACAATAACTACAAATCTCAGTAGCATTCAAGGTAATTTACTTACAAACACTACTCTTTTAGAAAATCATTATAATGATTATTATTTTGGAGTTATGCAGATTGAACCTCCTTTTGAAGAAAATGAGGAGGAATCCAAAGAGAGCAAATTTTGGAATGACCTTTACGAAAATGAATACAACACGATAAATCCGGTGGTCTGCATAGGCAGCCGGATAAGCGATACGGATAATTATATTTTTGTAAATCATAATGCCAGAGATATGCTACAAGGGTTTTCTGATATGCTTACTGAAGATGATGAAAAAGAGGATATCGTGGTCTTCGTGCCAAAGGGAAGAAATGCGGAATCATACAAAGATATCGCAAAAGAGGAAATTGGCTCTCTTACCCAAAATGCAGAAGAACTGCGTGTTGTTTATAAAGAATATTCTGGCAGAGAACAATTTTATTATCTCAATTCGAACAGAGAAGAGGCTATTGACGGATTGTCAAGAGTAACAAATCCGATTGTGATTTATCAGGCAAATGAGGCTGTTGCTTTAAATGGAAGTTATATCGAAACAGGAACATATAATGGTGAGGTAATCTACGGATGCGATGAAAGCACAATTCGCAGTGTTGCGAAAAAATATTCAGAACAGCTTGGTTCACACTATTTTATGCTGACGAATGTCGGAGAGGATTACATTTATAGTCATAGTTTCCTCGTGAAACTGATTGGCTTTATAAGCTCTCTTTGCGTATTAGTATTGCTGTTAGATATCGCTATCATCATATCTGAAGTGAAAATGGAATTTAGACTTAATGCGATGGAAATCTCCCTCAAAAAGGTTTTGGGCTATCGCTTTTATGAAAGGCACAAAAGATTTATTTCCGTTAATCTCTTAGAAAATATAGCCGTTGTGATATTGATTTGCATTGTTTCAATTTTTATATCTAACGCAAGTGTCGGGATTGCTTTACTGATTGGAGCGTTGCTCACCATTATTGAAATGGCAATCATTTTCACAAATATTATGTGGGTTGAAAAAACAAATATCTCAAAGTCATTGAAGGGAGGATGTTTATGATTATAATTCGTGGCTTAAATAAAGCATTTGGAGAGAAAATAATTTTCTCTAACTTTAATTTAGAAATTCCGGATGGAAGTTTTGTAGTAATCAGCGGCGATAGCGGCAGTGGAAAAAGCACTTTACTCAATATGATTGGTGGTATCGAAAAACCGGATAGCGGCAGTATCATAATCGAAGGGCTGAATATTACCCGGCTTAAAAATAAAAACAGTTTTTTTGCGGATACAGTGGGGTTTCTTTTTCAGAATTTTGCACTGCTTGAAAATAAGACAGTTAAAGAAAATTTAAGTTTGATTAAAAAATCAAGCCGAACTAAAGTATCACTTAAAGAAGCTCTTAATCGTGTGGGGTTATCAAAGGAAGTTAACAAAAAAGTTTATCAGCTTTCCGGTGGTGAACAACAGAGAGTTGCTTTAGCTCGTCTTATGATGAAAAAATGTTCTGTTGTTTTGGCAGATGAACCTACTGGCTCACTTGACAAGAAAAATAGAGATATTGTTATGAGGTTATTGCACGAACTCAATGAAGAAGGTAAAACGGTTATCATTGTTACCCACGATCAGGGTATTATTGAAGATGAACCTTATGTTGTGAAAATCTGAGAGTACCTCTTAGAAATGTCTTGATCTACATTTTATATAATTTGGGTCAGAAGAAAATCCCTTTAGGAACTAAAGGGCGCACTTCTATACTCTCCTATCGGGAGTATGTGCGTCCTGCGGAGCTTCATTCTCTGTCAGCAGAAGAAAACTGCCCGACCGAGAAAGTTGCGTCACTTCGTTCCGTCAAGGTGGCTACACCCCCTTGCGCCGCTAATGCGGCTATCCCCTGTGGACTTGCCGTCCGCAAACAGCATAAAATGCTGTTCGCCGCCAGCAAGTTTGGAAAAATAAATACCGAAAATCAGACCGTTGACTGGTCGCACTATGCGAAAAGTTGACGGTCTTTTTTTATCCCCAAAATCAAAAAAGGAGGTCAATCACAATGACAAAACCGAAAACCCTTGACCAGCTCCGAGCCGAAAAGGAACGAGCCGAGACGCAGCTTGCACAGGAACAACACAAGCTGGAGCGTCTGGAGAATAGAAAGAAGTATCTGGAGAAAGGCGAACGCACCAAGCGCACCCACCGCCTTTGCAATCTGGGCGGCACGATTGAGAGCCTTGCCCCGGAGGTCAAAGATCTCACACGCACCGAAATGACAGAGCTGATGGAACACATCTTTTCCCTGTCCGAAGTCCAGCGAGCCGTCCGTCACATGGCGATTACTCATATCAGCCAAGCAAACAGAGAAAAGGAGTTGAAAGCCGATGGCACTATTTCATCTGAGCGTCACGCAGACTAAGCGAAGCGCAGGACAGTCCGCTATCGCTTCTGCCGCCTACCGAGCCGGGGAGCGATTGTATAGCGAGTATTACGGCGAATACAGCGACTACACCCGCAAGGGCGGCGTGATCTGCTCTGACATTCTCCTGCCGTCCCATGCACCGCCCGAATACGCAGACCGCCAGACCCTATGGAACGCCGTGGAAAAAGCCGAGCGTGGAAAGAACGCCCAGCTTGCATACAGCTTTGACATTGCCTTGCAGAATGAATTTTCCCTTGAGGAAAACATCGCTCTTGCAAGGCAATTTTTGTTGGAGAACTTTGTGAGCCGGGGCATGGTGGTTGACTTCGCCGTACACCAGCCCGACCGGGAGGACGGCGGCATACCAAACCCACACTTCCATGTGCTTTGCCCCATCCGTCCCATCGAGCAGAACGGCAAATGGGGACTAAAGCAACGCCGGGTGTACGAGCTGGACGAGGACGGCAACCGTATCCGAGACCAGAACGGCGAGTTTGTTTTCAACGCCGTTCCCACTACCGACTGGGGCAGTCCCGAAACGCTGGAACATTGGCGTGAAGCATGGGCGGAGCTATGCAATGCCAAGTTTGCGGAAAAAGGTATTGATGTTCGTATCGACCACCGGAGCTATGAGCGTCAGGGCGTGGAGCTTCTTCCCACTATCCACGAGGGCGCAACCGTCCGGGCAATGGAGAAGAAAGGCATACGCACCGAGAAAGGCGAGTTCAACCGCTGGATCAAAGCCACCAATGCCGTTATCCGGGACATCAAGAAGAAAATCACTCTCCTGTTTGATTGGATTGCCGAAGCAAAAGCAGAGCTTGCCAAGCCGCAGGCACCCGACCTTGTTTCGCTGCTGAACGCCTATTACACCCAGCGCAGAGCCGGGGCGTATTCGCAGAAAGGCAAGGTCAGCAACCTAAAGGAGATGAACGAGACTTTCAATTATCTCCGGGCAAACGGCATTTACACTCTTGAAGATTTGGAAAGCCGTGTCAGCGAACACAGTGCTGCCACAGAGAGCTTGAAGAAAACGCTGGACGAACAGACCGCCCGAATGAAAGCAATTAAGCAGCTCTATGACAGCTCTGCTGCTTTCCAGAGCTTGAAGCCTGTCTATGACGGCTTGCAGAAAATCAAGTTTGAGAAGCCCAGAGCCAAGTACAAGGCAGAGCATGAAGCGGAACTGAAACAGTTCTACGCCGCCAGACGCAAGCTGACCGGGGAGTTCCCGGACGGCAAGGTGGATATGAAAAAGCTGACCGAAGAGTATGACGAGCTGGAACAGGCGCACAACACCACCTATGGCGAGTTTAAGACCGTCAGAGACGATTTACATCGCCTTTGGAAGGTTAAGTCATGCGTAGGTACTGCCGCCCGATTTAACGAGCGCACAGAGGAACAAAAGCTCCAAAATCGACCCCAAACACGACAGAAAAAGGAGGAACTATCCCGATGAATTACACCCAAGCGCAGATTGACCGGGCAAACGCCGTCAGTCTGGAAGATTTTCTCCGCACACAGGGAGAGACGCTTATCAAAAGCGGACGGGAATACCGCTGGAAAGAACATGACAGCCTGACCGTCCGGGGAAACAAGTGGTTTCGCCACAGCCAGAGCAAGGGCGGCTATCCCATTGATTTCGTCATGGAGTTTTACGGCAAGTCCTTTCCCGAAGCTGTCCAGATGTTGACAGGCGAAAACGGCGAGGGACAGACCGAAGCCACCACAGCACCGCCCACAGCGTTCCACTTGCCCTTGCACAACAGAACAGCCGACAGAGCAATTCAATATCTTTGCGAAAGCCGAGGTCTCAACAAAACGCTTGTTGAGGATTTTCTTCTTTCCGGGGATATTTACGAGGACGCAAAGCGGCACAATGTTGTGTTTGTCGGCAGAGACCGAAGCGGTACGCCGAGATACGCCCATGTGCGAGGAACGGCAGACCCATTCAGACAGGACATTGCCGGGTCTGACAAATCCTATCCGTTCCACTATGAGGGAAACGGCAACCAGCTCTTTGTCTTTGAAGCACCGATTGACCTTTTGTCCTTTATCTGCCTTTATCCGCAGGACTGGCGGACAAGGAGCTACCTTGCCCTGGGCGGCGTTTCAGGCAAAGCCCTTGACCGTTTCCTTTCTGAACGCAAGGACACCCGAAAAGTGTTCCTCTGCCTTGACAGCGACACCGCAGGAAGTGAAGCCTGCACCCGGCTGGCACAGGACATTCCCGGCGAGATCGCCGTCATTCGCCTTGTCCCGGCAAGGAAAGACTGGAACGATGTTCTCCGTCAGCAAGGGGACATTCCCAGCCGCAAATTCATAGCCGAGACAATCACGCTGCGAGAGCTGCCCACCGCCCAGCCTGTCCCCATGCTCCGTATGGCAGATGTGGAGCTGACGAGCGTGGATTGGCTATGGTTTCCGTATATCCCCTTTGGAAAGCTGACGATTATACAGGGCAACCCCGGCGAGGGCAAGACCTACTTTGCCATGCGTCTTGCGGCGGCTTGCACCAACCGAAAGCCTTTACCCGGTATGGAGACCCTTGAGCCTTTCAACATCATCTACCAGACCGCAGAGGACGGTCTGGGCGATACCGTCAAGCCCCGGCTGATGGAAGCAGACGCAGACCTTGAAAAAGTGCTTGTCATTGACGATAGAGACACACCACTGACCCTTGCCGATAAACGCATAGCAAGGGCAATCCGGGAAAACAACGCAAGGCTGGTTATCATTGACCCGGTACAGGCGTTTCTGGGCGCAGATGTGGACATGAACCGGGCAAACGAGGTGCGCCCGATATTCCGCAGTCTGGGAGACATTGCACAGGCTACCGGGTGCGCTATCGTGCTGATCGGACACCTCAACAAAGCCGCAGGAACGCAAAGCACCTACCGGGGATTAGGGTCTATCGACATTACGGCGGCAGTCCGCAGTCTGCTCTTTATCGGCAAGCTGAAGGACAGCCCCACAACAAGGGTACTTATCCATGAGAAAAGCTCCCTTGCGCCGCCCGGACAGTCCCTTGCCTTTTCTCTGGGAGACGAGAAAGGCTTTGAGTGGATAGGGGCTTATGACATTACCGCTGACGAGCTTCTTGCCGGGACAGACACCGCCAAGACCGAAAGCAAGACCGCACAGGCGCAAATGCTCATTCTGGAACTGCTTGCGGACGGAAAGCGTATGCCGAGTGCAGAGCTGGAAAAGGCAGTCAATGAGCGTGGGATTTCCTCACGCACCATGAGAACGGCAAAGAGCCGTATCGGGGACAGACTTGTGACCGAGAAAGACGGCACAGCATGGGTCTGCTATCTCCGAAACTGACAACAGGAACACGGCAAGCGTGGCAAAGACGGCAAGGTTTTTATAGATACCTTAATGTTGCCGCCTTGCCTTGTTCCCTCATACCGACACCGCCCGATGATGAACCGTCACCGGACATTTTTCATTTACAGGAGGATTTTGAATGAACAATACCGCAACCAACACCGCCACTTGCCCGACTGTCAGAAAGCAGATCGGCAAGACCACCTATATCGTCCGTGTCCATTTCAGCCAGACCGCAAAAGAGACAATGGAGGACAAAATCAAGCGTATGCTCCGTGAGGAAGTCCGCAAAATGTGACTTCTTTGTGAATTTGATGAAAAAGTCCTTGACTTTTCGTCTCTGGAAAAACAGCCAAGTCGATTTTGATTTCCTGCGGCGCTCGCCTTGCCGTGTTCGACATTGCAGAGTTGCGTGAGGTCACGGCTTATGATGAGCTGGAGCTGGATACTCTGGGAGACAGGAAAACTGCTCTGTTCCTCATTATGAGTGATACGGATGACAGCTTTAACTTCCTGATCTCCATGTGTTATACCCAGCTTTTCAATCTGCTCTGCGAAAAAGCCGACGATGTGTATGGCGGCAGGCTTCCGGTTCATGTGCGCTGTTTGATTGATGAGTGTGCTAACATCGGGCAGATTCCGAAACTGGAAAAGCTGGTGGCCACCATCCGAAGCCGTGAGATCTCTGCCTGTCTGGTGTTGCAGGCACAGAGTCAGCTCAAGGCGATCTATAAGGATAACGCAGATACCATCATCGGTAACATGGATACATCCATCTTCCTGGGCGGTAAAGAGCCGACTACCCTCAAAGAGTTGGCTGCCGTGCTGGGAAAGGAAACCATCGACACCTACAACACCGGAGAGAGCCGTGGGAGGGAAACCTCCCATTCACTCAACTATCAAAAATTGGGGAAAGAGCTGATGAGCCAGGATGAGCTTGCTGTTATGGATGGAGGCAAGTGTATCCTCCAGCTGCGCGGTGTGCGTCCTTTCCTTTCGGATAAGTACGACATCACCAAGCACCCCAATTTCAAGTACACTGCCGACGCGGATGATAAGAACGCTTTTGACATTGAAGCATTCTTGTCTGCAAGGCTGAAACTCAAGCCCAATGAGGTCTGCGATGTATATGAAGTAGACACAAAGGGCGCTTAATTTCGTTCCGCTTTAGAAGGGAGTGATCTTATCTATTCGCCGCACTTGCCCTCTATGGGCCATTGGCGTACAAAGCGGACAATCGCGAGAAAAAATAATGAAAAAGGAGGACAGCCGGAATCATGCCCCCGGAAACCGGGCGGCAGATTGTTCCGGCTTTTGTATGCCTATGAAACATGACAAACCTATTTTTTAATCAGATTCCGGCTAACAAACTATATGGCATTTTTTGAACAGGCAATCACCGTTCTTCAGACCCTCGTTATCGCGCTCGGTGCCGGTCTCGGTATCTGGGGCGTTATCAACCTGCTGGAAGGTTACGGCAACGACAACCCCGGCGCCAAGAGCCAGGGCATGAAGCAGCTCATGGCCGGTGCTGGTGTAGCCGTGGTAGGCATGGTCCTTGTACCTCTGCTCTCCGGGCTTTTCTCTGTCTAAGCGTCTCCGTATGAAATCCTTGCCGCTCCCGCAGCTTTGCGGGGGCGGCGGAAAGGAGGTTGACACCGTATGGATTTCTTACTTGAAGCCCTGACAAATTGGCTGAAAGAAATGCTGGTGGGCGGCATTATGAGCAACCTTTCGGGGATGTTTGACAGTGTAAACCAGCAGGTCGCGGATATATCCGTACAGGTAGGCCAGACCCCACAGGGATGGAATGGCAGTATTTTCAGCATGATTGAGAATCTGTCCAACTCCATCATGGTGCCGATTGCAGGCGTGATCCTGGCTATCGTGATGACCGTAGACCTGATCCAGATGATCGCAGACAAGAACAACCTGCATGATGTGGACACCTGGATGATTTTCAAGTGGGTGTTCAAATCAGCCGCTGCCATCCTCATTGTCACAAATACATGGAATATCGTGATGGGCGTCTTTGATATGGCGCAGAGCGTAGTGGCGCAGGCGGCAGGGGTTATCAATTCGGATGCGTCCATTGACATTTCCTCAGTTATGACCGATCTGGAACCGAGGCTGATGGAAATGGATCTGGGACCGCTGTTCGGACTGTGGTTCCAATCCCTCTTTATTGGCATTACTATGTGGGCGTTATATATCTGTATCTTTATCGTTATTTATGGCCGTATGATCGAAATCTACCTTGTGACTTCGGTGGCTCCCGTTCCAATGGCTGCAATGATGGGTAAAGAATGGGGCGGTATGGGACAGAATTACCTCCGATCCCTGCTGGCGCTGGGCTTTCAGGCGTTTCTCATTATCGTCTGCGTGGCAATTTATGCTGTGCTGGTGCAGAACATCGCTCTGGAAGATGACATCATCATGGCAATCTGGAGCTGTGTGGGCTACACCGTACTGCTGTGCTTTACACTATTCAAAACCGGCAGCCTCGCAAAATCAGTCTTTCAGGCGCATTAAAACGGAAGGAGGTTCCCACATTGGCTTATGTACCCGTACCCAAGGACTTAACAAAAGTCAAAACAAAGGTCATGTTCAATCTGACCAAGCGGCAGCTTATCTGCTTCACGGGCGGAGCGCTTATTGGCGTACCGCTTTTCTTTTTGCTCAGAAAACCTACCGGAAACAGTGTAGCGGCTATGTGTATGATGCTGGTTATGCTGCCCTTCTTTATGCTGGCTATGTACGAAAAGCATGGACAGCCCCTGGAAAAGATCGTGGGCAACATTCTCAAAGTAGCTGTGATCCGTCCCAAGCAGCGTCCCTACCAGACCAATAACTTTTATGCCGTATTAAAGCGGCAGGAAATGCTCGATAAGGAGGTGTATGACATTGTTCACCGCAATAAAAAAATGGCTGCATCGGATGTTCGGGAAAACCGAGGAAAAAACTGTGCAGCCGGTAAAGACAAAGAAAAAGCTGTCCCGCGCTGATAAGAAGCAGATCGACGCGGCCATTGTCCGCGCCAACCGCACGGACAAAAAAGGAAAATCTGCGCAGGACAGTATCCCTTATGAACGGATGTGGCCGGACGGAATCTGCCGCATATCGGACAGCCACTACACAAAGACCATTCAGTTTCAGGACATCAACTATCAGCTCTCCCAAAACGAAGATAAGACGGCAATCTTTGAGGGTTGGTGTGATTTCCTCAATTATTTTGACAGCTCGATTCATTTCCAGCTGTCTTTTTTGAACCTTGCGGCATCGGAGGAGACCTTTGCTAACTCCATTTCCATCCCGCCCCAGAGGGATGCCTTTGACAGTATCCGCGAGGAATATACCACAATGCTACAAAATCAGCTGGCCAGAGGTAACAACGGCCTCATCAAGACCAAATACCTGACCTTTGGTATCGACGCAGACAGCATCAAAGCCGCCAAGCCCCGTCTGGAGCGTATTGAGACCGATATACTTAATAACTTCAAGCGTCTTGGTGTAGCTGCCAGAACGCTGGACGGTAAAGAAAGGCTTTCTCAGCTTCATGCGGTATTCCACATGGATGAACAACTCCCGTTTCAGTTTGAATGGGACTGGCTGGCTCCTTCCGGTCTGTCCACAAAGGATTTTATTGCACCAAGTTCCTTTGAGTTCCGCACCGGCAAGCAGTTCCGTATGGGCAAGAAATACGGGGCTGTTTCTTTTTTGCAGATTCTCGCACCGGAGCTGAATGACCGTCTGCTGGCTGATTTTCTGGATATGGAAAGCTCGCTCATTGTGAGTATGCACATTCAGTCGGTGGATCAGGTGAAAGCCATCAAAACGATAAAGCGCAAGATTACCGACCTGGACCGCAGTAAGATCGAGGAACAGAAAAAAGCAGTCCGCGCCGGATACGACATGGACATCATTCCATCTGACCTTGCTACTTACGGCAGTGAAGCGAAAAAACTCTTGCAGGATTTGCAGAGCCGCAACGAGAGAATGTTCCTTTTGACCTTTCTGGTGCTGAACACAGCGGACAATCCCCGTCAGCTTGGCAACAACATTTTCCAGGCAGGCTCCATTGCCCAGAAGTATAACTGTCAGCTGACCAGGCTGGACTTCCAGCAAGAAGAAGGGCTGATGAGCTGTCTGCCCCTGGGACTCAATCAGATCGAGATCCAGCGAGGACTGACCACCAGTTCTACGGCCATCTTTGTACCGTTCACCACACAGGAATTATTCCAGAACGGCAAAGAAGCTCTGTACTACGGCATCAACGCCCTGTCCAACAATCTCATCATGGTGGATCGAAAGCTGCTGAAAAACCCCAACGGCTTGATTTTGGGTACGCCGGGTTCCGGTAAGTCCTTCAGCGCAAAACGAGAAATCGCAAACTGCTTTTTGCTTACCAGTGATGATGTTATCATTTGTGACCCGGAAGCGGAGTATGCACCTCTGGTGGAGCGTCTGCATGGGCAGGTCATCAAGATCTCGCCTACCTCCACCAACTACATCAATCCGATGGACCTGAACCTGGACTACTCGGATGATGAAAGCCCGCTGTCCCTCAAGTCTGACTTTATTCTCAGCTTGTGTGAGCTGATCGTGGGCGGTAAGGAGGGCTTGCAGCCGGTGCAGAAAACCATCATCGACCGCTGTGTGCGTCTGGTCTATCAGACTTACCTCAATGACCCGCGCCCGGAGAATATGCCCATACTGGAGGATCTGTATAACCTGCTTCGGGAACAGGAGGAAAAGGAAGCTCAGTATATCGCTACGGCCCTTGAAATCTATGTAACCGGCTCCCTCAATGTGTTCAACCACCAGAGCAATGTGGACATCAACAACCGCATTGTCTGCTATGACATCAAGGAACTGGGCAAGCAGCTTAAGAAAATCGGTATGCTGGTGGTACAGGATCAGGTGTGGAACCGTGTTACCATTAACCGTGCCGCCCACAAGTCCACCCGTTACTATATCGACGAGATGCACCTGCTTTTGAAGGAGGAACAGACCGCTGCCTATACGGTGGAAATCTGGAAGCGATTCCGTAAATGGGGCGGTATTCCGACAGGTATTACCCAGAATGTCAAAGACCTTTTGAGCAGCCGCGAGGTAGAGAACATCTTTGAAAACTCCGACTTCGTGTATATGCTCAACCAGGCAGGCGGAGACCGTCAGATACTTGCCAAGCAGCTGGGCATTTCCACACACCAGCTTAGCTATGTGACCCACTCCGGTGAGGGCGAGGGCCTGCTGTTCTATGGCTCCACAATTCTGCCTTTCGTGGACCACTTCCCGAAGAATACCGAGCTGTACCGCATTATGACCACCAAACCCCAGGAACTGAAAAAGGAGGATGAATGATGATGAACCCCAACATTTTGAATCAAAACCCGTTGATGTTTTTTGACAGGGCGGTAAATGCCCAGCGCAGCCAGCTGCTTACGGTCATGGCCGATGCGGTAAGTGAGTGCCGCACGGCGGCAGATCAGGCAGCCGAACTGAATGAGACCGGTCAGGTGGGGCTGCTCCGTCTGGCAGAGGTCTGGAGCACCATCCGTGCCAAGGAAGGTATGGGTGGTCTGGTTCTGGAAGGAACCGAAGCGAAAATCCTGTCCGATGTGGTGGCACAGTTTTACGCCTACCTGTCCGGTTGTATGTTCAACGATCCTGTGGGAATGGCCATTTATGCAGAGCTGCACTACATGATGTCCTCCCTCATGCTGGGAGAATGGTTTGAATAAGGAGCCGCGCCTGCGCTTTACTGATGAGGAACGGTCTGACCCTGCACTGGAAAAGCCGATCCGTAAAGCGGAGAAAGCTGCGGCCAGAGCAGATAAGGCGCAGGCCAATATCCCAAAGAAAAAGGTCAGGCAGACGGTCATCGACCCGGATACCGGAAAAAAGACCTCGAAGCTGACCTTTGAGGACAAGAAAAAGCCACCCTCCAAACTTTCTCAAGGGGTCAAGGAAGCTCCCGTCCATCTGATTGTGGGCAAGCTCCACAAAGAGATCCGGGAAACAGAACAGGACAATGTGGGCGTGGAAAGCGCCCACAAGTCCGAGGAAGCGGTGGAGACCGGCGCTTATCTGGTGCGGGAGGGCTATCGCAGCCACAAGCTGAAGCCGTACCGCAAAGCAGCACAGGCAGAGCGCCAACTGGAAAAGGCAAATGTAAATGTTCTGTACCAGAAATCTTTGCAGGAAAATCCCCAGTTTGCCAGCAATCCACTTTCCCGCTGGCAGCAAAAGCAGGCCATCAAAAAGCAGTATGCCGCCGCCAAACATGCCGGTCAGACTGCTGGAAATACTGCCCAGGCTGCATCCAAAACAGGAAAAGCCGCAAGGACGGTAAAAGAAAAGGTACAGCAGGCAGGGGCATTCGTCATGCGCCACAAGAAGGGTTTCCTGATGGCAGGGGTTTTGTTCCTCATTACCTGTATGCTGATGAATACCATGTCCTCCTGCTCCATGATGGCGCAGAGCATCGGTTCCGTTCTCTCCGGCACCACCTATCCGTCGGATGACCCGGAAATGCTGGCGGTGGAGGCAGATTATGCAGCCAGAGAAGCCCAGTTGCAGGAGGAAATCGACAACATAGAAAGCAGCCACCCAGGGTATGACGAGTATCGCTATGACCTTGGTATGATCGGCCATGACCCTCATGAGCTGGCAGCATTTCTGTCTGCCGTTTTGCAAGGCTACACCCGGCAGAGCGCTCAGGCAGAGCTGGCGCGTGTGTTTGCAGCACAGTATCAGCTGACGCTTACTGAGGAAGTGGAGATTCGCTACCGCACGGAGACCTCCACCGACCCGGAGACCGGCGAGACCACCTCAGAAGAAGTCCCCTATGAGTATTACATTTTGAATGTGAAACTCGCCAGCAAGCCCATTTCCGCTGTGGTGTCGGAGCTTCTGACCCCGGAGCAGATGAAAATGTATCAGGTTTACCGGCAGACCATGGGCAATAAGCCGCTGTTGTTTGGCGGCGGCTCCCCTGATACCAGCGGCTCGGAAGATCTGTCCGGTGTGCAGTTCATTAACGGTACCCGCCCCGGCAATCCTCAGCTGGTGGAACTGGCCAAGCGTCAGGTGGGCAATGTGGGCGGTTATCCCTACTGGAGCTGGTACGGCTTTGACTCCCGTGTGGAATGGTGCGCCTGCTTCGTATCCTGGTGCTATAACCAGGCAGGAAAAAGTGAACCGCGCTTTGCAGGCTGTGAGTGGCAGGGCGTTCCGTGGTTCCAGTCCCATGGACAATGGGGTGCAAGAGGCTATAACAATCTGGCTCCCGGAGATGCAATTTTCTTTGACTGGGATTTGGATGGGACAGCAGACCATGTAGGTATCGTGATCGGTACGGATGGCAGCCGTGTTTATACCGTGGAGGGAAATTCCGGCGATGCCTGCAAGATCAAAAGTTATGACCTGAATTATCAAAGCATTAAGGGCTATGGCCTGATGAACTGGTAACAGAGATTTTTAAGAAGGAGTGATAGACGATGGCAAAGAACAAAATTGAGCGCATTGACCAGGAGATTACAAAGGTCCGCGAGAAGATCGCAGAGTATCAGGAAAAGCTCAAGGCGCTGGAAGCACAGAAAACCGAGGCAGAAAATTTGGAGATCGTTCAGATGGTTCGTGCGTTACGCGTGACTCCAGCACAGCTGAACGCTATGCTTTCCGGTGGAATGAACCACGGCAGAGATACAGCACTGTCGGAATCAAATAATCAGGAGGCTACCGCTTATGAATAAAAGAATTTGCAAAACACTTTCCGCCTTTTGCCTGACAATGGTTGTGGCATTTGGCTTTACGATCCCTGCTTTTGCACAGGGGTCAGAACAGGCTCCGGCGGCACCGGCAGAGGATTCTACCAATGACAGCAATGTGATTGTGGAAGAAACAGAACCGGCACCGGCACTTACACCAGATGGCAATGCCGCTCTGGTGGATGATTTTGGTGGCAATAAGCAGCTCATTACCGTTACTACCAAGGCTGGCAACTATTTTTACATTTTGATCGACAGGGCTAATGAGGATAAAAAGACTGCTGTTCACTTTCTGAACCAGGTGGATGAAGCGGATTTGATGGCACTGATGGAAGATGAAAATGTCAAAGAGGAGCCGGCTGCTGTGTGTAGCTGCACGACAAAATGTGAAGCAGGGGCAGTCAATACGGCTTGCCCGGTCTGCGCAACTGATAAGAGTAAATGTACGGGCAAAGCACCGGAACCTCCGGCAGAAACACCGGAGCCGGAAAAAGAGACGCCTGCCGGACTGAATCCGGCTGCGCTGATTCTTCTGCTGGCTCTGCTGGGCGGCGGTGGCGTATTTGCCTACATGAAGCTCATGAAGAATAAACCTAAGACCAAGGGCAATGACAGTCTGGACGATTATGATTATGGCGAGGAGGATTCCGAGGAATGGGAAACCGAGGATGTGGAGTCGGACGAACCGGACGCTGATGGGGGCAGCACAGAAGAAGATGACGAGGACAGCGTGAAATGACCCGTTTCACAGACAGTCCCTATGAACGCATGATGACACGCAGGCCGGAGGGCGGGAGGGAAACTTCCCGTCCTCATTCTTTATCCCACAACCACCCCTGCTATGGTTGCGGGAGTTATGGAAGTCCCTGCGTAGGTATCTGCCATCGTGAGATGGAACGCTGGCTCAAAGAAAGGAAACGAAAAAAATGAGTGTTCTGATTATATTTATCAAGCTGATTGCTGTTTTTGACCTGCTTGTGATTGCTGTGTATTTTGGCGGCGACATTCTTTCTACCATGTTAAACAAACTTTGGAGAAAGCCAAAGCAAGATGACCCCTTTGATTTCTCCTTAGATACCATGACAGTTTCATTGTCCATAGATTCTATCCGTCAGCTTTATTCCGGTGACGCGGCAGATTTTGTGGAAGAAAAGATCCTGCCAAATGCGGAGAAAACAATGGCCGTTTTGACGGAACAAGAACAGACGGCGGCTCATCTGCTCTTATCCGCTCTGATCGGTTTTCTTGCAGCAGAAGCTCCTATGGATGAACAGAGCTTTCCTTTGATGATGGAACTTCTGAACTGCATGGAAGGGGAAAAAGAAGATGGTTGTCAGGATGCAGTAGATAGTTTACTTGAAGATGCCGCCTGCAATACCCGCCGTCACGAAGAATATTACAGCAATTATCAACGCTACCAGCTGATGCAGGTGGATAAAACCCGTGTCATTTTGGCTTGCCGTATCATCATCAATGACCTGCTGGGGAAACTGTACCGCTATGACTACCGGTTTGGTTATAACCTGCTACTGGATGAGGAAAACAGCATAGAGAAAAAACTGCACACGCCTGTGCGGGAAGAATGGGAGGCTGAAGATTATGAATTTAGTGATTGCTGAAAAACCATCGGTTGCACAAAGTCTGGCTACGGTAATCGGTGCAACTGCTCGTAAGGATGGGTATCTGGAGGGTAACGGCTGGCGTGTCAGCTGGTGCGTGGGCCACCTGGCCGGTCTTGCGGATGCAGACAGCTATGACTCCAAGTATGCCAAGTGGCGATATGATGACCTGCCTATCCTGCCGGAGCATTGGCAGATGGTGGTGGGAAAGGACAAGAAAAAGCAGTTTGATATTCTCAAAAAGCTGATGAACGCCCCGGATGTGACGGAGGTAGTAAATGCCTGTGATGCCGGACGCGAGGGCGAGCTGATCTTCCGCAGCGTCTATGAGCTGGCAGGCTGCCAAAAGCCGATGAAAAGGCTCTGGATTTCTTCGATGGAGGACTCCGCCATAAGGGAGGGCTTTGCAAACCTGCGCCCAGGTGTAGATTATGATGGACTTCGGGATGCTGCTCTCTGCCGTGCCAAGGCCGACTGGCTGGTGGGGATCAATGCCACAAGGCTTTTTTCCGTGCTGTACCACCGCACCCTCAACATCGGGCGCGTGATGTCCCCAACGCTGGCACTGATTGTTCAGCGAGAAGCTGAGATCGACACCTTTAAGCAGGTTCCCTTTTATACCGTGGCGCTGGAGCTGCCCGGTCTTACCGTATCCGGGGAGCGCATGAGTGACCGAGCAAGCGCAGAGCAGCTGAAAGAAGCCTGTCAGGGTGCAGCTGTCACAATCAAAAAAGTGGAGTGCAAGGAAAAATCCGAAAAGCCGCCTGCCCTCTATGACCTGACTACTCTGCAAAGAGATGCCAACCGCCTGCTTGGATTTACAGCCCAGCAGACCCTGGACTATCTGCAAAGCCTGTATGAAAAGAAGCTCTGCACCTATCCCCGTACTGACAGCCGCTATCTGACCGGTGATATGGCAGACAGCCTGCCGGTGCTGGTGAATCTGGTTGCCAATGCTATGCCATTTCGCAAAGGGATCGCCATTACCTGTGATCCGCAGACGGTCATCAACGACAAGAAAGTAACCGACCACCACGCAGTAATCCCTACCAGAAATCTCAAGGATGCAGACCTTTCTGCCCTTCCTGCGGGAGAAAAAGCGGTGCTGGAGCTGGTGGCCCTGCGTCTGCTGTGTGCCGTGGCCCAGCCCCATATCTATTCGGAAACCGTTGTGATTGCAACGTGTGCCGGTAGGAAGTTTACTGCCAAAGGAAAAACGGTGAAGCACCCCGGATGGAAAGCACTGGAGGACGCCTACCGTGCCAAAATGAAGGATGCAGAGCCGAAAAAAGAGGGCGCAGAGAAAGCCCTGCCGGAGCTGACCGAAGGACAGATCCTTTCGGTTGCTGCTGCAATCGTCAAAGAAGGCAAAAGCAGTCCGCCCCAGCACTTTACGGAGGACACCCTGTTGTCCGCGATGGAGACTGCCGGAAAAGAGGATATGCCGGAGGATGCCGAACGAAAAGGTCTGGGGACACCGGCCACCCGTGCCGGTATTTTGGAAAAGCTGGTATCTGCCGGTTTTCTGGAACGAAAAAAGAGCAGGAAAACGGTGCAGCTTCTCCCTTCCCATGATGCAGTTTCCCTGATCACCGTTCTGCCGGAACAACTGCAATCGCCGCTTTTGACTGCCGAGTGGGAGTACCGCCTGGGCGAGATCGAGCGCGGGCAGCTTGCCCCGGAGGAGTTTTTGGACGGGATTAGCACCATGCTGAAAGACCTGGTGGGGACTTATCAGGTCATCAAGGGAACGGAGTACCTGTTCACTCCGCCTCGTGAGGTGGTGGGCAAATGCCCTCGCTGCGGCGGGGAGGTTGCAGAACTGCAAAAAGGCTTCTTCTGTCAGAATGATTCTTGCAGATTTGCAATCTGGAAAAACAACAAATGGTGGGCTGCCAAGAAAAAACAGCCGACTAAGGCTGTGGTGTCTGCACTGCTTAACGATGGCCGTGTCCGTGTGACGGGCCTATATTCGGAGAAAACCGGAAAGACCTACGATGCCACTGTGGTTTTGGAGGACGATGGACAGTACGCCAACTTCAAGCTGGAATTTGACCAGCGGAAAGGAGGTAGCCGATGAAGCTCTCTTTAGTGGAACGGGAAACCATTCTTCTCTATAATCAGGCAGAACCAATGGCTGAGATCTATACCCATGATCCCCGTCTGATGGAGAAGCTGGATCTGCTGGCAAAAAAGCACCCCGACCAGATCACCCGAAAGGACGCCCATAACTTTACCGTCCCCAAGCGGTGTGTATCAGTCAGGGAGCCATATAGCGCAGAACGCCGCAAAGCTGCCAGTGAGCGTGCGAAAGCTGCCGGATACCAGCCTCCTATGCGAAAGTCCAGCAGTTAAAGGCACATGGCAGAGAATGTATTTGAAGCAGTCAAGCTGTCAGTCAGCACCAGAGAAGCGGCAGAGCTTTATGGGATAAAAGTCAGGCGAAATGGCATGGCCTGCTGTCCTTTTCACGATGATAAGAACCCCAGCATGAAGGTAGACCAGCGATTCCACTGCTTTGGCTGCGGTGAAGATGGGGATGTGATCGACTTTACCGCAAAGCTCTTTGACCTCTCCCCAAAAGAAGCGGCGGAGAAACTGGCACAGGACTTTGGCCTGATCTATGACAGTCAGGCCCCTCCCCGTAGGAGATATGTCCGGCAGAAAACAGAGGCACAAAAGTTTCGGGAGGACCGGCAGCGGTGTTATCGCGTACTGTCCGATTACTACTATCTGCTGAAAAAATGGGAGGCCGACAATTCTCCCCGGACACCGGAGGAAGAACCGCACCCCCGTTTTGTGGAAGCAATCCAGAAGAAAACCTATGTAGAGTACCTGTTGGACCTTTTTCTTTATGAAAGTGAAGAAGAACAAAAGGCATGGATTGCAGAACACACAGCAGAAATCACACATTTGGAAAGGAGATTGAAAATCATGGCTGAGAACAAACCCACCAACCGAGAGCGGCTAAGAGAAATCACAGATGGCATCGAGCAGGGGATCAAGGAACTGTTTGAGAGTGAAAAGTATATGCGCTATCTGTCCGTCATGTCCCGCTTCCACCGCTATTCGGTAAACAACACCATGCTCATCTATATGCAGAAGCCGGACGCTACATTGGTAGCCGGATACAATAAGTGGAAAGACCAGTTTGAGCGTCATGTAAAAAAGGGCGAGCATGGCATTACCATCATTGCTCCCACACCATATAAGAAGAAAATCGAGGAGCAGAAACTGGACCCGGATACCAAGGCTCCGATTTTGGATAAAGACGGAAAGATCGTCACAGAGGAAAAAGAAATCGAGATCCCCATGTTTCGCCCGGTCAAGGTCTTTGATGTGAGCCAGACCGACGGGAAACCTTTGCCTGAGCTTGCTTCCTCCCTTTCCGGCAATGTGCCAAATTATGAGGCATTCATGGAGGCTCTGCGCCGCAGCGCACCGGTGCCGATCACTTTTGAAGCAATGGCCGCCGATACGGACGGCTATTTTTCTGCCGATCATCAGAAAATCGCCATTCGCCAGGGCATGAGTGAGGTGCAGACGGTTTCGGCCACAGTACACGAGATTGCCCACAGCAAGCTCCACAATCAGAAAAAGATTCAGATTGCCAATGACGAGCAATATCAGGAGATCGAGCTGTTTGATAAACCCGGTCTGTTCTCCAATGGGCGGATTGTCCGTGATAATCTGCCGGAGGGCGTTTATTGCTATGACCTGCGCGGTTCTGACTACGACCCCGGAGAGCCGGTCTGTGTAGAAGAACAAGTGGTTGTAAACCATGCAGGTTCCGTTCTGCTGACAGAGCCGCTGGAGCTGGCGGAAGATGGACGCCTGATGCTGACCGAGGAAGAAGGGCTGAATTTTGTTGGCGGCTTTTCTACCCTCACCCAGTTTTTGCAAGAACAGAGGAAAGACCGCCACACGGAGGAAGTGGAGGCTGAAAGCATCTCCTATGCGGTCTGCAAATATTTTGGCATTGAGACCGGAGAAAACAGCTTCGGCTATATTGCAAGCTGGAGTCAGGGCAAGGAACTGAAAGAGCTGAGAGCCAGTTTGGAGACCATCAATAAGACCTCCGGCACTTTGATCTCTGACATTGAGCGCCACTATAAGGAAATCTGCAAAGAGCGTGGGATTGATCCCCATGCAAAGGCAGAGCCGGAAACCGCCCCGATAGAGCAGCCAACCGGCAATCTGACTTACTATGTGGCAGAGTGCATGGAGTTTCCAAACCTCGGAGAATACCACGATAACCTGTCTTTGGAGGAGGCGGTCCGCATCTATCAGGAAATTCCGGCAGAGCGAATGAACGGGATCAAAGGAATTGGTTTTGAGCTGAAAGACGGAAGCGACTATGAAGGACCGTTTCCGATTTTGACCGGGCAGACCATTGACCTGGACACTATTCAGGCAATCGACTATTACCGTGACAATCCGCTGGTACAGAAAGCGGTAAAGGAACTGGCTGCGACCATGCCGGAAATGGAGGTACTGGGGGCGGATGCCAACCAGCAGGAGGCTTTGTTTCTGATCAACGATACTACCTATCTTCATATCCAACCTTGTGACAGCGGATGGGACTACACTCTTTACGATGCTGCGTCCATGAAAGAGCTGGATGGTGGTCAGCTGGATATGTCGGAGCTTTCCTGCATGAAGGCAGTTCTCCAGATTTGTGATGATAACGATCTGGACAGCACTTCGCTCAGACGCGCTCCCTTGTCTATGGCTGAGACCTTGCAGGAAGCGGCCTATCAGCAGATGCAGGCAGAGACCAGTCAGATGACTGCCTCTTCCCAGCTGCCGGAAGCGCAGGAGCAGGCACTGGATGAATACCCCATGCCGGATGAGCAGGTATCCACACCGGATATGCAGGAATATGGCTACACCTATGATGGGATGCTCCCTGTTACCAGAGAACGGGCGCTGGAACTGGATGCCGCCGGTTTGACCGTCTATGTGCTGTATGAGGACAATACGGAGAGCATGGTGTTTGACCCGCAGGAAATCATGGATCATGGCGGTCTTTTCGGTGTGGACCATGAGGAATGGGAGAAAAGCCCTCAGTTCCACGAAAAGGTCATGGAGCGTCAGGAACATCAGCAGGAACGCGAACAGGCATTTCTCTCCCAGAACAGAGATTGCTTTGCCATCTATCAGGTAAGTCGTGACGATCCGCAGAATGTGCGCTTTATGAATCTGGACTGGTTAAAGTCCCATAACATTTCCATAGACCGCAGCAATTATGACCTCATTTACACAGCTCCTCTGAGGGAGTCTGGCACTGTGCCGGAGCAGCTGGAAAAACTCTATCAGCAATTCAATCTGGAAAAGCCCGTGGACTTTCACAGTCCCTCCATGAGCGTCAGCGACATCGTTGCGATCAGACAGGACGGTAAGGTATCCTGTCATTACTGTGACAGTGTTGGTTTTACCCAGATCCCCGGATTCCTGCCAGAAAACCCGCTGAAAAATGCGGAAATGATGCTGGAGGACGATTACGGCATGATTGACGGTATCATCAACAATGGCGCAAAAGAACCCACGGTGGCAGAGCTGGAACAGCAGGCCCGAAGCGGTCAGCCCATTTCCCTGATGGAGTTGGCAGCCGCCACCCATCGGGAGGAACGGGAAAAGAAAAAGTCCGTCATGGAGCAGCTGAAAGGCCAGCCCAAGACAGAACACAAAAAGACAGCACCCAAAAAGAGTGCGGAAAGGGAGATTTGATATGGGAAACTTTACTTTTGAGGAAATGAACCTGATGTGCATTTACAATACCGGCAGCCGCACCGGGCTGATTGACAGTCTGCGTGAGATGCGCGGCGAGCTTTCGCCGGAGGAAACAGAGCTGAGAGAGTTGACCGACAGCGCCCTTACGAAGCTCTGTGCGATGACCGATGAGAAGTTTGCCGAACTGGAGCTGTACCCGGATTTTGACCAGTAAACAACATAACCGCAGGGATGGGGTGGCGATCTGCCACCCCACCTTTTTACCCCAAAACTGAAAGGAGGACAGAACACTATGCCAACCAAAGCTGAACTATATGCACAGATGGCGGACAAAGTGGCAACACAGCTCACGGGGAGCTGGCAGGAATGGGCAGAGTTTCTCACCACTGCTTCTCGCCTTTACAAGTACCCGTTCCATGAGCAGCTGATGATCTACGCCCAGCGACCGGACGCTACCGCCTGTGCAGAGTACGATTTGTGGAATGAAAAGATGGGCCGATATGTAAGGCGCGGTTCCAAGGGAATCGCTCTGGTGGATGATTCCGGGGACAGACCTCGCCTGCGTTATGTCTTTGACATTTCAGACACCGGAACCCGTGAACATTCCCGCACTCCCTGGCTGTGGCAGCTGGAGGAGCGCCATCTGGATTCGGTGCAGGCCATGCTGGAGCGCACCTATGATGTTTCCGGTGATGACCTTGCAGGACAGCTTACCGAGGTAGCCGGAAAACTGGCTGAGGAATACTGGACGGAGCATCAGCAGGACTTCTTCTATATCGTTGACGGTTCCTTTTTGGAGGAATATGATGAGTATAACATCGGAGTGCAGTTCAAGGCAGCCGCCACCGTCAGCATCACTTACGCTTTGATGTCCCGCTGTGGACTGGAGCCGGAACGCTACTTCGACCACGAAGATTTCATGGCGATCTTTGATTTCAACACCCCGTCCACCATCGGGGCGCTGGGAACAGCGGTCAGCCAGATCAACCAACAGGTGCTGCGGCAGATCGGCGTCACCGTCCGAAATGCAGAGCGCGAAGCCAACCAAGAAAGGAGCAAACAAGATGAACAATCCCATGACCTATATCCAGAACGGAGACTATCTGATTCCCGACCTGAAGCTGAGCCAGCAGCCGGAGAAACCCCTGGGCAAGTACGGCAGGATGAGGAAAACCTATCTGAAGGAACACCGTCCCATCCTCTACAACCAGATGCTGCTGAGCGAGAAGCTGTACCCGCACCTCATCGAGATCGACGAGACCGCCCAGAACAGACTGGAGCAGATGATACCCCAGCTGGCGAAGGAAGCGGGAGCCACCGAGGAACTGAAAGCCAGCAATCCCATGAAGTGGGTGGGGCTGATGAATACCTGCAAAGCCCAGGCCGAGGAGATCCTGATGGCGGAGCTTATCAACAGCTGACCCTAAACCTGTTCCTCTCCGAAGCGGAACAGATCCAATCCATAGATGAAGCAGAGAATGTAGCGCATACATCCTCTGCTTTTTCTTTTGCCCAGAATGATATTGACCATGTGCTGCGTTTGGGCGGCAATACAGACCGCCAGAGGGAGCGTGTGGTTGCAGCCTTTGAAAAGCAGAAAACCACCGCTGAGATTGCCGAGATACTGAAAACGCTGTACCACGGCGGCAATGGCCTTGGCAGTGTGAGCGCATGGTATGCCGAGGATGGTATCCATCTTTCCCACGGGAAGTCTGTCCGTTATGACAGGTCTGCCCAGGTCATTTCCTGGGAGAGTGCCGCAGAGCGTATCGGGGAGCTTTTGGAGAGCGGCCAGTTTGCCTCCAATGTGGAGCTTGCGGAAGCGGCAGGCTATGAACGCTCCCTCCTTTCAGAAAAGCTCTGGTATCTGTACCACGATTTCAGCGAGGAAGCCAGAGAAGCCGGATATTTGTCCTGCCTGTCGAGTATCCAGCGCAATGTGTTTCCGACAGAAACAGAATGGCTTGCCGAGCAGCTGAACAGCCCGGAGTTTCGTAAGACCCTCAAGGAAGAATACGCTGCCTTCTGGACTGCCTATCAGCAGGACCGTGACCTGTTGCGTTTTCACTATCATAGACCGAGGGAGATCTGGGAGAACCTGAAGGACCTTGACCTGCCCCGCAGGACCTTTTCTTCAGAGCTTTCCAAAGTGCCAACCGTCCAGCACTTTATTACCGAGGATGAGATCGACGCCGCCATGACCGGCGGAAGCAGTTTTGCCGGAGGAAAAGGCCGTATCTATGCGTTCTTCATGGAAAACCATACGGATAAGGAAAAAGTGAGATTCCTTAAAGACGAGTATGGCATTGGCGGACGCTCTCATGCCCTGTCCGGCGCAACACACAGCGGCGAAGATCACGATGGGAAAGGACTGCACTATAAAAAGCAGGACTGCCCGGATGTTCACTTGAACTGGGAAAAGGTTGCCAAGCGCATTACCTCACTTGTCCAGAAAGGCCGCTATCTTACCGAACAGGAACAAGCGCAGTATGACAAGATCCAGGCTGAAAAGGATCTGGCAAAAGAAGATGCCATCCAAGCCCAGCAGCCGGAGGTGGAGGAAGAAACTCCAAAGCCTACCCTTCGGGAGCAGTTTGATCAGTATAAGACTGTGGTGACTGCCGCCATTTCCGAGGATGCCGCATACCGCAATGCCTGCGGGCATTCTGACCGCGAAAATGCTGTCATCGAGGGCAATGCTGCCATCCGCCGTGCCGTTCTCGGCTCCGGTGATTTGGAGCTGATTCGGCTCTATTCCGATGTGCCGGAGTTCCGCCAACGGCTGCACCGGGAAGTAATTGACGAAACCTACCCACGGCTCCATGAAATGCTGCGTCCTCTCTCGCAGGATGACATTGACGATGCCATCCGCGCATGGAACGGCGATATTCAGAGCAAACACGCCGTTGTCCGCTACATGGAACAGCATGGGCGGGAAAAAGATACCGCCGCATGGCTGGCTCAGGAATACGGCGGCAGTAACAGCAACAGCCTGTTCGTTGTCCGTGCCGGCAGCCCGGAGGAAACGCAGCTGCCCTGGCCGAAGGTACAGCGTCGGATTGCCCAGCTCATTCAGGAGGACCGGTTCTATACCGAAGAAGAACAGAACCGTTTTGACGACATCGACCCAATCGCCATCCGGGAAGCTCTGGAAGAAAGAGGGATCGTCAACGGCCAGGTGGCAGACCCGGAAAAACTGGACAATGATCCGTTTATCCAACAGGTGATGTCGGATGTAGAGCAGATCGCAGCTGCTGAGACAGAGCAGACTTCCGAAGTTGCTATTTCCGATGAGGAATATGATGCAGTTCGCCGCCCAACTCCGCAAAGAACATCCTATGACCCTGCTGCCCCGGTCTATGCCGTGGGCGATACCGTGTATATCGAGGATGACGCCTATCAGATCACCGAGCTGCGGGAGGACACCGTACAGCTTCTGCCCACCGGGATGGTATATCCCATCTACCGGGCAGAGCGCAAAGAACAGTTCGAGCAGCTGCTTCGGGCAGACCGCCGCAATGCTTACTATACCGAGTTTCTTCCTATTGCCCCGGACAAGGCAGATCAAGACTTGCGGGATGTATTGGCTCATGGACTGATGGATGAAGCGGATAAAAAGCAGATTTCCACGCTGCTGCAATCCGGCAGGAGTAACAGCGAGATCGCCTACTGGTTGAGCAGAGTCTATTCCGGTGAGATCGAGACACTGAATCTGGAGACCGGCGATATTGCCGATTACCGTACCACGGCACAGGGCATAGAACTGGAAGTCATGGATGCAGAGGAAAAGCGTCTGGCTATGCTGTATTTCCGCTGGGATGAGGTTGCACCTTTGCTGCGCGGACTGTACGCCCGTCAGCAGGACGGCTTTGGACAGGAACAGCCCCAATCGGCTACCGAATCCCCGACCTTCCATTCCGAGACCATGGCCGTCTATCCGGGCGATAAGAACAATCTGCCTTATGATGTGGTGGTGGAACGACTGCATATCGAGGAGCCAGAGCCACCAGCCCCTGTGACTGAGCCGGAGAAAACCTTTGAGGAAGTGCTGGACGAACACCCGGTTTCCATTCAGGTCAATGGCCAGTGGGAGACCTTCTCCAATGCCAAAGCTGCCGAGGAAGCCTCCTATGAGGAATACAAGGCTAACCTGCGCCGCAATGCAAAAAACTTCCGCATTACTGATGAGCATTTGGGCGAAGGCGGTCCGAAAGCCAAGTTCCAGGCAAATGTCAATGCGATTCGTTTGCTGAAAGAGCTGGAAGCTGCCGGACAGCAGGCAAGCCCCGAACAGCAGGAGGTTCTTTCTCGATATGTGGGCTGGGGCGGTCTCTCTGATGCTTTTGACCCGGAGAAACCGGCATGGGCTTTAGAGTATGCCCAGCTAAAAGAACTGCTGACCCCGGAGGAATATGCCGCCGCCAGAAGCTCTACCCTCAACGCCCATTACACCAGCCCTACGGTCATTCAGGCCATCTATGAAGCGGTGGACCGTATGGGATTTGAGACCGGAAATATTCTGGAGCCGTCTATGGGTGTGGGCAATTTCTTTGGTATGCTGCCGGAGAAAATGCGAAACAGCCGTCTGTACGGCGTGGAGCTGGACCCTGTTTCCGGGCGCATCGCAAAGCAGCTCTATCCCAAGGCGGACATCACAGTAGGCGGCTTTGAGACCACCGATAGGCGTGACTTCTTTGACCTTGCCATCGGCAATGTACCTTTCGGTCAGTATCAGGTCAATGACAAAGCCTACAACAAGCTGAGTTTCAGTATTCACAACTACTTTTTTGCCAAAGCACTGGACCAGGTGCGTCCCGGCGGCGTGGTGGCTTTTGTAACCTCCCGCTATACTATGGACGCCAAGGATTCCACCGTGCGCCGCTATCTTGCCCAGCGTGCTGAGCTGCTGGGAGCTATCCGTCTGCCGAATGACGCGTTCAAAAAGAATGCCGGTGCCGAGGTGGTATCGGACATCATCTTCCTCCAAAAGCGGGACCGCCCGCTGGACATCGTGCCGGAATGGACCCAGACCGGCATTATCAGGGTTCCCGCAAAGTCGCAAGACTTTGTGGGAGAAGGAGGAGCGACGGAGCAAGCGAGCTTTTCGCCGCAAGGCGGAAACGAGCAGGCGCAGTCCGCGACGACGCAGGACGGCTTTGCCATCAACCGCTATTTCCTGGACCACCCGGAAATGGTGCTGGGCCGACAGGAGCCGGAAAGCACCGCCCATGGCATGGACTACACCGTGAATCCCATTGAGGGGCTGGAGCTTGCCGATCAGCTGCATGATGCCGTGAAGTACATTCGCGGCACCTACCAGGAAGCCGAGCTGCCGGAGCTGGGTGAGGGCGAAGCCATCGACACCTCCATTCCCGCCGACCCCAATGTGAAAAATTACTCCTACACCGTTGTGGACGGCACTGTGTATTTCCGTGAAAACAGCCGCATGGTGCGCCCAGACCTGAACTCCACCGCCGAGGCCCGCGTGAAAGGGCTGGTGGGCCTGCGGGAATGTGTCCAGCAGCTCATTGATCTCCAAATGGACGCCGCCACACCGGACAGCGCCATCCAGGATAAACAGGCTGAACTGAACCGGCTCTATGACAGCTTTTCCGCAAAATATGGTCTTATCAATGACCGGGCGAACCGGCTGGCCTTTGCCGATGATTCCAGCTACTATCTGCTCTGTGCGCTGGAAGTCATCGACGAGAACGGAAAGCTGGAACGCAAGGCAGATATGTTCACCAAGCGGACCATCAAGCCCCATCAGGCGGTGGCTGTGGTGGATACGGCAAGTGAAGCACTGGCGGTGTCCATCTCGGAAAAAGCCTGCGTGGATATGGACTATATGAGCCAGCTTACCGGAAAAACAAAAGAAGAACTGGCCGGAGAGCTGCAAGGCGTAATCTTCCGTGTACCGGGACAGCTGGAGAAAGATGGCACACCCCATTATGTGACTGCTGATGAATACCTCTCCGGCAATGTACGCCGCAAACTGCGTCAGGCGCAGCGGGCGGCACAGCAGGACTCTTCTTTTGCAGTCAATGTGGAAGCTCTTACCGCCGCCCAGCCCCAAGACCTGGATGCGTCGGAGATCGAGGTGCGCCTTGGTGCCACCTGGATCGACAAGGAATATATCCAGCAGTTTATGTACGAGACCTTCAACACCCCGTTTTATCTCCAGCGCAGTATCGAGGTCAACTATTCTTCCTTTACTGCTGAATGGCAGATCAAGGGGAAATCTTCCGTATCCTACAACGATGTGGCAGCTTATACCACCTATGGGACCAGCCGCGCCAATGCTTATAAGATTTTGGAGGACAGTCTGAACCTGCGGGATGTCCGTATCTATGACACCATAGAGGACGCGGATGGAAAAGAGCGCCGCGTGCTGAATGCCAAGGAGACCACCCTGGCTGCTCAAAAACAGCAGGCTATCCGGGAAGCCTTTAGGGACTGGATCTGGAGAGACCCGGAGCGCCGCCAGACTTTGGTGCGCCAGTATAACGAAGAAATGAACTCTACCCGTCCCCGCGAGTATGATGGCAGCCATATCACTTTTGGCGGCATGAACCCGGCCATTACCCTGCGGGAACACCAGAAAAGTGCCATCGCCCATGTGCTGTATGGCGGAAATACCCTGCTGGCACACGAAGTAGGCGCAGGCAAAACCTTTGAGATGGTGGCCGCTGCGATGGAAGCCAAACGCCTGGGCTTGTGCCAGAAATCTCTCTTTGTGGTTCCCAACCACCTGACTGAGCAGTGGGCATCGGAGTTTCTGCGCCTCTATCCTTCTGCCAACATCTTAGTCACAACCAAAAAGGACTTTGAGACCCATAACCGCAAGAAGTTCTGCGCCCGTATTGCGACCGGTGACTACGACGCCATCATCATGGGACACAGCCAGTTTGAGCGTATCCCCATCAGCCGGGAGCGTCAGGAAAGGCTTCTCTATGAGCAGATCGACGAGATCACCGAGGGCATCGCAGAGGTGCAGGCCAGCGGCGGCGAGCGTTTTACCGTCAAGCAGCTGGAGCGTACCAGAAAGTCTCTGGAAGCCAGACTGGAAAAGCTGCAAGCCGAGGGGCGAAAAGACGATGTGGTAACCTTCGAGCAGCTGGGTGTGGACCGTTTGTTTGTGGACGAGGCCCACAACTATAAAAACCTGTTTCTATACACAAAAATGCGGAATGTGGCTGGTCTTTCCACATCGGACGCGCAGAAATCCTCCGATATGTTTGCCAAGTGCCGCTATATGGATGAGATCACCGGAAACCGTGGCGTGATTTTCGCCACCGGCACCCCGGTCAGCAACTCCATGACCGAGCTTTACACCATGCAGCGTTACCTTCAGTATGAACGCTTGCAAGAGCTGAACATGACCCACTTCGACTGCTGGGCTTCCCGCTTTGGGGAGACCGTCACAGCATTGGAGCTGGCACCGGAAGGCACCGGCTACCGGGCAAGAACGAGATTCAGCAAGTTCTTTAACTTGCCTGAGCTGATGAACCTGTTCAAAGAAGTGGCCGACATTAAGACTGCCGATCAGTTAAATCTCCCTACCCCGGAAGTGGAGTACCACAACATCGTGGCGCAACCCACCGAACATCAGCAGGAAATGGTCAAGGCTCTTTCGGAGCGCGCATCGCTGGTACACAGCGGAACCGTTGACCCGTCCCAGGATAATATGCTCAAGATTACCTCGGATGGCCGCAAGCTGGGGCTTGACCAGAGGATCGTCAACCAGATGCTGCCGGATGAACCCGGAACAAAGGTCAATCAGTGCGTGGACAACATCATGCAGATCTGGCGGGACGGCAAAGCTGACAAGCTGACCCAGCTGGTGTTCTGCGACATTTCTACCCCGCAGGCAAAAGCTCCTGTAAGCAAGGCGGCGAAAACGCTGGATAATCCACTGCTTCACGCACTGGAAGGCGCTGTGCCTCTGCCGGAGCAGGAACCGGTCTTTACGGTATATGACGATATTCGTCAGAAACTCATTGCCCAGGGGATGCCTGCCGACCAGATCGCTTTTATCCATGAAGCCAATACCGAAGTGCGGAAAAAGGAGCTGTTCTCTAAAGTCCGTACCGGTCAGGTTCGTGTCCTTTTGGGCAGCACCGCCAAGATGGGCGCAGGCACCAATGTGCAGGACCGTCTGGTGGCACTTCATGACCTGGACTGTCCGTGGAGACCGGGAGACCTTGCCCAGCGCAAGGGCCGTATCGAGCGCCAGGGCAACCAGAACCCCCTTGTCCATGTGTACCGCTATGTGACAGAAGGAACTTTTGACGCATACCTCTGGCAGACGGTGGAGAACAAGCAGAAATTTATCAGCCAGATCATGACCAGCAAAAGTCCGGTTCGCTCCTGCGATGATGTGGATGAAACCGCCCTGAGTTTTGCCGAGATCAAGGCTCTGTGTGCCGGAGATCCCCGTATCAAGGAGCGTATGGATTTGGATGTGGAGGTATCCCGCCTGAAGCTGATGAAAGCTGACCACCAGAGCAAGCAGTACCGTCTGGAGGACCAGCTGCTCAAATACTTCCCAGAGGAGATTGAAAAGCACAAGGGCTTTATCAAGGGCTTTGAATCTGACCTGGAGGTTTTGGCAGCTCACCCGCACCCGGAGGACGGCTTTGCCGGTATGGAGATTCGTGGAGACCTGCTGACCGATAAGGAGAACGCCGGTGCAGCCCTTTTGGATGCCTGCAAGGAGGTTAAAACCTCCGATCCGGTGCAGATCGGCAACTACCGGGGGTATGCCATGTCCGTGGAATTTTCCGCTTGGAAACAGGAGTATACGCTCCTGCTGAAAGGACAGATGACCCACCGGGCAACCCTTGGTACAGACCCTCGCGGAAATCTTACCCGTATCGACAATGCCCTTGCTCAGATGCCCCAGCGTCTGGAGGCGGCAAAGGCCCAGCTGGATAACCTCTATCAGCAGCAGGCTGCCGCAAAGGAGGAAGTCGGAAAGCCATTCCTTTATGAAGAAGAACTGAGAAGCAAAAACGCCCGTCTGGTGGAGCTGGATACCCTGCTCAACATCGACGGAAAGGGGCAGGCACACACCGAGTCTGTTGTTGCCAAAAGCACACGGCCTTCGGTGCTGGATAACCTAAAACGCCCGGTGCAACCCCGCAGTACAGACAAGAAACCAAAACAGCATGAGGAGGTGCGATAACATGAATACTAACGATCTGAATACAGCCCTTTATGAAAAGATGGCTGCCGAACAGGATAAGTTCCGGGACTGGCTGAAAAGCCAGCCCCCGGAAGAAATCCTGCACCACACCTATGAATATACTGTCCGTGAGGATATTGTGATGGCGATGGAGGAGCTGGAGCTGACCGACGCCCAGGCCAAGGCACTTTTGGAATCTCCCTCTCCATTGGCGGATGTGTACCGCTATTTTGAAAAGCTGGAGACCGGCTATATGGATGTGATCCGGGACAGTATTGAGAACCGTGCCGATGATGTGTGCAAGGCGCAGGAAGAATTACGAACCGCCCCTCTCTACCCCCATTCTGCCGCCTATGCGTCCGAGCATGGAGAGATGGCACAATATAACCGTTCGTATCAGGCGAACAGCGCCTGCAAAGAAGCCATTGCGCAGACCATCAGCGCCCACTATGCAGAGAACCGGCTGGATACGGAGGCGGCGGTCAAAGATGTGCTGGAAAAGTTCGGGACGGAACGGGTACAGTTTATTCTTGCCAATACCATCCAGCGCAAGAACTATGACGGGCGTATCTCTCAGAACAATAAAGCATGGGCAAAAACCATTCCTATGCTGGAGGACAGCGGCGCTTCTCGCCACTGTGCCTATCTGGTGGTAGATCAGGTCAATCCCGGTTTGACCGATCTGTTCACCAGACAGTTCCGAAAAGTTGCTCAAGAACAGCAGAAAAGTTCTGTCCTGCAAAAGCTCAAACAGGAGCTGCCCGCCCATAAGTCTGCCGCCCCGAAAAAACGGGAGCCGGAGCGATAACCATGGCAAAGCGCAAGCGGGATGTTCCGGTTTTGTTTTGGGTGTCCGCAGAAGAACTGGAGCTGATCCATCAAAAGATGCAGCAATACGGGACAGAGAATTTGAGCGCTTATCTGCGGAAAATGGCACTGGATGGGTATGTGGTCAAACTGGATTTGCCGGAGCTGAAGGAGTTGGTTTCCCTGATGCGCCGAAGCAGCAACAACTTGAATCAGCTGACTCGCAAAGTGCATGAGACCGGGCGGATTTATGATGCTGACTTGGAGGATATATCCCAGCGGCAGGAACAACTGTGGGAGGGTGTGAAGGAAATCCTTACCCAACTCTCCAAACTTTCATAACAGGGATAGATACTCCATTTGCGGAGGGAGGAACGGCGTTTCTTCGCCGCACCTTCCTCCGCTTTTTCTTTTTGTCTGTATCCTTGTCTTTTGCCTGTCCGTACCGGATAATATGAGTAGAATAAGAAGCGTAGCAAAGGAGTGAAAACAGATGCTGACCTTTGAAAAGGTGCTGGAGATTTTTGCGGATTACCTAACCGCAGACGAGACCATAGAAGTTTATATCAGCCGCCATGGATGTGTAAGAGTTGAATTTGACCAAGATTTTCACTATTGCTCTGGCGAGGTGTGCCATACTCCCAAGGAACTGTTCGACCTCTTAGCCGATGATTACCGGACTTATCTGGAGATTGAACTGACCAAAGGAAAACGGGAAGTGACGGAAGATGATGAGAGAGAAGCGGATGCCCTATGCAAACAGTATCTGGAGCGTTGGAAGGAGGAACAGAAATGAAGATTTTGAAATGTCTGCTGATGATCGTAACTGCACCGGTCATTTTGGTGTTGACGCTTTTTGTCTGGCTCTGCACGGGGCTGATCTACATATCCGGTCTGGTGCTTGGTCTACTAAGCACGGTAATTGCTCTGCTTGGCGTGGCTGTGCTGATTACCTATTCCCCGCAGAATGGTGTGATTTTGCTGGTTATGGCATTTTTGATTAGCCCGATGGGGCTGCCGCTGGCTGCGATCTGGCTACTGGGAAAGGTGCAGAGTTTGAAATTTGCGATACAGGATTGGGTGTATGGGTAAATGATGTGAATATAATTTGGAATGAAAAAGAAGCAGGACAATGGGAGATGAGACCCAATGCCCTGCTTCTCTGTTTATTCGGAACGAACTGTAATATATTTTTGATTGCGACTTTTAGGTTTATCGGGAATCGTCATTTCTAATTGCCCGGATTCTAAAAGCGGATTGATATGTTTCAAAGTGAAGTTTCTTAAATCTTTGAAGCCGCAAAATACTGCAAGCTCTTTCTTGGATTTTGGTGTTGTGCAAAAAGTCAAAATCTGTTTGGATACCGTTGATAGTTCAATAACTTGGTGGGTAACTTGGTGGATAACTTGGTGGGCGTCACCCTCTAAGTTGTAGTTTACATTTTTCAAGATGACTCTGAAATCTGTCGCTGTTGAGGAGAATTCAGGCTTATATGCCGCTGTGTATCCAGGCAGCTTTTCAGTTTCACTGACGATTTTGCGTAGGCCACTTCCACGGCGTTCCATGTACTTCATGCGGTGGAACAGGTCAGCAATCACAGGGTTTCGTCGCATGGAACGGATACTGTAAATATCGTATTCCTGAATTGAGCCGCCGCCAAACATACCGCCCGGAGATGTGATTTCCACCCGATCATCAAACATATCAATATGGATTTCGCTGCCAAGCACAATATAATCACGATGGATAAGCGCATTAACAAGAGCCTCTGTCACAGCTCGTTCAGCATAATCCGGCTTGTCTACACGATACTGTGCCTTTTTGACAAAACGGACTTTGGAATTATTGCGAATAAATTCACTGCCGCTGTTCAGTAAATAAATCAAATTTCCCTCGTATTCTTTATCGTCCAGCGCATCATCAAAGATAGAGCCTTTTTCCAAGCCATTCCACCGGGTACAGAACATACGGGAGTTATAAACCGTGTGCTGATCGGTCATGAGTTTTCCGGCATTGGTCAGGAGTCCATTTTTATCAGTCAAACCGAAGGAAACATAATCGGATGGCTCAAAGCGGAGACCGGTCCGTTCCAGATAGGTTGCTTCCAGAAGTGTAAAGCTGTAATCCTTTTTTACCGCGTCTGTTGTTAGGGTATCAAAGGACTGATTGGTTCCCTTTAAGATCAGTTCATTCACAATGTAATCAGGGGCAATTACGCTTTCATTTCCAACACGGATATATGCTTCCATCACGCCGTCTGCCTTGTAATAATATGGGGTGCTGCGGCCGGGAGAAACCTCCAGAGCTAATAGATTTTTACCATCTTCCTGTAATGGTTTTAAGATGAACTGAGGTAATGGTGTGATTCGTTCTTTGATTAAGCGGCTGATCGCTTCAGCATCCTTTTGAACATCTGACAAGCCGATAGGCTCCCGGTCATCAGAGACTCCGAAAAACAGAGTGCCGCCGATCCCATTGGAAAAGGCACTGACACTTTTTAACCAGCTTTTTGGCTTTTTTGTTTCGAGAGCAACTTTGAAATCACATTCCGTTGCTTCGGCAATGAGCTGTTCTATCATAAAATCCCTCCTTTGAGGTTGTAGAATGTTCTTTTTTATTATACCCAGCGGAGAAAGTTATTGCAACGATAGAAGCAAAGAGTTCAGCGAAAAAAAATTTATGAGAGGAGGGCCTTCTATTATGGCAACTACAAGAATCATGCCGCTTCATGTTGGCAAGGGTCGCACAGAAAGTCGGGCAATCAGTGACATCATCGACTATGTAGCAAATCCACAGAAAACAGATAACGGCAAGCTCATTACCGGCTATGCGTGTGACAGCCGGACTGCGGATGCGGAGTTCCTTCTGGCAAAGCGGCAGTACATTGCCGCTACCGGACGGGTGCGCGGCGCAGATGATGTGATTGCCTATCATGTGCGCCAGTCCTTCCGCCCTGGTGAGATTACCCCGGAAGAAGCAAACCGGCTGGGCGTAGAATTTGCAAAGCGTTTTACTAAAGGCAATCATGCCTTTGTGGTCTGCACTCACATAGACAAGTCGCACATTCATAATCACATTATCTGGTCATCGGTCAGCTTAGAATATGACCGGAAATTCCGAAACTTTTGGGGCAGCACCAAGGCGGTTCGCCGGTTAAGTGATACCATCTGCATTGAAAACGGACTGTCCATTGTAGAGAATCCGAAACCTCACGGAAAAAGCTATAACAAGTGGCTGGGAGATCAGGCAAAGCCCTCTCACCGAGAGCTGCTGCGTGTGGCGATTGACAACGCATTATCACAAAGTCCTGCTGACTTTGAAGAACTGCTGAAACTGTTGCAAGAGTATGGTTGTGAAGTCTCAAAGCGCGGAAAATCGTATCGACTGAAACTCTCTGGTTGGGAGAAAGCCGCCCGCATGGACAGTCTGGGCGAAGGATATGGATTGGAAGATTTGCGGGCAGTTCTCTTAGGGAAGAAAGCACATACCCCGCGAAAGAAAACAGTCACACGGGCAGAGCCGCCAAAGATCAATCTGCTGGTGGACATTCAGGCAAAATTGCAGGCTGGAAAAGGTGCTGGCTATACGCGATGGGCTAAAGTTTTCAATCTGAAGCAAATGGCGCAGACCATGAATTACCTGTCAGAGAATAACCTGCTGGAGTATGCGGTTTTGGAAGAAAAGGCTGCGGCTGCCACGGCACATCACAATGAACTTTCGGCGCAGATTAAAGCGGCTGAAAAGCGCATGGCAGAGATTGCTGTTCTGCGTACTCACATCGTAAATTATGCTAAAACCCGTGAGGTCTATGTGGCATACCGCAAGGCGGGTTACTCTAAGAAATTCCGGGGGGAACATGAGGAAGAAATTCTGCTCCACCAGGCTGCTAAGAATGCCTTTGATGAGATGGGAGTCAAGAAACTTCCCAAGGTCAAAGAGTTGCAGACGGAGTACGCGAAATTGCTGGAAGAAAAGAAAAAGACCTATGCCGAGTACCGGCGTTCCCGTGAGGAAATGCGCGAGCTTTTAACGGCAAAGGCCAATGTGGATCGAGTGCTGAAAATGGAGGTAGAACAGGATGTTGAAAAAGAAAAAGACCACGGCCAGCGGTAAGCTGGTCCTGGGCAAAAGCGTTCGCAGAACGCGCAGCCACAGAATGAAATTCTGTGTTCAAAGGGGCTTGGGGGCGCTGCCCTCAACAAGCAAGCAGAGAGGAAAATCACAAAGGGATTTTCTTCTCTGGGGCCTGTGTGTATTAACACAGGCATTGCTTGCCTCTTTTCTCTGGAAATAAAAAGAACCAGTGAGAAAATCGTTAAACTTCACTCACTGGCTCAATTCATTTCAAATTTCTCGGACAACTCTGTTAGCTCTTTCACCGTTTCTTGTGTGTGATGCAACAGGGTGTCGCGCATTTCTGGCGGACAGCTGGAATAAAGCATTTTCATCTGATTGACACCCTCATCCTCCAGAGAAATATCTGGATTTATAAGCGTATCTAAAGAGATGTGCAGGACCTTTGCCAATGCTCTCAAAATCAAATAGGACGGGTTCATTTTCCCTTTTTCGATATTGGCAATTTGCTTTACAGAAACATGGCTTAGATCGGAAAGTTCCTGTTGTGTCAGTTCTTTATTCTTTCTGGCCTCTCTCATTTTCTGCCCTAAAGCAGTTAAATCATCAATCGGCATAATCGTTCACCTCAAATATATTTTATCGTTCCGATTTGCACAAAGGAATAACCTTATTGTGCTTGATAACAGGACTGATTATGCTGATTCCTTTTTGATAACATGGTTGCTCCATGATTATGGCGTTTCCGGCTGCTAATTGAACTATGAGGATGAATTGCAGATTTCAGCTTTTAGTTCGTTGCCAAACGAGAATGATATTGAATGCGGTAAGAGGACAATAATCCTGTGTGTCCAAATGCGTAAGAATCGAGAATCAACACGCATACTTCAAAATTCAAAAAATATCTATGGACTGCGGCCATGAAAAGATGCTATACTAACCGTGGTTTGCCTATGCTAACCCCAGGAGGAAATACAAATGAGCGAACAGCAATTTACAGACTTTTTTGACCCGGAAATTCAAAAAATTGTCAGCGAAGATGGCTGCTCCATTTACAGAATGAAAAATGTAACTGGAGAGGGTGTTATCACTCGCTATGAAATTCTTCCGGGTATTGAATTATTCTATAATGATTTTCACATGAGCGATGGACAGAATCAAAACAAGCTTCCGCACTCTGATGTACTTGAAATCAATCATTGCCGGGAGGGACGTTTTGAATGCGAATTTGCTAATGGAGATTATCAGTATGTCGGTGCTGGCGATCTTGCAATTAACCGCCTGACAAACGAAACTACATCAACTTACTTTCCGTTGTCGCATTATCACGGCATTTCTATTACCATTGATCTGCCTACGGCAGATCAAACTATGAAGCGGATAGAAAGTGTGATTGGAGGTCTGAATATAGATGTCTTTTCGATTGCAGATAAGTTTTGCAAGAATGATACCTGCATTGTATTAAGAACTCAAAGCGAAATTGAACATATTTTTTCGGAACTTTATCGGGTGGAGCCTCGGATGATCGCTTACTATTTAAAAGTGAAAGTGTTGGAATTGCTGATGTTTCTGAATCAGGTTTCGCTTCAGGATTACCAGGAAGAACGAAGATATTTTGCAAGAAATCAAGTACAAACAATAAAGAAAATGCAGGAATATATGACAGCTGATCTTCGCAACCATTATACTTTGCAGGAGTTATCAGAAAAATTTGAAATTCCTCTTACCTCAATGAAGGTTTGCTTCAAGGGCGTTTATGGGTGTTCTATTTATGCTTATATGAAATCCTATCGTATGCAGGCTGCCACGATCTTGCTTCGGGATACTTCTGACAGCATAACAGAAATTGCGGCTAAAATGGGATACGATAATCCAAGTAAATTTTCCGAAGTATTCAAAAAGGAATTTGGAGAACTGCCTTCCGAGTTCCGAAAAAAGTTGTCCAAATAGGGGGTGTTTGGTCTTTTTAGAGTGGCGGCAAAATAGCAGATACAATATACTATCATCTGTGCGAGCAGATGATTTAAGAGCGTCGTGCAGACGCTCTTTCTTTTTACATGGAGGTTAGCTTCCTCTAACTCTCAAAGGAGTCGGTATTATGAAACGGGATATGAGAAAATATATCCTACGGAAACTGGTTGAGCTGATATTTACTTTATTGTTTGTAACTCTACTGTCTTTCTTGCTGATGAGACTGTCATCCGTTGATCCAGCCACAGCTTATGCAAAGAGGATGATCGGAAACCCCACAGCGGAACAGATTGAAAAGATTCGGATTCAGTTGGGGTTTGATAAACCATTGCTTGTCCAGTATGGCCGTTGGGTATGGGACTTACTGCATTTTGATTTAGGCGTTTCTTTGGCAAATGGACATGATGTTTGGACGGATATTGCCACAGCCTTTCCGAAAACGCTTGGAATTGTAGCTCTGGCATCTATCTTTCAGGTTGTTTTCATTGTAATCGTTAGTTGTATTGCCTTTTTACTTCCCTGGAAACTTCCGAAAAAGGCAGTCAGGCTTTTGTGCATTTTGGGTGTGTCCATACCCTCTTTCTATTTGGCAACCGTTTATCTGGATTATTTTGCTGTTCAAAAGTCCTTAATTTCTGTGGCAGGAAATACAACCCTACTCAGCTACATATCTCCGGCAATCTGCATTGGCGTATTCGGGGCTTCTTTCTATACGCCGCTTCTGATGGATGCTCTGGAGCATGAAAGCAACGAGGATTACGCATTTTATGCCCGTTGCCGTGGGCTTTCGGAAAAAAGGCTTTTGCTGTGCCATTTTTTTCCGCGGGCAGCGATGGGTTTAGTTCCAAACTTTTTACAAAGCATTGGTTTGGCACTGGCTAACGCAACGGTGATTGAATCCATTTTTTCAATTCCGGGATTTGGTTATCTGATTGTAAACCATGTGCTTGATCGCGATACTCCCATGATACACGCCGAGGTGTTTTTTCTGGCGCTGGCGATTGCTCTTTGCAACATTGCCGCTGACTTGGTGCAGTGGGCAATCGGGCGTAAAAAGGGGGTGGCGTAAATGAAAACGAAGCGTTTTCGGAAATGGTGTGCGATTTTCATTCCAACCCTTGTGATTATTTTCTTTTTTGCCGGATTTTTATTTGCACCCAACGATCCAATGAAATCAAACTTGTTGGAGAGATATGCTGATCCCAGCGCAGAATATCCGTTTGGTACGGATGCTTTAGGGCGCTGCATTCTGTCACGGATTCTTTATGGTGGCTGGACAACGCTGGGGATTGTATTAGGAGGCTCTCTTATTGTTTTTCTGCTTGGCACTGTTATCGGAATGGTGACAAGCCGGGCCGTTATGAAAGAAAATGCACTTATTGATGGCCTGATTAACGCTGTTACAGCCATCCCCCCGATTGCGTATTTAATTGTGTTTATTGGAGCCTGGGGCAGCGGAGCGAAAACTACTCTTGTCGCGCTCACTGTGTCTTACATTTTGAGATACATAAAACTGGTTCGTACCCGTACCGACATGGAAATGGGAAAAGCCTATGTCATGTGTGCAATCGCTTCCGGCGCTTCAAAGCTCAGAATCATGCTGATTCATATTTTCCCGAATTTGATTGCCGAAATGATTCGCTTTCTGTGCCTTTCCTGTGCGGATATGATTCTGGCTATTACCGGATTTTCCTTTATTGGATTAGGGCTTGGTGATAATGTAGTAGATTGGGGAAGTATGATTTTAGACGCAAGGGGTGCTTTGGTTCTTCACCCGACCATGATTCTCTATCCAATAGGGGCGGTAATTTTATCGACACTCTGCTTTAACGTCATTGGCAGGCAGTTGACAACGAAGGAGGCAGAGTGATGTTAAAAATTGAACAGTTAGATGTCAAGGAACGGTCAGGCCGCTACCTTCTGAAAGACATATCTATGGAAATTCCTGCAGGCCATGTGATTGGACTTACAGGTAAAAGCGGCTCTGGAAAAACAACTTTGCTGCGGAGCATTTTGGGGATGCTTCACACAAGCTGTCATATTGATGCCGGGAAAATTTTGTTGGACGATATAGATTTATCACATCTTTCCCGCAAGTCACATCGTGAGCTTTGTGGGAAGAAGCTTGGATTTATCCCCCAGAACCCTATGACGGCTTTTGACAGCCGATTAAAAATCGGTTATCAGATGCGGGAAACCTTTGTCAATCGTTTGCATTTGAATACAAGTGAAGCAACTGACCTGGCGAAAGAGAAACTGGTTTCCGTAAATCTAAAAGACACGGATCGGATTTTGGGTGCGTATCCGTCTGAACTATCAGGCGGAATGCTACAACGAGTAGCTGCGGCAATCTTATTGGGAATGTCGCCGGATTATGTTTTAGCCGATGAACCAACCGCTGCATTGGATGAAGAAAACAGGGATTTATTGCTTCTCATCATGCAGGAGCAAATGAAGGACAAAGGCATATTATTTGTATCCCATGATGTGGCCGCACTTAAAAACTTATGTCAGAACGTTTATGTTCTGGGAACCGGAAAAATTATTGAGCATGGAACGATGGATAAACTCTTGTCAAGTCCGCAGACAGACTGGATGAAACAATTTTCCGCGTTGAGCCATAGGGAAAGTCGGGGTGAATGGAAATGGGAGAAATTGTAATCCAGAATGTAAATCAGGTATATCATAATGTGAACCAGGGAGATTTTAATGCGCTTTCGGACATCAACCTCCACCTTTGTAAAGGTGAAAGCCTTGCTATTGAGGGAGAAAGCGGATCGGGAAAAAGCACGCTGGCAAGACTTCTGATCGGCATTGAGAAACCAACTTCTGGCAAAATATTACTGGATGGTGAAGATATAACCTGTTGGAATTATCGAACATGGAAACAGCACCGTAAAAAAATACAGGCTGTTTTTCAGGATTCTTCCGGCACTTTAAATCCTGCCAGGTCTGCATACGCAAATGTAGAAGAAGCACTGGTGAACTTAACTGATAAGAAAAGAGCCGAAAGAAAAAAACATATTTTAGATTTGATGGATGCCGTACACATGGATTATGGGCTTTTGGAAACGCCTGTCCGTCAGCTTTCGGGCGGCGAACAGAGGCGGCTCTCTTTGCTTCGGGCGATTGCCGTGGAACCTGATTACTTAATCATGGATGAAGTGACCAGCGGGCTTGACCTGATTTCGGCGGATGCCGTACTTACTTTAGTAGAGAACTTTGTGAAGCTATCCGGCAGCTCCTGCATTTTCATTACGCATAGCAGAAAGGACGCAATGCGTATTGCAAATCGGATTATCATCATGCGGGAGGGACGGATCGCCGAGCAAGGCTATCTAATAGATCAATTATCAAACCAGAAAGGACAAGGATAACATGAAACAGATTTACAAGAAACTTCTCGCCGCTGCATTGGGCGTGAGTATGCTTCTGTCTATGGTCGGCTGTGGTCAGAATGATACCTCCGATCAGACGCAGACTGGCGGTGAAAACGAAGCGAAGGTACTGACGATCGTCACGGCTAAGGAATTGGACAGCCTTACGACACTGACCATGAACAAGGAAAACAATATTGCCTGTGGCCTGGTCTATGAGACTTTAGTCGCCTATGAGGACGGGGAAATTGTTCCCGAACTGGCCGAGGAATGGGGATGGGATGAGACAAATACTGTCCTTACCTTTAAGCTCCGTCAGGATGTTGCTTTTACAGATGGAGCCGCTTTTAATGCGGAAAGCGTAAAGGAAATTCTGGACTTTGACCGTTCCAACCCTAATTTTAGCGGTATCAAGGGCATTTACAACATTGAAAGCGTAGAGGTTGTTGACGAATACACGGTGGCCGTTCATTATGCTGCCCCTTGCTTCTCTTATATCAATGACTTCTGCTTCCAGAATGTTGCTGGTATGATGTCCCCGAATGTGTTTGAAGCTGAAAACTTCCAGACATTCACAGATGTTGTCGGCACTGGTCCATACATCCGCGAAGAAATGATTTCCGGTGACTGCACCCGTTTTGTCAGAAATGAAAACTATTGGGGCGAAGCTCCTTACTATGATGAAGTTGTCATAAAGTATATCCCGGAGGCATCTTCCAGACTTCAGGCATTACAGACTGGTGAGGTTGACCTGATTTACGGTGCTGACCTTCTCAGCTATGATGACTATAATCAGGCTCTTTCTCTGGATGGGATCGAGGGCGCAATCAATGATGGAAATACCCTGACCCGGAACCTGGTTCTGAATGCGTCCAGCAAAATTTTGAGCGATCTTAAGGTTCGCCAGGCGATTGCATACGCTGTCAATAAGGAAGAAATCACCAAGGGCCTGACCTATGGATACGAAACTCCGGCCACCAGCCTGTTTGCACCCGGAGCGCCCTACACAGACATTACTTATAACAGCACATGGAGCTATGATCTGGATAAAGCAAATGCACTTCTGGATGAAGCTGGATGGGTGATGAATGAAAGCACTGGTATCCGTGAAAAAGATGGACAGCAGCTTTCCCTGAATTACACCTATTGGACTGATCTTTCTCTTGCACAGGACATGGCTCTTGCAATTAAGACCCAGCTTGCAGAGGTTGGTATTGACGTAACCACTACCGGCCAGGATCAGATGACCTGGTGGACCGAAGGCGTTGCAGGAAATTATGACATTACAACATGGAATACAGAAGGGTCTTATACTGAACCGCACAAGTTCCTGCAGGAATCCCTCGGTGCTGATCCTCATGCTATTTCCTTGCAGGCACTTGAGGATTTCCAGAGCTATTCGGATGCGGTAAATGCGTTCTCCACCTCTGCTGATCCCGAAGTGGTTCAGAGTGCGATTGCTACTGCACTGAATGTTTCCAACGACAATGTGATTGACCTTCCGATCTCCTATTCTAAGGATCTGGTTGTATATAATTCCTCCAAAATCGCCGGATATACTTTCTCCAGCGTGCCACAGTTCTTTGAGATCGATAACGTACAGCCTGCGGGATAAATATAATCCAATGTCTAAATGGAGGGTTTAACGCCCTATCAGAGTGGCAGAAAATAGCCGAATAGATATAATAGAGGTTGGTTAGAAGCGTTTAACCAACCTCTATTTTTATGAAAAGGAGCGTATGTGAAATGGACAAGAAAGATAATCCCATGTCCAGACTGATGGAACTTGCCGCTCCATATAAGGGTGAATATGTTCTTTCAGTGATTTTGGCAATCCTGGGTGTTGCCGCTGGATTGCTGCCGTTTTTTGCAGTTTCAAAAATTGTGATTCTCTTGATGGATGGAGAGACATCTGTGTCCGTCTATATGGAGTGGTGTCTGATTGCGGGAATTGGTTTCCTTGGGAAAGTATGCTTTGCAAATTTCTCTACTTTAGTTTCCCATACGGCCACTTTCGCAACTCTGGCGGAGATCCGCCTGAAACTAGCAGATAAACTTACCAGGGTTCCGATGGGCTATATGATTAACACCCCATCGGGAGAATTAAAAAATGTCTTGGTAGATCGTGTGGAGGGAATGGAAACGACCCTTGCGCATTTAGTACCGGAGCTGACAGCGAATCTCTGTATTCCGATTTGTATTCTGATTTACCTACTGTTTTTGGATTGGAGAATGGCGCTGGCTGCATTGATTACCCTGCCGATTGGTATGTTGTGCTATAAGGGAATGGCAAATGGATATGAAGAAAAATTCCAGGGTCTTATTATGCGCGTGCGTAAAATGACCAGCACTGTGGTTGAGTATATCGGCGGAATAGAAGTCATTAAGGCGTTTAATCAGTCTGCTAATTCTTACCAGAAATATTCAGATGCCGTTGAAGATAATGCGGCCTATGCTGTGAACTGGATGAAAAGCGTGCAGCTTTACAAATCCATGCTTGTTACAATCTGGCCCAGTGTGTTAGTGTGTGTTCTTCCTATTGGCTGTGTCCTGTACCGGAACGGGAGCCTGAGCGTTCCGGCATTTGTTACCTGTATCGTGCTGTCATTGGGTATTATCACACCAATTTTAAATGCCATGAACTTTACGGACAGCATTTCTCAAATGAAATCAGTAGTCGGGGAATTGTGCGCCGTATTGGATGAAAAAGAACTGGATCGCCCGGAAACGCCGGTGTCTATTCATTCTTCCAATATTGTGTTAGAAAACGTCAGCTTTTCGTATGAAAGCGAAAAGCCGTTGCTAAAAAATATCAACCTTTCTATTCCAGAAAACAGCATTACCGCTTTTGTCGGTCCCAGTGGCGGCGGCAAGTCTACCATTACGAAGCTGATTGCGGGATTTTGGGATGTAACAAACGGAACTGTCAAGTTAGACGGAACAGATATTCGCAAAATTCCGTTGTCACAGCTTATGGATAACATCGCTTATATTTCACAGGACAACTATCTTTTTGACGAAACTGTTTTAGAAAATATCCGTATGGGAAAACCATCCGCAACGGATGAAGAAGTATATCAGGCTGCCAGAGATTGTGGCTGCTATGATTTCATTCTGAATCTGGAAAATGGATTCCATACAGTTGTCGGAGGTGCAGGAGGTCACTTGTCGGGCGGTGAGCGCCAGAGAATTGCGATTGCCCGCGCTGTACTGAAAAATGCGCCGATTGTTATTCTTGACGAGGCAACCGCTTACATTGACGCCGAGAATGAAGCCTTAATTCAAGAGGCAATGGCAAAAGTGATTGCCGGGAAAACCGTTCTGATGATTGCGCACCGTCTTTCTACGATTACCGATGCAGATAAAATTGTTGTCATAAAAGATGGGCAGATTATTGACGAAGGAACACATGAAAACTTATTGACTTCCTGTACGCTCTATCAGGAAATGTGGAAAGCGCACATGGACACAAAAGATGTGGCGTAGGAGGTGCGAAGATGATAAAGACATTAAGCAAGATTTATCAGTTTTCAGGGAAAATGCAGGGGACAATGAAAAAAGCTATCCTTTTTTCTGTCCTGCACTCCCTTTTTGATATGATGTCCTTTGGAGCATTAGCCATGGTTTTTTCGGGTTTAACAGACGGTTTTACTACGTCTATGATCTGGATGATATTTGGAATCACCCTGGCAAGTATGCTGCTTAAAATTTATTGCAGCTACATTTCAGATTTCGGCAAGGTGCAAATTGGATATTTTATGTGCGCGGAGAAACGGATTCATATTGGAGATCGCATGAAATATATGCCGATGGGGTATTTCAACGATCACAATTTGGGGAATTTGACTTCTGTCGTCACTACGACTATGGGCGATATTGAAAATAATGCGTCCATGGTGCTAACCAACATATTAGGCGGCTATATCCATGCAGCGATTATTACTATTGTTATGCTCTGTATCGACTGGCGGATCGGACTGACGATTTTGTGCGGGATTCTGCTTTTTACATGGTGCATCGGCCGGTTACAGAAAAAATCGGAAACGGTTTCGCCACAAAGACAGCAGGCCCAGGAGGCCCTCGTTTCTAATGTGCTGGAATACGTTCAAGGGATGCTGATTGTAAAATCCTTTAACCTCGGTCAAAATTCCAATAGCAAAATGAGACAGGCAATTCTGGACAGCAAGGATAAAAATCTGAAATTAGAGCGTACATTCGTCCCTTACAATATGCTGCAACAAATCATTCTCTACGGAACAAGTATTCTTGTTATAGTGGAGGGGTTGTACTTTTACCTGAATGGAACGATGGCGCTTTCCATTTGCCTGCTTATGACAGTAGCATCATTTATGCTCTTTAGTCAGCTTCAGTCAGCCGGAAATACTTCCGCACTCCTGCGGTTACTGGATGTTTCGATTGACAAAGTAAACGAAATTGACAAAACTCCCGTCATGGACGAACATGGTAAACCCGTAAAGCCTGAAAATTACAATATTGTTTTTGATGATGTTTCTTTTTCTTATGGCGAACACCAGGTTCTGGATCATGTGAGCCTGACTATACCCGAAAGAACCGTAACGGCTATCGTCGGTCCGTCCGGTGCCGGAAAAAGTACGCTTTGTAACCTGATCGCCCGGTTTTGGGATGTTGACGGAGGAAAAATTACAATCGGCGGTGTAGATGTGCGGGATTACACACTGGACAGTCTGCTTACCAATATTAGCGAAGTATTCCAAAAGGTATATCTTTTCGCTGATACCATAGAAAATAATATCAAATTCGGCAATCCAGCGGCTTCCCATGAAGAAGTTGTAAAAGCAGCTCAAAAGGCTTGCTGCCATGAGTTTATTATGAGCCTGCCAGATGGTTATGGCACCGTAATTGGAGAGGGAGGCGCTACATTGTCCGGCGGTGAAAAGCAACGGATTTCGATTGCCAGAGCAATCCTGAAAGACGCTCCTATCATCATTTTAGACGAAGCTACATCAAGCGTCGATCCAGAAAATGAAAATCTTCTGATGAGTGCTATTGCAGAACTGACAAAGAATAAAACGGTTATTATGATAGCTCATCGGCTAAAAACAGTCAGAAACGCAGATCAAATTTTCGTGTTGTCTGGTGGTCACATTGTTCAGACAGGCAAACATGAGGATTTGATAAGGCAGCCTGGTATTTATGCAGATTTCATTGGTATTCGCAAGAAAGCGATTGGATGGAAACTAAAATAGCCGTGGGAAGGAGGAGGCAATGAAACTATATGCGTCAGGCGAGGATTACTTAGAGGCCGTGTTGGTTCTTCAAAGGAAACAGGGCATGGTCCGCTCCATTGACCTTGCCCGGCACATGGGCTTTAGCAAACCGAGTATCAGCCATGCGGTAGGCGTTTTGAAAAATGGAGGTTTTCTGACCGTGGATGATGATGGGTTCCTTCATCTGACCGTCATAGGTCGGGAGATTGCCGAGAAAATCTATGAACGCCATTTGTTTTTTATGGAGCAGTTTATCGCTGCTGGCGTCGATCAGGAAACAGCGGAACAAGACGCCTGCCGGATTGAACACGCCATCAGTGATACATCTTTCCGAAAGCTGAAGGAGAAAGTACAAGGAACCGATTAGCGCACATCGGCTCCGCTCTGCTCTGCATAATAAGTTATCTGCCCCGTCCGGGGAAAGAAAAAAACCGTTGACTGGGGCAGATAATTTCGTGCGCTATTTTAAGGTTTGAACTCAATCGGCGGTTTTGAAGGACAATTTCAGAGCCGCCGTTTCTTTGCGTTTACACAAACTAATGACGACTTGCAGGGACACGGTAGCCGCTTGGAGGTTAATTTGCCGTGTCTCTTTTGCTTTTTCAAAGCTCCCATGATCTACATCAATTAAAAAAAGCATTGCCCCTCCTCCGGGCAAGTATAGCATTGCATCGGCATTATCGTTCCATGTGATTCAGCATAATAATAACTGTTCTTGGTGCGCCAGTTTCCCATTGCGGGAATCTGGCGTTTTTTGTTGCCTTTTTTTCGGAGATAATCCGGCTGTATACCGGTGTCGTTCCCCACCTCCATTCGATTCACTCGTCAATCACCCGTGAATCGAAATGGAGGTACATAATGAAGAAAATTAACCTTCGGGAACTTTATCCTGATGTTTATACAACAGACTTTTTTGTAGATGTGACAGAGGAAGTAATGGAGACTATTCGAGCAGCTGAACGTGCGGAGGCTGCGTATGAGCGAAAGATGTATCGTTATAAAGCACAGTATTCTCTGGATTGCGAGAATGGCATTGAAAATGCGGTGCTGTTGAAGCCGAAAACACCGGAGATGCTTCTGGAGGAAAAGCAGCTTCAGGAGCAGGTCTATTCTGCTGTGATGAATTTACCGGAAAAACAGGCAAAGAGGATTTATGCCCGATATTACCTGGGAATGACGGTAAATGAAATTGCCGGGGTAGAAGGTGTAGATCCAAGCCGTGTTCGAGACAGTATCCGCCGTGGCTTAAAGCAGCTCGGAAAATATTTTTGATAAAGTTTCATTTGATGCGCCTGTTTTTTGCCTTTTTTGTCAGTGTTAATAAGAAGGACAAGTTTTCCTCCTTCATCTGCACATTGACAATCGAATAGACAGCACAACAGGTACATAAACCCATGTATGAGCGAATATGAAACGCCGCGAGGATAGAGCAGTCAGGGAGGTGATGAAAGCACTGCTTCGGAGCGATCTACGATTTCATAAAAGAATGGTGGCAGATTTGGCGCGATGACTACATGGGGGCTTAAAGATACTTCCTCACGGCCCGCCAAAGACTTGGGGGGAACCCTGCGGCACACGTTACGAACGATGCTGCGGAGTTATGACATCCGCGCCAGCGGAGACCTATTGTGTTCCCATCGTCAGGGGGCGTGGCAAATGTGACGAAAGCTGAGAAATATAAATAGGAAGCGTTTGCCGCTTTCTGTTCAAAATCAGATACCATGCGCTGGTGGTTTCGGCTGCCAGCGTATTCATGTGATTTTGAACAAACACGATGACAAACTTGACGGATTGGAGGAAATATGCTTTATGGAAAAACTTATTACGCGAAAAGAAGCAGCAGAAATTTTGGGTATCAGCATTGCAACGCTGGACGCGGCCCGTAACAATGGCCTTATTTCTTATGTGCAATATGTGCAGAATGGCTGTGTGTACTTTACCTCGGCGGGCCTTCAGGAGTATATCGCAAAATGCACCCACAGAGCAAAGCCAGCAGAAAAGAACGCAACATATCGTAAACCTCGCAGAGCTGGAGTGTGAGCCGGTCCGTATCCTTGTCGAAATCATAATGGTCTGATAAAACATAGATACAGCGCTGGAGTATATTCTTAGGAGGTGGAGGAATTGGCAAATAGGAAAATAATGCTTCCTCAATATGGCACAGTTATGAAAAGAGGTGTCCTATATTATAGGACCAGAATCAAAGACACGAATGGTAAGCTCGTAGCTATCTACGCAAAAACACCTGAAGAACTATACAACAAAGAAACGCTTGCGTTGGAACAGATTGAGAATGCCACTTTTCATCGGAAAACGCCCACAGTTGCAGAGTATTGTGAAAAGTGGCTGCTGATGCAGTCGGTTCATGTACGAGCTACTACTTTGACGGATTACACCTCAAAGGTCAGGCGGCATATTATAGCGGAATTGGGAGATAAACGGATGGGTGAGGTTAGCCTGGATGATATTCAGCTTGCCCTTGTTCCGGTTTCCAAGAAATCTGCATCGGTTTATAAATCTGTGGTAATCCTTTACAAATCTATCTTTCGCGCAGCGATGGAAAGCAGGATCATTGACCATAACCCGACGATTTATCTCACGACAAAAGGTGGCGGTGTTCCACAAGAGGATCGTCAGGCTTTGACAGATGAACAGGCAGCACGCCTTTTGGATGCTATCCGAGATTTGCCGCCTTATGTCTTTGTCATGATTGGTTTATATGCAGGGCTGCGCCGGGAAGAAATTCTTGCTCTGCAATGGGATTCAGTATATCTGGATACGGATACTCCATATCTGACGGTAAGGCGGGCATGGCACACAGAACACAACAGACCGGTAATCTCAGACGAATTGAAAACCAAGGCTGCGGAGAGAAATATCCCTCTTCCTGTTTGCTTGGCTGAGTGTTTGAAAGCAGCAAAGGAAACATCGACTTCGGAGTATGTGGTTTCAAACCGGGACGGCGAACCGCTGTCCTACACGCAGTTTAAGCGACTTTGGCAGTATATTGTTACGAGGACGGTCAAGGAGCGGAGCTATTATCGGTATGAAGATGGAAAAAGAGTAAAGCATACTGTCACACCTGTCTTGGGGGAAAAGGCTGCTCATAACGGAAAAGTGGTTTACAGTCTGGACTTTGAAGTAACACCCCATCAGCTGCGGCATACTTACATTACCAATCTCATTCATGCATCGGTAGATCCCAAAACGGTTCAATACCTGGCAGGCCATGAAAGCAGCAAGATTACCATGGACATTTATGCAAAGGTTAAGTACAACAGACCAGATGAGCTGGTCAGATCAATGAGTTGCGCGTTTGCAAGCTGGGACGCAGCACAGTAATAATAAAATAGGAAGTAAAGCAGGAGCGAGGCAAGGATGTCTCGCTCTTTGTTTTACATCAGCCGTATCTTTGATTAAATCGAGGCTTTCTGATAAAAAGAGAGTGTAGATACGGAGACTACACATTATCAAGAAAGGACGATCAAAGATGGCAAAAAAGAAAACACAGATCCCGAAGTATGGGACCATTACATTGAAAGGAATCCAGTATTACAGAACCAGGATTACGGATGCAGATGGCAAAGAGTTGAGTTTGTATGCCGCTACTTGTGAAGAATTGTATGAGAAGCAGTTAGAGGCCCGGAAGAAGGTGGAAGAAATTATCTTTCACCGGCAGCACCCGACAGTAGCTGAGTATGGAGAGAAGTGGCTGCTGATGCAGTCGGCAAAGGTGTCTGCGTCTACACTCAGAGGTTATACGAGGGATATGACAAACTATATCATCAAACCTCTGGGAGAGATGTATATGGAAGAAGTGACTGCTGACGATATTCGGCTGGCTCTTGTTCCATTGTCAAAGAAATCGGAAGGCTTATACAATAAGGTCAATATGCTGCTCAAGTGCATTTTTTATGCGGCAGAGAGAAACCAAATTCTTGAACACAATCCCTGTGCGGGAATATCCGGTAAAGGCGGAAAACCGACAAAAAAGAAGGAGGCATTGACAGATCAGCAGGTAGCCGTGCTTCTGGATACAGTCAAGGGGCTTCCTCCATATTTGTTTATTATGCTCGGTTTGTATTCCGGTCTGCGTCGGGAAGAAATTCTTGCACTGCAATGGGATTGTGTGTTTCTGGACGAGGATACACCTTATCTATCGGTGAGGCGGGCATGGCGTACAGAGCATAACAGACCCGTGGTTTCTACGGTGCTAAAGACTCCGGCGGCAAAAAGGGATATTCCGATACCGAAGTGTTTGGTGGACTGTCTGAGAGAAACGAAAGAAAATTCCATATCAGATTATGTGATCGCTGACAGCAAAGGAGAGCCACTGGCTGCCTCGCAGTTCCAAAGAGTGTGGCAGTATGTCGTTGTCCGCTCCACTAAGCCCCGGAACTATTATAAGTATGTAAATGGGGAGAGTATCAAATATACGGTTACTCCAACGCTGGGTATGACCCAGAAGAATCAACCCCAAATCAAATATACGCTGGACTTTGATGTGACACCTCATCAGCTGCGGCACACTTACATCACCAATCTTCTCTATGCGGGCGTTGATCCAAAGACAGTACAATACCTTGCCGGACACGAAAACAGCAAAACAACTATGGACATCTATGCAAAAGTGAAGTATAATAAACCAGAGGAGTTGTTTGGGGTAGTAAATGGTGCGTTTCATCAGGCTATCGCTGAATGAAAAAAGGCCGTTTTTTATGGTCCGCACACCGGATAACTGAGAAGCAGAAAGCCGGAAAAGCCCGGAATATCAAGGAAAAACAGCTCAAAAACTCGCGCAGTACGGCCTCAAGGCTGCACGTCGCGCACCGCAGTTCTCCAAGCGCTAATCTACAGCTTAATAATGCTAAAAAGCCTGGAAATACACCATTTTCTGGGCTTTTTCTATACCCAAAATTCTGTTTGGACTGTTCGATTTTGATGGAATTTGAACGGAAATTTATGGGTTTATAGTGGCCAAATTACTGGTGGACAATAGGAGCAAATGAAGTCCAATTTTGCCGTCAACAGACGAACACATACTTGACTGATTTACATAGAGCCTTGGCTCATTCTTTGAAAACGAGAATGGGTCGAGGCTCTATTTTTTTCGCCAGAAATCCGGCGAGACAAATTTGAGCAGGAGGTAACAGGTATGACGGATTTCAATCAAAAGACCCATGACACCGATGTGGGCAGTCATGGCGGACAGTCAAGGCAGATGATGAGGTGTTTGAGAACCAGGAGTTTGGTTCGATCCGCGTGTTGCAGGAGGCGGCGCAGCCCAAGGCAGACTACTTCGATACCTTTGTAAATTCGGAGGATTGCACCTGCATCCGGAATTTCTGTAAGGAAATCGGAATTCCGGAGAAGACGGCGGTGGCTCTCTTGCTGGATCATCGCTATCTGTACCGCAGTCCAAGTGGCTGGCTGATGCCTTTTGCAGACAAATCTGCAAGGGGTTATTTTATTGTTCGGGATTGCTACGGCAGAAGCGGAAAGCTGGTGCAGCAGACGAGAGTGACCTGCAAGGGAAAGAATCATTTCTTCAAGTTGTTTAAGAAATGGGGTGTGATCGAATGACGCTTTTTACAGAGGGACGCCTTCAGGCGTTTGAACGCATGATGCAGGATACCGGCAAATACCATCGCCGGGAGGACAGCGAAGATCGTCCGCGCAAATGTCCGAAGAAAAAAGCGGAGCCTGCGAAAAAGGATAGTGAGCACCATGCCGGTATTCAGGGTTGAGAAGAACAGCAATTACACAACGATGTGCAATTACCACCTGCGGGATCAGGGTCTCAGCCTGAAAGGAAAAGGACTTCTCACGATGCTGCTCAGTTTGCCGGACACATGGAACTATTCGTACGGGGATTATCTTCGATTACGCCGGACGGCGTAGATGGAGTGCTTACGGCTCTGAAAGAGCTGGAGCGTCTTGGGTATCTGGAAAGGAACCAGCAGCGTGAGAGCAACGGTCGGATGGGCAGAGCAGAGTATGTGATTTATGAGATGCCGAGGAAAAGGCCGTGTTCGGAATCACCGTGTACGGAAAAGCCGTATACGGTAAATCCGGATACGGACACACCGGTTACGGAAAATCCCGCGCAATTAAGTACTAATAGAACAAGTACTGAAACAATCAATAAAAGAGAAAGAAAGGAAATCCAGCACCGGTATGGCTCATATGAAAATGTCCTTCTCTCTGACACAGAATACGGAAAGCTCCGGCAGGAGTTTCCAGGTGATTATCTGATGCGGGTGGAACGGCTCTCTGAGTATATGGCCTCCACCGGCAGAAGCTACAAAAATCACCTTGCCACAATCCGGAGCTGGGCAAAGAGAGAAAAGCCGAAGTATAACCCGGCAGACTACACATTTGAGGAAGGAGACAGCCTATGAGCGACATGGTGCCTGAAGTTTTGAATGCGGCGTTGGATTCGCTCTTTACGCCGAAAGAACCCGGAGAGCAGGAATACCAGGGCGAAGATGGTCTGCTGTATTATCGGAGCTGCCACACGCCGGTGCAGTGCAGGGTAAAGCTCTGGGGCAGGGACAAGATGGTTCCCTGCCTTTGCAGATGCCAGCAGGAAGCGATGGCGGAGAAGAAACGCCGGGATGAGCTGGTGGAGCGGCAGCGTAAAATCAGGCAGCTGAAAGCAACGGGGATTCAGGAAAAGCATCTTCTGGAATGGAATTTTGCTGTTGCAGAAGATAATAAGGATATCCAGATGGCAAAACGCTATGTGGAGCAGTGGAAAAAGGTCAAGGCTGAAAACCTTGGCCTTTTGTTATGGGGAGATGTCGGAACCGGAAAGTCCTTTGTGGCGGCATGTATTGCCAATGCACTGCTGGATCAGGGTATTCCGTTTTTGATGACGAACTTCTCCAAAATCCTGAACCAGATGAGTGCCATGTATTCGGAAGAGCGATACCGGTATATCGCTTCGTTTTCCAACTATTCTTTGTTGATTCTGGATGATCTTGGGATTGAGCGCAGCACCGAATATGCGTTGGAGCAGGTTTATGCTGTCATTGATGAGCGGTACAAGTCCGGGCTTCCGGTCATTATCACAATCAATCTGAAGATTGCAGAAATCTGCAATCCGCAGGATGTGGCATACGCCCGGATCTATAGCAGGATTCTGGAAATGTGTACGCCGGTGCGAATCAGCGGAGAGGACCGCAGAAAGAGCATTGGAAAAGAAAAACAGCAGGTCGTTAAGGAGGCACTTGATCTATGAAGTGCAAGGCAAAAAAGGCGTTTTTCGCAGGCAAGAATGACATCTATCACCGCTGGAAGGAGGTTAAGAAGCTGAATGGCAAAAGCAAAAACCAGTATTACAACAGAAAACCGCAGTGGCTCAGCTGCCGACGCTGCGGCTAAGGAGCAGCGGACGGAGATGCCGCTTTCTGACTTGCATTCCTTTGAAGGGCATCACTTTAAGGTGCTGGACGATGAGCTGATGGAACAGACCGTGGAGAGCATCAAGCAGATCGGTGTGGTATCACCGCTGATTGTCCGACCTGACCCGGAAGGCGGATACGAAATCCTTTCGGGACACCGCAGACTTCATGCGGCGCAGCTGGCAGGTTTGGAGACAGTGCCGGTCATCGTTAAGGAAATGGACGATGATGCGGCAATCATTTTCATGGTGGACAGCAACTTGCAGCGGGAAAATATCCTTCCCAGTGAGAGAGCTTTTTCCTACAAGATGAAGTTGGAGGCAATGAAACATCAGGGTGAAAGGGTAGATTTACAGCCTGAGACAACTTCTCGCCAATTTGGCGAGAAGTTACAAACATCGGTGGCAGTAATGTCCGAGGAGATGGGAGAAAGTCAAAGGCAGATTCAACGGTTTATCCGCCTTATCAATCTGATTCCTGAAATTCTGGATATGGTGGATGAGAAGAAGATCGCCTTCAATCCGGCGGTAGAGTTGTCTTACCTGAAAGCGTCCGAACAAAAAGAATTTCTGGAGGCTATGGACTATGCACAGGCATCTCCATCCCTATCGCAGGCGCAGCGGCTGAAAAAGCTCTCGCAGGAGGGCGGCTGCAACTTGGATGCCATGTGTGAAGTGATGAATGAAATCAAAAAGGATGAGCTTGACCATGTGACGATTAAAAACGAGGTTCTTTGGAAGTATTTCCCGAAATCCTATACGCCGAAGCAAATGCAGGACACGATTATCCGGCTGCTGGAAAAGTGGCAGCGAAGTAAACAACGAGATATGGAACGATAAGAAGGAGATTTTTATGATGATGAACTTTAAGAAGAATCAGAACAACGCGGTGTGCAGCATGGACTGTAAGAACTGCCCCAACGGTGCAGCGCAGCCGAATCCGATGGATGATCCCATGTTTGAGAAGTCCATTGCGATGCTTCATAACTGGGTGATGCTGGAGGCAATCCGTGAAGATCACCCGAAGGAGAGCATTGTGATGGTGATCCTGCCGGGGGCTGGCGGCGAGCTGGTTCCGGCACTGCGCCTGATCTAAGGAGGAGCCTATGAAGAAATTCGATGTGGAGATTACGGAAACTCTCCAGAGAAAGGTTTCTGTGGAAGCTGCCTCACAGGAAGACGCGGAACGCATGGTGACGCAGGCATGGAACAATCAGGACTATGTTCTGGATTCCGGCGATTTCACCGGCGTGGACTTCAAGACCGTGGGAGAACATGAACTGTCGGAGAACAGAACAATGGATGTGCTGCTGGTGCAGCCCAACGCCTACCCGAAGAAAATCAGTGTTGGCACGGAGCTGGAAGATTTGCAGGCTATGGTTGGCGGCGATATTGAAGTGACCTATCCTTTCGAGGATGAAGTGGCCATCATTTTGAATGAATCCGGCAAAATCAACGGCCTGCCGCTGAACCGTGCGATTTACACCGAAGACGGGGATATGCAGGACATTTATGCCGGTGATTTTCTGGTGGTTGGGCTGACAGAAGATGACTTTGGTTCTCTAACCTCGGAGCAGATGCAGAAATTTGAGGAGCAGTTCCATCAGCCCCAGATGTTCGTCCGTATGGGGCGCAGTATCATGGCAATTCCGGTTCCGGATGACATGGTGAAGAAGATGGAGGAAAAGGCTGCAAAGCCTATAGAAAAGAGCAAGCCGGCACCGGACCAGGACAGTTTGTAAGGAAGGAGGCGGAGATTCATGCAGGAAGAAGTTGAAAATCGTACCGTCAATCTGGCAATCAGTACCACGAAACTGACCTTTCGCACCATCGTGAATGGCTATAATGCGTGGAAACGACACCATCAGGCGAAGGTGGCTCAGAAAACAGCGCAGCTGCCGATTGGAAAGCAGAGCATCAAAGAACGGATCGGTCAGAATCAGGGAGTCAGCAGTATTCCCATTGAGAAAACGGATTTGAAAGGCTTTGAACAGGTGGCGCGGAAATACGGTGTGGATTATGCCATTACGAAAGACCAAAATGTGATTCCTCCCCAATACACGGTGTTTTTTTAGGCGAAGGATGCGGATGCACTGACTTCCGCTTTTGAGAAATTCACCAACCACAAGCTGAAAGCAAAGGAAAAACCGAGTGCTCTGGAGCAGCTGAACAAGCTCAAAGAACTGGTTGCTGCAATTCTGCCGGATAAGGTTCGCCACAAAAGTCAGGAGCGTGATCTATGAGTAATAAGACAAAAAAGCTGCCGATCCTGAACCTGCCGTACTTCATTGCCGGTCTTGTATGTACCAATCTGGGAGAAGCGTGGAGAATTGCCGAGGGCGCAGACATGTCTGAAAAGCTCCTCGGCTTTCTTTCTGCCCTGGGTGCAGCCTTTTCCAATCCGATGCCAAGTCTGCATCCGATGGATTTGCTGATTGGCGTGTGCTGCGGAACAGGTCTGCGGCTTGCCGTGTACCTGAAAGGCAAAAATGCCAAGAAATATCGCCATGGCATGGAGTACGGCTCTGTCCGGTGGAGTGCATAATTTTAAGTGTAAATGACACATACATGGACGCACAGGAGGTTATGCACATGACTGATTATAGCAAAATTACAGCCCTTTACTCTCGCCTTTCCGTGGGCGACGAGGACAGGGACGGCGGCGAGAGCAACAGCATACAGAGCCAAAAAATATTTTTGGAGAACTATGCCAGAGGGCAGCACCTAACCAATATCCGGCACTACATCGACGATGACGAAAGCGGCAGGTTTTTTGACCGTTCTGCCTACTCCCGCATGATGGACGATGTGGAAACCGGGAAAATCGGTGTCTGCATTATGAAAGACCTTACCCGCTGGGGGCGTGACTATCTCCAAGTCGGCAACGCGATGGAGATATTCAGACGGAACAATGTGCGTTTTATCGCGGTCAACAACGGGATAGACAGCGAGAAGCCCGACACATTGGAGTTTGCGCCCTTTATCAATATCATGTCGGAGTGGTACGCAAAGGACATCAGCAAGAAAGTGAAAACGGGCATTAAGACCAAAGGCATGAGCGGAAAGCCGATTGTCACCGAAGCCCCTTACGGCTATGTCAAAGACCCGGACAACAAGGATTTTTGGATAATCGACGAGGAAGCCGCCGAGGTTGTCCGCTTGATTTTCCGTCTGTTTATCGGTGGGAAGAACAGCAATCAAATCGCCGTATATCTGACACAGGAGCAAATCCCACCCCCCACTTTCTACATGAAAGACCGGGGGCGGGGAACTTGTAAAAATAAGACGCTGGGCGAGGATAACCGTTACAAGTGGAACAAAGCCACCTTGACCAATATCCTCACACGGCAGGAGTATTGCGGCGATGTAGTCAACTTCAAGACCACAAAGCATTTCCGGGATAAACATAACCACTATGTAGACCGGAGCCAGTGGCACATCACAGAAAATGTGCATGAGCCGATTATCAGCCGCAGCGATTTTGAAACCGTACAGCGGATTTTGGAAAACGCACCCGTCAAACGCCCCAACGGGGACGGGGAAATCCACCCTTTGTCGGGCTTACTTTTCTGTAAGGACTGCGGCGCAAAAATGCACATCCGAATAGATTACAGATACGGCAGCAAGCGGCACGTTGCCTATTGCAGCGAGTACCACAAGGGGAAAGCCAAGAACCCCAAATGCCATTCCCCGCACATCATGGATGCGGACTTGCTCATGCAGACCATCGCGGAAGTGCTGAAGAAAATCGAGGACTATTCTATCAGCAACCGGGTGGAGTTTGAAGCCTTAGTGAAAAAGAACCTTGCCATGCAGCAGACCGACCAGACTAAGAAACAGCAGAAGCGTATTCCGCAAATCACGACGCGCCTTGAACAGATTGACAAGGTGCTGAATAAGCTCTACGAGGACAACGCCCTCGGCACGATCCCGCAAGACCGTTATGAGCAGATGTCGCAAAAGTATTCGGAAGAATACTATGCGCTGAAAGCGGAGCTTGCCACGCTCCAAGAGCAGCTATCCGCTTATGAGAACGCGGGAGGACGGGCGCAGAAGTTTTTGAAGCTGACGGAACGCCATGCCGCCTTTACCGACCTGACCCCCACCATTCTCAACGAGTTTATCAGCCGGATTGAAGTGCATGAGCGCGACCAGAAAAGGGCGAGATACGCAATCCAGCACATCAGCATATATTTCAATTATATCGGCAAGTTTGAGAATGAAGTGACACAGCTTGCAGAGCCGACCGAGCAGGAAATCCGGCAAATGCGGGAGGAAATCGAAGAAGCCAAAAAGGAAAAGAGCCGTGCCTACCACCGGCAGTATTCAAGGGAGTACCGGGCGCGAAACCTTGAAAAGCAGCGGGAGTATGACCGCATGAAAGCGCGGGAATACCGGGCAAGAAGAAAGGCACAGGCAGCCGCCGCACAGCCCACACAGTAAAACAGAATAACCGTCAACCAAGAGGGATTTTCCGAACTACGGGAAATCCCTCTTTTGCGCCCGGAGAAAGGAGCCGCCTATGGCAGAACAGACCCCCGACAGTATCATCACGACCCAGAGGAACGGGCAGACCATTGTTGCGGAGTTATTTTTCAATCACAGCAGCACAGAAACATTCCGCGACAAGCTGCTCAAACTGGCACTTGCCGACAGCTCGCGTTTATTCGCGTCTGACGGTCAAGAGCCGGAAAAAACAGAAATCTTGCGATAACAGCCGCCCCGACGAACCATTTCCCTGTCTGAGCGGTTTCTATTTGAAAATCCTCATTTTCCCCAAGTCAAGAGCCGGGAAAAACACCCGAAAAATGCCCCTATTGCGTAACAGGGGCGCAGAAAGGAGAGTTTATGAGAACAGGGCTTACGAAGCAGGAAAAGACCACCGATATATGGTTTGACGAGAAAGACCCGCTGATCTATATCCGCACCCACAACACCGACTTAAAGAAGCGGCTTGCCGCCTACGCCGGACAGCACCCCGACCAGTGCCGCCAGACTGACGCAGACCCAGACACGGGCTGCATGGAGTTTGAAATCCGCAAGGGGCGGTTCTCTTTTCGTCTGACCGCCCCATACAGTGAGGAACGGAGGAACGCCGCCAGCAAAGCGGCAAAGAAACATTCCGGCAACTTGACACACCCTATTCAAAAAGATGTGCTATAATTTTTTTGAAAAAGTTTCGGATTAGATGTAGTATTTGCCGCTGAAACCGTAGTACATAGGTGAAGCCCGAAAGGAGGCGGTGAGATGATAGACGACGAAAAAATCATAGAAATGTTTTTTGGACGTTCAGAACAAGGCATACGAGAGCTGGATATAAAATACGGAAAGGTCTGCCACAATCTTTCCTACCATATCGTAGGGAGCAGGCAAGACACGGAGGAATGTGTAAACGATGCTTATTTGGGCGCATGGAACGCCATCCCCCCGGCACGACCTAACCCGCTGGTGTCTTATCTTTTGAAAATCGTTCGGAACATTTCGCTCAAAATCTATTGGAGAAAGGAAGCAGCCAAACGAAGCAGCCATTACACGATTGCTTTAGAGGAAATTGAAGCCTGTATAGCAGCCCCAAACACAGTAGAAGCAGAAATTGAAGCCAGAGAATTAGCCCGTATCATTGAAAGCTTTTTGGACACGCTGACTACCGAAAACCGCGTTATTTTCATGCGCCGCTATTGGTTTTCTGACAGCTACAAGGACATAGCCGAGTTTGTAGGGCTTTCAGAGAAAAACATCTCTGTCCGGCTGACCCGTATCCGCAAAAAAATGAAACAATACTTGATTGAAAGAGAGGTATTCATATGAACGCAAAGAAGTTTTCCGACGCTATGAGCGAACTTGATACAAAATATGTCGATGAAGCTCTCAACTACAAGAAGAAAGCCAAAAAGCCCATTTGGGTAAAGTGGGGGGCTATTGCAGCTTGCTTGTGCTTGATGATACCATTGACCGCATTTGCCGTTGATATAATTCAATATAATGCAGCGGTTGATTATCTCAATTCTCTCGGCATTGCTGTTGAAGATTTGAGCGACTATTCTCATAAAGAAATAAAAGAAGCTGCAAAAACGATTGACGCAGGAGAAAGTAACCCGTTGACTGAAGAAATCCTTAGTCTAATACCAGAAAACAAAGAACCGCTCGATACACCGACGCAGGTAACATCTGAGCAAATTAAAGAACTAACACCGACCATGACAAGAGAAGATGTTCTTTCTCTTTTAGGTGACACACAAGATGTTGGCTCAGGCATTTATATATATCTTTACGAAGTAGACCAACAATACCTGCTGCGTATTCCTTTTGCAAGCGATGAAGCACAATTAGGTGTAACAGGAGAAGATTTGCTAAAGGCATTGGTTCCCATTTCTGGAGATATTGCTCCTATGGTCTATGTAAATGATACGCTTTATCAAATCGTTGACTCTCAACCCAACTTCGCAGATGAAAAAAGTTCTTTCAATTTGTTAGGAAAAATCGAAAACACAGTTAGTTCTTCGGAAGAACCAAAAGAAAATTTCCAAGCAAATGATGATATTGTAGGGGCTGCGGTTTATCAGTACGGCGATAACATTGTCGTTGAGTTTGAGGGAAAATACTGGTTATATGAACACTATCATAACACAGACTTTGACGGAAACTCAGACTGATATGCCCCACGCCCAAACAAGCCATACTTCTGATGAAAAAGTATCCGAACAAAACCTTCTTGCAAAGTAAATAAGTTTTCTATTTTACAAGGGCAGCCGAGAAAATCGACTGTCCTTTTTCTATGCTTATGAGCAGAAAGGAGCGCCCAACCATGACAAAGCCAAGAGAGAAAACCCGCGAAGAACTGCAAGCCGAGATTGAGGACGGAAAGAAGAAAATCCGGCAGCTTGAAAACCGGGAAAAGATGTTGCGTCAGAAGTTATCCAAAGAGGAACGCAGAACGCGCAGCCACCGCCTTATCGTCCGGGGCGCGATCTTTGAGAGCATTGTGCCGGAAGCAAAGAACATGACCGACGAGGAAGCCACAGCACTTCTTAAACTTGCATTGACGAGTGAGCTGGTACGGGAATATCTGAAAAAACGAGCCGAGAACGGGAACGCTGAACAAATCCCTTAGACACTAAGGGCGCACTTATACACCTTAACGGGCGTGTGCGCTCTGCCGAGGGCTTTATCTTAAACATAGGGATTTTACCCCGCGCTACGATTGGCGGCTTTGCCGCAGACAGGGGACGCTACACTTCCCCTGCGACAGCTTACGCTGTCTACCCTTTTGTGTACTTGCGGAAACCGAACACCTTGCTACGCAAGCTATTCATTTTCCACAAGTTTTATATCCGCTATACTGGAGGTGATACCCATAGCTATTTACCATTGTAACATCGGCATAGTCAGCCGGGGCAAAGGCAAATCAGCAGTTGCCGCAGCCGCCTACCGAAGCGGCGAAAAGCTGACAAACGAATGGGACGGAATGACCCATGACTACACCCGCAAAGGCGGTGTTGTCCATACAGAGATCATGCTGCCGCCCCACGCGCCACCCTCATTCTCTGACCGTTCAACCTTGTGGAACAGCGTGGAGCTTTACGAGAAAGCCGGGAACGCCCAGCTTGCGCGTGAGATTGACGCAGCGCTCCCCATAGAATTATCCAGAGAGGAACAGATCCGGCTTGTCCGGGAATACTGTTCCTCTCAATTTGTTTCCAGAGGAATGTGCGTTGATTATGCCATTCACGACACCGACAAAGGCAATCCCCATTGTCATATCATGCTGACCATGCGACCACTTGACGAGCGCGGCGCATGGGCGGCGAAGTCCCCAAAGGAATATGACCTTGACGAAAACGGCGAGCGTATCCGCTTGCCAAGCGGCAGATACAAGACGCACAAAATTGACCTTACAGGCTGGAACGACAAGGACAACACCCTCTTGTGGCGCAAGGCATGGGCTGACTATACCAACGACTTTTTGGAGAGGAACGGAAGCCCGGAGCGTATCGACCACCGCAGCAACGCCGAGCGCGGCATAGACGAGCTGCCCACCGTCCACATGGGCGTGGCGGCTTGCCAGATGGAGAAGAAAGGTATCGCCACCGAGAAAGGCGAACTGAACCGCAGTATTCAAAAGGCAAACCGCCTTATCCGGGAAATCCGGGCGCAGATTGGGAAGCTCAAAGAGTGGATTGCCGACCTGTTCAAAGCGCGGGAAACCGCCCCAGAACAGCCGCCGCAATCTCCCAACCTTGCAAATCTGTTGATGAAGTATTTGAGCGTTCAGAGAGAAAAAAGCCGGAAGTATTCGCAGAGTTGGCAGCGGCAGCACGCAGCCGACGAACTGAAAACCGTAGCGGCAGCGGTCAACTATCTTTTCGAGCATGGTATCTCTAATCTTGACGAGCTGGACGCTTCTCTTTCCTCTGTCAGTGATAAAGCCTATTCAATCCGGGAGGGAATGAAAACCGCCGAGCAGCGCATGAAGAAGCTGCAAAAGCTAATTGAATACGGGAAGAACTACACAGAGTACAAGCCCATTCATGCCGAACTGAAAAAGCTGAAAAACGGCTGGACGAACAAACGGGATAAGTATGAGGAAGCCCACCGCGCTGAGCTGACCATATGGAACGCAGCAAGTCGCTATCTCCATGCAAATCTGACAGATACAAAGACGCTGCCTATCTCCAAATGGAAACAGGAATACGCCGACCTCAAAGAGCAGAGAGATACCGACTACACCAAACTGAAAGCTACCCGCGCCGAGGTTGCCGAGCTTCAGAAGATACGCAAGTGCGTTGATATTGCACTGAAAGCCGAGCAGCCGGAGCAGACACAGAATCGCACCAAGCGGCACGAACAGGAGCGATAAAGGAAGGGACGGGCAAGCGGTTTTGCCTGTCCGTCCTTTGTACTCCCCGATAAACCGGAAGTTAACTATTTATCAATTCTTGCAGTTCATTTACAAAACGGCAAATATGAAATCCATCACATACTGCATGATGAACTTGAATTGCTAAAGGAAGTATAATTTTCTCATCTTCTTTGTAATATTTCCCCATGGTAAAAATGGGGATTAAATAATCATACCCTTTCTGCAAATTCAAATTAAAACTCTCAAATGTTGACCACGGTATCATAGATACTGTAAAAACATTTTCCGGAACATCTGGTTTTCCTATCATTCCGTGATTGCTTCCATACCGCTGCATATCGTTTTCATAAGCCGCAACAAATGTTTCAAAATCCGGCATATATGCAGTCCAAATGTCGGAAAATGTTTCCGTATCCTTGTGAAATGTAGTATAACTTGGTATCATTTCATCATATATGCCTAATTCGCCCGACTGATTGATTGCTGTTCTAAATTCAGAATGGCGGTTCACAATCGTTGTAATGTAATAAAGCATTGCTGGATATAATTTCATTTGTTTTTTCTTTATTTGTGTAATATCCACTTTAACAGTCATGCTGTATGTGCAAGGTATATTCGTAAAGTAGTGTTCAAAATACTCTTTCCGCTTCCAACTGTTTCTATCAATTTTTTCAAATACCATTTTAGTACCCTCACAAATTTCAATTACTGATTTTATTATACTTAAAAACTATGAACAATTCAACCACAGAAAGCGAGGTATCAACCATGTATTACACCCAAGAACAGATAGACCGCGCCAACCAAGCCGACCTTGTTTCTTTCCTGCAATCACAGGGCGAGCAGCTTACCCGCGCCGGACAGGAATACCGCTGGAAGCGGCACGACAGCTTGACCGTCCGGGGAAACAAATGGTATCGCCACAGCCAGAGCAAAGGCGGCGCACCCATTGATTTTGTCATGGAGTTTTTCGGCAAGAGCTTCACCGAAGCCGTTGAACTTCTCACAGGCGAAAAAGGAGCCGCCCCGCCGCCGGACAGACCAAGCCCCGCGTCCCTATCCGACTTCCGGCTACCGCCCCCAAACAGCGACAATAGAATAGCAAGGAACTACCTCACAGCAGCCCGCCGCATTGATGAAGATGTGACGGGCTTTTTCTTTGCCCGCGGCGATATTTACGAGGACACAGCCCACCACAACGCCGTATTTGTTGGGCGGGACGAGGACGGAATACCGCGCTACGCCCACAGCAAAGGAACGGCGGGAAACTTCCGGCTTGATGTGAAAGGCAGCGACAAAGCCTTTAATTTCTGCTACCGGGGCGAGGGCGAAAGATTGTTTGTCTTTGAAGCCCCGATTGACCTGTTATCTTTCCTCTGCCTGTTCAAAAAGGGCTGGCAGAAGCAAAGCTATTTGTCACTGGGCGGTGTGGGAGAAAAAGCCCTCTTACGCTTTCTCTCTGACCGTCCAGACATTCAGACGGTTTACCTCTGCCTTGACAACGACAACGCCGGAAACGACGCTTGCAGCCGCCTTGCGGAGCTTGTGCCGGAGGGCTTGACCGTCCACCGCCTTGTGCCGCTCTACAAGGACTGGAACGAGGTATTGCAGCACCGGGCAGAAATCGCGGACGGGAAGTATTTGCGTGAAGCGGTCTACGGCTTGAAAGAGCCAACCCAGGAGGAAACCGTTGAGATTATCCGCATGAGCGAGGTTGATACACAGACCGTTGAATGGCTATGGGAGCCGTATATCCCCTTTGGGAAAGTAACCATTGTGCAAGGCAATCCCGGCGAAGGTAAGACCACTTTTGCCCTACGCCTTGCCGCCGCCTGCACCACCGGGGGAACGCTGCCGGGAATGAAATCCTTGCCGCCATTCCAAGTGATTTACCAGACCGCCGAGGACGGGCTGGGCGATACCGTCAAGCCCCGCTTGATGGAAGCAGAAGCCGACCTTGACCGGGTGCTTGTGATTGATGAAGCCAAGCGGGAGCTTACCCTGTCCGATGAGCGCATAGAAAAGGCAATCACGCAGAACGGGGCGCGGCTGATTATCCTTGACCCCATACAGGCGTACATGGGCGAAAAAACCGACATGAACCGGGCAAACGAAGTGCGCCCCATGTTCCGCCGCCTTGCCGATGTTGCCGAGCGTACCGGGTGCGCCGTTATCCTTATCGGACATCTCAACAAAGCTGCTGGAGGGCAGAGCGCATACCGGGGCTTAGGTTCTATCGACTTTAGAGCCGCAGCAAGGAGCGTCCTTTTAATCGGGCGCGTGAAGCGTGAGCCGAATGTGCGCGTTATCATTCACGACAAATCTTCCCTTGCGCCGGAGGGAAAGCCCGTTGCCTTTTGCCTTGACCCGGAAACGGGCTTTTCGTGGATAGGCGAATATGATATAACCGCCGACGAGCTGCTGTCCGGCGCGGGCGGGAACACCGCCACCAAGACCGAACAGGCGGAACGGCTGATACTGGATTTACTGGCAGACGGGAAAGAGCTTGCCAGCGAGGACATTGTAAAAGCCGCAGCCGAAGCCGGAATATCCGAGAGGACGGTACAGAACGCCAAGCGCAACATGGGCGGCATTTTAGGCGCAAGGCGTGTCGGCGGTCAATGGTACAACTTCATCAAGAAGAAGCAACCACCCGAACCCGCAAGCTGAAAGTGCAAAACGCAGACCCTTTGCACTTTGCACTTTCACGATAATTTGCGTCAATAACTCAAAAAAGCACTTGACAAAACGCTTCATGGGGAACGCAGAAAGACATCAAACCGTTTGAAGACCCGGTGTTTGCAAACAATGTGATTCTGACCCGGACGGAGCGGCTGATGATGAGCAATCGTCCGAAGAATCCGGCCAACGCAAGGAATAAGAATGTTCTGATTGTCGGCGGTTCTGGTTCCGGTAAAACTCGCTTTTGGTTGAAGCTAAACCTTCTCCAGATGCACAGCTCCTATGTGGTCACTAACCCGAAAGGGTCACTATAATAAGGATAGAAAGGTCGTGAAAATACAAAACAGGAGGTTACACACATGAGGAAGCAGGAGCAAAAGGGTAAAATCACAGCATTGTACGAAAGGTTATCTCACGACGATGGGCGGTCTGACGAGAGCGTGTCCGTAGAAAATCAAAAGCGCATCCTGGAGGACTACGCCCGAAAAAATGGCTTCACTAATGTCCGCCACTTCACCGATGACGGGGTGCGGGGAACGACCTTCAAGCGGCCCGGCCTGGACGCTATGGTGGACGAGATACGGGCCGGAAATGTGGCTACCGTCATTGTCAAAGACCAGAGCAGAATAGGCCGTGACGTGGTGGAGGTCGGCTTGCTCAAACGCACCTTTGACGAGTACAACGTCCGCTTTATCGCCGCCAATGACAACCTGGACACCGCCAATGGATTTGATATTATGTCCATCTTCCGGGATGTGATAAATGAGTGGTACGTTGCTGACACCAGCCGCAAAATCAAGACCGTTTTCAAGTCCAGAATGGAAAAGGGCCTGCGCTGTTCGGGGGCCGTCCCCTATGGCTATCTCGCCTCAAAAGAAGAAAAGGGCGAGTGGGTGATCGACGAGGAAGCTGCCGCCGTTGTGCGCCGCATCTTTCAGATGGTCATGGACGGTCAGAGCGTCAACGGCATCGCCCGAACGCTGCGGGCCGAGCAAATCCCCATCCCTTCCGAACACTGGAAGCGTATCGGCTGTCCTGTTCGAGCCAACAGCTACCGCGACCCCTACGCATGGTCTGCCACCACCCTGGGTTATATTCTTAAAAGGCCGGAGTACCTGGGGCGCAAGGTGCTGGGCAAGACTGTCTGTGAGAACTACAAGACTAAAAGCACCCGCAGGACAATGCCAGAGGAACAATTTGTATTTGAGGGAGCCGTCCCCGCCATCATTGACGAAGAAACGTGGCACAATGTTCAGCGTTTGCGGGAAACCAAGCGCCGGACACCCAAGCGGAGTAATGCCCCTAACCGTTTAACCGGACTGCTCTACTGTGCCGACTGCGGCGCAAAGCTGACCCACCACAACAGTCTTGTCCAAGGCAAGTACATTGACGATGCTTTCACCTGTTCCAGATACCGGGCACCTATGGAGGATTGCACCATTCACTATGTTGCCACGCAAAAGCTGGAAGCGGCGATCCTCTCCGCCATCCAGCGGATAAGCTGGTATGTCCGCAACAACGAGCAGGAGTTTGTTCAGCGGGTTCGAAAGGCATCCAGTCTGCGCCAGGAGGAAGCAGTCAAGGATTGCCGGAAACAGATTGTCCAGGCGAAGAAGCGCCACGCCGAACTGGACGGACTGGTGAAGAAGCTGTACGAGGCCAACGCCACGGGCAAGCTGCCGGATAAGCATTTCAGCCGTCTCCTTGCCGAGTATGACGAGGAACAGGCCGCGCTGGAAGCCTCCATGACGGAGTGGCAGGGCTTGCTGGACAACTGGAACGCCGACCGGGTGAGAATGACGGAGTTTATCGACCTTGCCAAGCGGTACACCGATTTTTCGGAACTGACTACGCCCATTCTCAATGAGTTTATCGAGAAAATCGTTGTCCATGAGGGCAACGGACGGGGAAAGCAGCGCCGTCAGCGGTTAGATTTCTATTTCAATTTCATTGGCGCGTTTGAGGTTCCCGCCGACATTGTGACCCCGATGGAGCAGGAGGAAGAACGCCGCCAGCAGGAGGAACAGGCAGAGAAAGAGGAACGCTCCCAGGTGCTTGCCCAGGTTCGGTATGAGAGGTACAAGCAGGAGCGCCGGGAGTTTACCGCGAGGAAGCGGGCGGGCCTGTTGACCCCGGAGGAACAGGCGGAGGAAGAACGGCGGTTAGAGCGCAATCGGGCCTATCAGCAGAAGCAACGCGACAAGAAAAAGGCCAGTCAGCCAGAGAAGCCTCGCAAACGCTCACTGAAGGAACTCGCCAAGCTGGATGGAGCCGATCTCACCCCGGAGGAAGCGGAGCGGCTTGCGGCGCACCGCCAGAAGAAAGCCGAGCAGCACAAAGCGTGGCGTGACAGGCAGAAGTCCGCACAGCCCCCGAAGCCCCAACAGCGGACGTTGAAAGAACTTGCCAGATGTGCCGAGGCAGGTTTGCCTCTCACCCTAGAAGAAGCGGAACGGCTGGAAGCCCATCGCAATCGGAAAAAGGCGGCTTTGCAGGATTTGAAAGCCCGCGCCGAAACCGACCCGGTAGCGGCGGCAGAGTTGGCGCAGCAGAGAGCGCAACAGTCAGAAGCGGTAAAGAAGTCCCGTCAGAAAATGTATGCGGACGCTGCCGCCGGAGATCCCGAAGCCCAGGCCCGGTATGAACGTATGCTTGCCGCGAGGCGGGAGAACTACCACAGGAAGAAACAGGCAGAAGCCGAAGCTGCTCAAGTCAGCTAACGTAGATACAGAAAACGCCAGGGACAACGATAGTCCGTGGCGTTTTTGTCATTACTGCCGTTCCAGCAAATCCATATATTTCTGACGTTCGCCCTCCGGGACTTTCAGCGCCGCCATAGCCTGTTCAATGGTCAGCCCCATCGTTTCCATGAGGTTTTTGATAGAGGACAAGATACCTTTAGCAACGCCTTTTTCCTCAACGCCCTTGCTCAAATTACACATGACCGACACCTCCCTTTCCATTGTCTGCGTCATTTGAATGTCGTAATCGTCCTGCAAAATTTTCCGCTTTTCCGCCTCGCTGGTTTCGTTGGAGAGAAGCACATCCAGCATCCGCAATACGCCGTCATAATTTGACCCATCCGGCCCGCCAAGGCACAGCATGATGATGGACAGCAAATCATAATTCCTGATGGGTTCTTTGCCCTCGCCGACCAGATATTCTTCCACCAGCCGATACCGGGTAATGGTGTTCTCTCGATACTGCGGCGGTTTCATGCAAATCCAGATGGAGTAGACCTTCTTGATTTTCTCATAATGGGAGCCAGTGAACTCCCTGCCGTACTGGGAAGAAATCATGCGGCAACAGTAGTATATGCCACGCTTTATCAGCGGATAGCCGGGGTAAAAATCGTTCTGGGCCTCCACGTTGATGATGAGGGCAATTTGTTCCTCGGAGTCGGGAACGATGGCGCGGAAGCGAATGTCATAGGTGACTGTCCCCTCGCGCACCGATTTGTCCTCGGTGTCCATGCCGCTGATGACTGTGCCACCCTCGTCCGGCAGCACCGGGACGGCGGACACCTGGGGTTGGCCCTCAATGTACTTCTCGGCAATATCATTGACATCGCAATCCTTGTATTCTTCCAGGCAGGACTTCATAATCCGCGCCAGGATTGCCTTTTCAGACAGGACACGCTTACAGGCGGCATCATAACCCGCGCTGTCATCTGTGACGTGCAGTCCCTGGGCGATTGTCGTTTTGAGCTCCACCATCCTCACCTTCTTTCGTTTCATTCTACCACAGCTTTGCCAGCGCGTCCACTTCTTTTTTGAAAAGAGTTGCGTATGGCGTATACACGAGAGAGATATGGAGGTGCAGTGACAGAAAAAATTTATCTTAACAGGGTTGCTTTTGGGAATTTGATATGCTATACTATAAAAAACCAAGCAAAGGAGTTTATCAATATGCGGCAAGGTATTCTTAAATAAAATTTGATAATGGGAACAAAGACAAACGTCCTCAAGGAGAGGGCTTGGTTTTTGTACCCAATTTAAGAATACTTTTGCCTTTTCATTTCATATCGTGATAGACAACGGCCAGCCTTGGCCGCAGTTTTCATGTGTGTCCTACCTATCATCCCCAGCGGTAAAAGTATTTGTCGCTGGGGATTTTTGCGCCCTTCTGGGCCTTGTATGGAGGAGAATCATATGAAAATCATCAATATTGGCATTCTTGCTCATGTAGACGCAGGTAAGACGACCTTGACGGAGAGCCTGTTATATACCAGCGGAGCAATCGAGGCGCCCGGCAGTGTGGATCAGGGAACAACGAGAACGGACACCATGTTTTTAGAGCGGCAGCGTGGAATCACCATTCAAACGGCGGTCACTTCCTTTCAGTGGCACGATTGTAAGGTCAACATTGTGGATACTCCTGGGCATATGGATTTCTTAGCGGAGGTCTATCGCTCCCTTGCCATTCTTGACGGAGCGATTTTGGTTGTTTCTGCAAAAGACGGCGTTCAGGCGCAGACCCGTATTCTGTTTCATGCTCTGCAAGTAATGAAAATCCCAACTGTTATCTTTATTAACAAAATCGACCAGGACGGGATTGACCTGCCAGGTGTGTATCAGTCTATCCGAGATAAGCTCTCCGCAAATATGATTATTAAGCAGAACGTGCAGCTTTCCCCGGATATATCCATCATGGAAAACATGGGGCTGGAGAATTGGGATACCGTGATTGCGGACTGTGATGAATTGTTGGAGAAATATATTGCCGGAGAACCAATGGACAAAGAAGAACTTCTGCGGGAGGAAAACAGGAGAATCCAAAGCGTCTCTCTGTTTCCGGTCTATCATGGCAGTGCCAAGGTAAACTTGGGAATCCGACAACTCATTGAAGCGGTCACAGATACATTCCAATCACCCACCGGGCAGAACAGCTCTGAATTGTGCGGAACTGTGTTCAAAGTTGAGTACGCAAACCAGAGCCAACGCCTTGCCTATCTGCGGTTGTATAGCGGTACGCTTCATTTGCGGGATTCCGTAGCCTTGGCAGGGAAAGAAAAACTGAAAATTACGGAAATGCGTATCCCCTCAAAGGGTGAGATTGTCCGAACAGAGATTGCCCATGCGGGCGAGATCGTCATTGTACCCTGCGACAGTTTGCGGCTGAATGATGTGCTGGGAAACAAACTGCTGCTGCCCCGTGAAACGTGGAGCGACAATCCTCTCCCTTTGCTGCGGACAACAATTGCACCAGAGAAACCAGAACAGAGGGAACGCTTGTTAAACGCCTTGACAGAAATTGCGGATACCGACCCGCTTCTGCGCTATGAAGTAGACGCTGTGACCCATGAGATCATTCTCTCCTTTTTGGGCCGGGTACAATTGGAAATTATCTCTGATCTTCTGGTGGAAAAATATCAGCTCAACACAACTGCAAAAGAACCTACCGTCATCTATATGGAGAGGCCATTGAAAGCGGTAAGTCACACCATTCATATCGAAGTGCCGCCCAATCCATTCTGGGCGTCCATCGGGCTGTCCGTCACCCCTCTCCCCCTTGGCACCGGAGTGCAGTATGAGAGCAAAGTTTCCGTTGGATACTTGAATCAGAGTTTTCAAAACGCTGTATTGGATGGTATCCGCTACGGTCTGGAACAAGGCGTGTATGGATGGAAGGTAACGGACTGTAAAATCTGTTTTGAGTATGGGCTTTATTATAGTCCGGTCAGCACTCCCGCAGACTTTCGGTCATTGGCACCTATTGTATTGGAGCAGGTGTTGAAAAAGGCGGGGACGCAGCTATTGGAACCATATCTTTCTTTTACACTCTATGCGCCGCAGGAATATCTCTCCAGAGCTTATCATGACGCACCAAAATATTGCGCGAGTATTGAAACGACCCAGGTTAAAAACAGCGAGGTGATTTTTACTGGCGAAATCCCTGCCCGCTGTGTGCAAGAGTACCGCAATGACCTCACCTTTTATACAAACGGGAGAAGCGTTTGTTTAACAGAATTGAAGGGGTATCAAATCGCCAGCGGCGAACCAGTTTTTCAGCCACGCCGCCCAAACACCCGGATTGATAAGGTGCGCCATATGTTCAACAAAATTCTCCCATCAATGATGGACTTATAAAATCCCTTTGGAACAAAGGGCGCACTTCTATACATGGTCTGCGACCATGTATCGTGCGCTCTGCGAGGCTACGGCCCGGACTTCCGAAAGTCCGGGCCGTTTGCGTCGCTCCGCTCCGTACAAGGGGCTGCGCCCCTTGCGCCGCTTTGCGGCTATCCCTGCGCCCTCGCTGGAAAGGTACATCCGCTCTGCGTCTGCACCTTTCCAGCGAGGCTAAAACCGAATACCGTTACCCTTGACCGTTTACCCGACACAGCAGGTAGACGGTCTTTTGTTTTGCCAAGAAGGAGGTCAAACACGATGGACAAGTCACGCGAAGAATTAGAGAAAGAGTATGCTGAGGCCACCGCTAAGTTGGAGCAGTACCAGCACAGAGGCCAGCGGTATGAGAACCGCATCCGCTACTACACCCAAGGCGAAAGGAAGAAGCGAAACCACCGACTTATCACCCGTGGCGGAGCGGTGGAGAGTATCGCCCCGGAGGTGCGCGGCATGAGCGAAAGGGCCTTTTTTCTTTTGATGGAAAAGGTCTTTTCCCTGCCGGAAGTTGCCGCCCTGGTGAGCCAAGCCACTGACCAGCAGGAAAGCGGATAATTGGCCCTGTTCCATCTCCACGTTACCCAGGTCAAACGGAGCGCGGGACAGTCTGTTGTCACGTCCGCCGCCTACCGAGCCGGGGAGAAATTGTATAGCGAATACTATGGCGAGGTCAGCGACTACACCCACAAGGGCGGCGTGGTCTGCACAGACATTCTCCTGCCGCCCCAGGCCCCCAACCAGTACCAAGACCGCGCCACCCTCTGGAACGCCGTGGAGAAGGCCGAGCGCGGCAAGAAAGCCCAGCTTGCATATAGCTTTGACATTGCCTTGCAGAACGAGTTTTCATTGGAGGAAAACATCGCTCTTGCAAGGCAATTTGTTTCGGAGCAGCTTGTGGGCCGGGGCATGATTGCCGACTTTGCCATCCACCAGCCGGACAAGGAGGACGGCGGTATTCCTAACCCGCACTTTCATGTTCTCTGCCCCATCCGGCCCATTGAGCCAGACGGCAAATGGGGGTGCAAGCAGCGCCGCCGCTACCGTCTGGACGAGGACGGGAACCGCATTATGGGAGAGGACGGCAAGCCCCTCTTTGACGCTGTTCCCACTACCGACTGGGGAAGCCCGGAAACACTGGAACATTGGCGGGAGGCGTGGGCCGCTATGGTGAACGCCAAGTTTGAGGAAAAGGGGCTGACCTGCCGCATCGACCACCGCTCCTATGAGCGTCAGGGCCTTGACCTGCTGCCCACCGTCCATGAGGGCGTGGCCGTCCGCCAGATGGAGGCCAAGGGCATCCCCACCGACAAGGGCGATCTGAACCGCTGGATAAAAAAGGCCAACAACATTCTGCGGGATATTCGGAAGAAAATCGCCGGCCTGACGGATTGGATTAAGGCCATAAAAGAAGAATTGAGCAAGCCCCAGGCCCCGACCCTTGCCGCCCTGCTGACCGACTACTATGAGGGCCGGAACGCCGGAGCATGGAGCCGCAACGCCAGGATTGGAAATCTTAAAGGTTTTGCCGAGGCCATCAATTTTCTGACCGAGAGGGGCATCGCTACGCTGGAAGATTTAGAGACCCATATCGCCGCCCAGAGTGAACGAACGGAGGCCATCAACACATCCATGAAAGCGAAGCGTGACCGTCTGAACGAATTGAAGGAACTGCTTCGCCTTGTTGACCTCTACCGAGACACCAAGCCCGTCTATGACGAGTTGCAGGGTATCAAGTGGAAGGGCAAGCGGGAAAAATTCGAGAGGGAGCATGAGAACGAGTTGAGGACGTTCCACATGGCCCGCCGGAAGCTGGACAAGCACCGTTCCCCTGCTGGTAAAATCCCCGTTCATGCGTGGGAACAGGAACAGGCGAGGCTTCACCAGGAGTACACAGCCGAGTATGAGCAGTACAAGCCTATCCAAGACGATTTGCGGCGGCTTCAACAGGTGAAGCGGAACGCCGATGCTGCCATACACCAGCAGGAGCAGACCCAGCAGAAACGCCGGGAGGTGGAGCGGTGAACGGCATTCCCCGACTGACCTACCAGCAGTACCGAGCCGTCCGGCGGCTGGTGCATGACTGCTGCAATTATGACGGCGGCAACTGTCTTGCTCTTGATGACGGCTGGGAGCCTTGTGTCTGCGTCCAGAGTATCACCTATTCCCTGGTCTGTAAATGGTTCCGCGCCGCCGTCCTGCCAACAGACAAGGGGTTGTGTGCCGCCTTGCTCCACCGAGGACAGGCGCGGCCCTGTGCCGAGTGCGGGGCGATGTTCGTGCCGCGCTCCAATCGGGGCAAATACTGTGACGAGTGCGCCGCCAATGTGCGCCGGAGAAAGAAAGCTGCCAGCGAACGGGAACGCCGCAGGCGTGGACATTTAGAGGCTGAAAAGCCTTGCAATCAGGGGGCTTGTGGACAGTCCTCAAAGGGGGACTAATACATTCCCCTTCCCCCACTCCAACGTGGGCGGCAAAATGGCGCTCACGTGGATTAACTTTGATGAATGATGAAAGGAGAGCCTATGACCTACGACCCCAGCATGACGATCACCAGCACCATCCCCGCCCCGGAGGGGAGCGACAGCACCAGCAGAGAGGGCAAGGCCATCCCCCTGCCCGTGATGGCGGGCGGCAACGCTTCACCCGCCCCGGACGTACCGCCACCCGATATGGTAAAGACCGTTGGCGGTACGACCTTTGATATTTATTTCCATTTCAGCCAGACCAGCCGGGAAACCTTTACCGACAAGGTACTGCGCCTTATTCAATCCGATGTTGTAACCTCATAAAAATAATTTACTTTTTTCTCTATCCTTATTGACAAAACCCGAAAGGCAGCATCGTGATTGAGTGCAGCAATGCCCTTTTGAAGCATGGCTACAACATCAAGATTTTCAACACGATCAACTTTCAGAAGTCGATGCACTATAACCCCTTCGCCTATATCCATTCAGAAAAAGACATTCTGAAACTGGTGACAACGCTGATTGCCAACACAAAGGGCGATGGAAAAGCCGGTGATGAATTCTGGACGAAAGCAGAGACGCTGTTGTATTGTGCCTTGATCGGTTATATCCACTATGAGGCACCGCTGGAAGAGCAGAACTTTGCAACACTGATCGAATTCCTGAATGCGATGGAAGTGCGCGAGGATGATGAAACCTTTCAGAATCCAGTGGATCTGATGTTTGAAGCCCTGGAAAAGAAAAAGCCGAATCACTTTGCAGTCCGTCAGTATAAAAAATACAAGCTGGCTGCCGGTGATATATGCTCTAAGTGACTTCTTAATCATGATTTTGTCATGGTTAGTGAAGCAATCACTTAGAGCATTTTTGTTTCAGGAGGTACAGCCATGAGAAATGAAAAAATTACCCCACTGTACGAGCGCCTGAGCCGGGACGATGAGTTACAGGGCGAGAGCAACTCCATATCCAACCAAAAACAGATGTTAGAGGATTTTGCCCGCCGGAATGGGCTGCCCAACCCTACGCACTTTACCGATGATGGTATCTCAGGCACCCGTTTTGACCGCCCCGGATTTTTGGCGATGATGGAGGAAGTGGAGGCAGGGCGTGTAGAGGCAATCGTCATCAAGGACATGAGCCGGTTAGGACGCGACTATCTGAAGGTCGGTCAAGTTATGGAGGTTTTGCGGCAGCGAGGCGTTCGTCTGATTGCCATCAACGACGGTGTGGACAGTCTGAAAGGCGATGACGATTTTACCCCGTTCCGCAACATCATGAATGAATTTTACGCCCGTGATACCAGCCGGAAAATCCGATCTGTGTTTAAGTCAAAAGGCATGAGTGGCAAGCACCTGACCGGCACTGTGATTTACGGCTACTTATGGGACGAAAAACGGGAGCATTGGCTGGTAGATGAGGAAGCTGCCGAAGTGGTACGCCGTATATTCTCCCTCACGCTGGAGGGATATGGGCCTTACCAGATCGCCTGCAAATTATCCACAGACCGGATTGAAATTCCTGTCGTACACCTTGCCCGCTTCAACGAGGGTGTGAACCGTTCAAAGCCGGTCAAAGACCCCTATGGGTGGGGATCATCTACCATCGTGAACATTTTGAAAAAACGAGAGTATTTAGGGCATACCATCAATTTCAAGACCCGCAAGCACTTTAAGGACAAGAAAAGCCACTATGTTTCTGAGGACAAATGGACGATCTTTGAGAATACCCATGAAGCCATTATCGACCAGCAGACCTTTGATTTGGCGCAGAAAATCCGCAGCAATGTACGGCGTTATCCAAACGGCTGGGGCGAAGCGGCTCCCCTCACAGGTTTGCTCTATTGTGCCGATTGTGGCGGCAAGATGTATGTCCACCGCACCAACAATGGCAGGCGGATTTCTCAATATACCTGTTCCAATTATACCAAAGTTCCGTGTGGGACACTATGCCCTACACAACACCGTATCAATGAGAGTGCTGTTCTGACATTGGTTTCTGACACGCTCCGGGCTATCGCTGAATATTCCAGAAATGACCGGACGGAATTTATTCACACCGTTCAGGAAACGCAGGTTGCTCAACAGAGTGCCGATATATCGAAAAAGCGCAGGCGTCTGGCTGCTGCTCAAAAGAGAGCCGAAGAACTGGAAAAACTGATTTGCAAAATCTATGAGGACAACGCCCTCGGCAAGCTGCCGGATGCACGATATAAGGCGCTTGATGCACAGTATGCCAAAGAGCAGGATGCACTTGAGATTGAAATTGCAGAGCTGGAAAAGGCTGTTACCGGCTATGAGCAGAGCCAGAAATCAGCGGAGAAATTTATAGCCCTGATTGATAAGTACGAGAATTTTGACACTCTGACAAACACCATGCTCAATGAGTTTGTAGAGAAAATCCTTGTCCACGAACGCGCCCGAAAAGGCAGTCAGGACACCACGCAGGAAATTGAAATCTACTTCAATTTTTTAGGACGCTATATCCCACCATCCTTACAGCCGGTTCCTTTAACTCCGGAGGAACAGGAAGAACTGCGGAAAAAAGAAGAACGCAAGGACAGGCTTCATCAGAATTATTTGAAGCGGAAAGCCAGCGGCGCACAGAAACAGTATGAGGACAAAATCAAGGCGAAGAAAAAAGCGGAAATGGACGCTAAGAAAGCCCTGATCCGGGCTGAGGATATGAAAAAAGGTGTTTTTTCTACTATCGGTCAGCTGCCAAAAGAAGAACCACGCAAAGGCAGCATAGCAGCCAGCGCAGCAGTCTAATCATCACGAAGCAAAGGAGAATGAATATGAGTGAGTTGACTTACATTCGTTGTGGAGATTATGATATACCCAACCTAAAACTTTCTGAACAGCCGGAAACTTCTATCGGCAAGTACGGCAGAATGCGAAAATCCTACCTAAAGAAACATCGCCCCATTCTCTACAACCATCTGCTGATGAGCGAGAAGCTGTATCCACACCTGTTAGAGATTGAGCGGACAGCACAGGAGCGCGTGGACACCATGTTGCCTCACATGATGGAGACTGCGGGTGTCGCGGAAGAACTGAAAGCCTGTGACCCTATGCGTTGGGTGGGGCTGATGAACACATTAACGGCACAGATTGAGGAAATTTTAATCAGGGAACTGATTTGCAGCTGAATGGGAGGTGCGGGAAATGCTGACCTTTGAAAAGATTTTGAAAGTGTTTCAGGCATATCTGGATGATGATCCACTGTATGAGGTGGTTCAGACCAGCCACGGTTATACATTGATGGCATGGGAACCCCACCGGAATGACTGGTACAGCGCTGAAATACAGAAAACCCCGGAGGATTTACGGAACGCTTTGTTGGGTACATACGCCAACTTTCTGGAAGATAAGATTACTGGAAATGACCGTGACCTGACTGTGACAGAAACCGGAGAAATCCAGCAGAGGTGCCGGGAACTTTTGGAAAAGTGCAGGGAAACATGATACAGAAACGCCAGAAGGAGGCCGCGATTATGCGTCCTCCTTCTGCTTCGCAGTCTGTTCCATTTTGAGCGCCCCGTCTATGGCACCTTCGATAATCGGCAGGTATTCTTCAGGGCAAAGCTTCAGCTTGTGGCTGACCCGTTGCCGCTGTTCGCTTTCTTCTCGCATAATCTCCGGGTTAAAATACCGTTCCACGGGAAGTCCGCAGACCTTAATCAACTGGATCATCACAGGCAGGCTCGGAATCGCACCTTGATTCTCAATGTTGGCAAGATACCGCCATTCAATCCCAACCATTTCTGCCAATGTTTTTCGTGCCAGACGCTTTGCCTCTCGTGCAGCTTTGACATCTGCGCCGAAGGTTTCAAAACCGGGACAATCTTCAACTTTCGCCATATAACATCACCAAGTTACATTGTATAATTCATACTTCGCCCGTGGAATGTTGCTATATGCAGGTTGGTTGAAGTTTATAATTCACATTTCGTTCCTTGCATTGTTCGAGAAAGAGAACTATAATGTACTCTGTGGAGGTGCGAAATGGACTATATGACATTGAAAGAGACCGCCGAAAAGTGGGGCGTGACACCTCGTAGGGTAAATTATTATTGCGCCGGAGGGCGCATTCCCGGCGCCGTGAAGATGGCTGGTGTTTGGCTGATCCCAAAGAACGCAGAAAAGCCGATTGACGGAAGGACAAAACAAGGGAAGGGGTTGCACCATGAATAAAATCCTGATTATAGATGATGACAGAGAACTGTGCGCTTTGATTAAACGTAGCGTACAAGCAGAAAACATAGAAGCTGATTTTTGTAATACCGGAAAAGAGGGCTTACAAAAATTAAGAGAGCAGGAGTATCAGCTTGTGGTGTTGGATGTGATGATGCCTGGTATGGATGGCTTTGAAACGCTGGAAGAAATCCGCAAAGAGAGCAGTCTGCCGATTTTGATGTTCACATCTAAAAATGACAGCATTTCTAAAGTACGGGGCTTACGGGCCGGAGCGGACGATTATCTTACAAAACCGTTTGATATGGATGAACTGATTGCCCGTATTGCGTCTCTTATTCGCCGCTACACTCGCTTTAATCAGCAAGCTGGAGCCATACAAAAGCTAAATTTTGACGGATTGCAGATTGACCTTGAAAATCGTTCTGTTACTACATCAAACGGCGCTTTTGAACTGCCCCCAAAGGAATTTGATTTGCTCCTGTACTGTGCAAAACATCAAGGGAAAATTTTGACCAAACAGCAGATTTATGAGGAAGTATGGGGCGAAGAATATTTCTATGATGACAGTAACATTATGGCGATTATCAGCCGACTTCGTAAAAAATTAGAAGTCAATCCTTCAAGCCCAAAGTATATCCAAACGGTCAAAGGGATTGGCTACCGCTTTAATAAGGAGGTATAGCCAATATGGAAATCATCGTTTTCTTGTCCATTGTGATTGCTGTTGTGGCTGTGCTGACTTCCATCGTTCTCGTTCGGCGCGTAAAAAAACAAATCGCAGAAATGACCGATGTGCTGGTTGATGTGAAAAACGGAAATGGCAACCGGCGTATTCTGTCTGCAACAAATGAATTGACAGCACCTCTTGCCTATGAAATCAATGAGATTGTTGTGTCCTATGAAAGCAGACTTTCAACTGTACGGCAGACAGAAGAAACCAACCGCCAGCTTATGACGAGCCTTTCCCATGATGTTCGGACACCCCTTACCACTCTGATTGGGTATCTTGACGCTGCACACAAAGGACTGGTCACAGGAAAAGACCGGGATGATTATATTGAAACCGCCCGACGGAAAGCCCATGATCTGAAAGAATATATTGATGTGCTCTTTGACTGGTTCAAGTTAAATTCCAATGAGTTTGCTTTGGAAATCCAGAGCGTTGAGGCCGCAGAGCTGACAAGAAATATCCTGATTGACTGGATACCGATTTTTGAGGATAAACAGGTTGATTATGACATTGATATTCCCGAACAGCCTGTCCGGGTAAGATTGGATATGGACAGCTATATGAGGATCGTCAACAATCTCATTCAAAATGTAATCGCTCACAGCCATGCAGACAAAATCAAAATTGTCCTGTCAAAGAAGGAAAATAACATGGAGCTGCTGCTGGCGGATAATGGAGTAGGAATTGAGAAAGACGATTTGAAACACATATTTGAACGGCTTTATAAGTGTGATAAAGGACGCTCCGAAAAAGGAAGCGGACTTGGTCTTTCTATTGTCCATCAGCTTGTAGAAAAGATGGGTGGAAGCATAACAGTTGAAAGCTTTCCGGGAGAAGGAACTGAATTTATGTTGCTTTTTCCTTTGGAGATTTAAGCGGGTTCCCGTCTTTATGGCGGGAACCTTTGTCATTTTTGCCGGATTTCAAATTGCAAGGTTAATGCAAGGTTGCGGCAAGGTTAATGCAAGGTTGGCGTGATAGAATACCTTACAGAACAGGAGGTTTTGAATATGGATACAAATTACATCATTGAAACAAAAAATCTGACGAAGCAATATGGCTCACAAAAGAGTGTGGCTGACTTAAATATCCATGTGAAGCGTGGGAGAATTTATGGTCTGCTGGGCAGAAACGGAGCCGGAAAAACCACTACCATGAAAATGCTGTTGGGCTTAACGAAGCCGACTTCCGGGGAGGTCAAAATCTGGGGGAAACCCTTGCAGGGGAATGAAAAGAAATTGCTGCCCCGTATTGGTAGCTTGATTGAGTCTCCCGGCTTTTATCCCAATCTGACCGGCACAGAGAACCTGCGTATCTTTGCTACCCTGCGGGGCGTACCAAACAATCATGCCATCAAAGATGCTCTGGATCTGGTAGGACTGCCTTACAAAGATAAAAAGCTCTTTTCACAGTATTCTCTTGGTATGAAGCAGCGGCTTGCCATCGCCCTTGCCGTTATGCACGATCCAGAACTTTTAATTTTGGATGAGCCGATCAACGGTCTCGATCCTATCGGTATTGCAGAAGTACGCTCCTTTATTCGGGAGCTTTGCGACGCAAGAGGAAAAACCATTTTGATTTCCAGTCACATTCTTTCGGAGATTTCCTTGCTGGCTGACGATATTGGAATTATCGACCACGGCGCATTGCTGGAAGAAGAAAGCCTTGCTGAACTGGAGCAAAAAAGCAGTAAGCATATCCGGTTTACACTCTCTGATACTGCACAGGCGGCAAGAATTTTGGAACGCAATTTCCATGAAAACCATTTTTCCATACAGGACGACCACAATCTGCGCCTGCACAACCTTGATCTGCCTGTGGGGAAAATTGTAACTGCCTTTGTAGAAAACGGATTGGAGGTATCGGAGGCGCATACCTGTGAAGAAAGTCTTGAAGATTACTTCAAGCGTGTGACAGGGGGCGAAGGAATTGCTTAAACTAATCAAATGCGAATTTTTTAAATTAAAACGGAAGCCCTTGGTATTTATTTCTCTGCTGCTTTCTGTTTTCATGCCATTGGCTTATGCTTTCTTTCTGGCAGATGTAAACACTGATGTGGATGCTGTAAATGGAGTGATGTCCAGCCTGTTCCAGCTCAGTGCTTATTTGCTTTTGATGCCGCTCCTTGTGATACTGGCTTCCAATCTGCTGTTTGAGGAGCTGGACAATGACACACTAAAAAACCTTGTTACCATACCGATAAACAGAACCAAGTTGGTGCTGTCCAAGATGCTGGTTTTGCTATTGTTTGCCGTTGGCTTTATGGCAGTTGGAGGATTGGTAAATCTTGCGGTTTTGCTGTTTCAGGGCTGGGAGCCGGTTGGGTTTTGGACCTTGTTTGGCGTTGGGATAGAAGAAGGGCTGATTATGTGGGTAGGCGCACTTCCATGTATCCTGCTCGTTGTTCTTCTTAATAAAAACTATATCGTGTCGGTCGTGATTACCTTTTTCTATACGACTGCAAATTATATCCTTTCGATGAGCGATGCGTTCCTCACACAGCCTTTTGGTTTGAATATCGGAACCCTGTTTCCGGGACCGCTGGCTTTCCGCTGGACCTTCCAATTTTATGACCAAAGCCAGACCAGTGCGGAATTGGCAGACTTGTTGGAACGGATCAGTCCGTATTTTCTGAATGGTGTTCAGGTGTTCGGTGTGATTGTTGGGGAAGCCGTTGTATTTCTTGCGCTGATTGCGTTGGTTTACCGGCGCCAGGAAATCTAAGGGGGTGTAATTATGTGGAATTTATTAAAAGCAGAATTGCTCAAGCTACGCCGGTGCCAAATACTTTGGGTGGGGCTGGTGGCGCTTGCACTCTGTCCGTTGGTGCAATATGGGAGCCAGCTGATTGTGGAGGCGGAGTACCGAAATCCAAACTATGATTTTTCCACTCTGTTTGAGAATGTTGTCTGGGGCAATACGCAGATGTTTTTTCCGATTTCACTGGTGATGATTGGCAGCTGGCTGATTGACAGAGAATCCACCCATGATACGCTGAAAAACATCATGACAATTCCTGTTTCCATGCCGAAAATGCTGGGAGCTAAGCTCTTTTGGGTCGGGATTTTTGCAGTCCTGCTGGGAATATACAGCGTTGGCGTTACCTTGATTACTGGATTGACGGTTGGATTATCGGGACTGACAGTGGAAGTGTTTTTTCATGGAGGTACACAGATCGTGTTGGCAGCTCTGACGACCTATTTGGTCTGTATGCCGCTGATCTTGATTTTTGGGCAGATCCGAGGGGCATATCTGGGAGGTTCCATTCTGGCGTTTTTCCTTGGATATAGCATGCTGTTCTTCAAAGGCGGTATCCTTGCCAGCATCTATCCGTTTTCTGCTGCGCTGATTTTAGTGGGCTTTGACATGAGTGGATATGCCGGAACAACCACAGCCCCGAATCCTTTGCTGGCAGTCATTGGGGTTGGCATCATGGTTCTCTGGGCGGTGCTGTTGTTACTGATGTCCAGTAACAAAAAAGAAATAAAATCCCGTAAACAGGCAAATTCCAAGGGAAAAGGAAAGCGTGCTGTACGCAGGAAAGGAAGGTGATACCTGTGAAGAAAATAGTTCTATCATTATGCTTGATACTGTTGGGCGCTTCTGTGCTTTCCGGTTGTACAAAAGATGAAGTTCTCGATCAGTATAACAATATTGTTCAGTCTGCTGGTTCCATAGCACTTACCGGAAATTCATCCTTACAAGGTACGAAAGAAAAAGGAATTGATGATTATACAGGAAGCTATACAGCCAACTATGAGGATTTTTCAGATACAGAGTATTTGTTCGGCGGAACTTCCATAAAGCGTGAAGCGGGTAAGGATCTGTCTATTGACTGCGCGCTGGAGGTTACGGATGGAACTGCAAAAGTATTTTGGATTTCTGGATCTGATGAAGCAGTCACGTTGATTGAAGCAACCGGAACTTATAGTGACACAATTACACTTCCTGATGGTGGAAATTATATTGGCATTGAATGTGAGAATTTCACTGGAAACATTGAATTAAATATTGAATAATACTCTGCCGCGCGACGGCAAAAGAAAAAAGCCGTCGCAGAGCAGACATATTTTCACGCGCCTATGAAACGGCGGCTTTGATTTTCAGAGCCGCCGTTTCTTTGCGTTTGCACAAACCAATGACGACTTGCAGGGACACGGTAGCTGATTGGAGGTTAATTTACCGTGTCCTTCTTCTTATTTCGCAGTATCCATGATCTGCACCAGTTAAAAAAAGCCTGTTCCCAGCAGTGGAGCAATGCGGTCAGAAGTATGCACTATACCATGTAACTAAACAGCAAAATATACTCTATTACGCTCGTATGGCTTTATGCCGTCCGGGCGTTTTTTTGTCCCTATGGAGCCGGAACATCGGGTCAGCATGGCCCGAACTTTATCCCCGGTGCCGCTCCCCGCCGCCTCATTCAGATTTACCAAAAAAATCTGAATGGAGGAAAGGCAGATGGAAGTTACCATCAATTATAACGGACAAGCTGTGACCGTGGAGGTCACGCTGGAAGTCTATGAATTTCTTGACCGGGCCGATCACAAAACGGAGAACCTGTTCCATGAGCAGCGGCGGCATTGGGATGGCCGGGAGTTTGACGAGTACATCATTACCACCGAAGGCGTAGGAACCTACGGAGAAACGCCGGAGGAATACCTTTGCCGCATGGAAACGCTGCATGAGCTGATGGCTGTTCTGGACACCTGTACCGAGGCCCAGCGCCGCCGGTTCCTACTCTATGCGCTTGACGGGCTGAGCCTTGCAGAGATCGGTGTGCTGTGCGGTTGCTCCAAAGTGGCTGTTTATCAAAGTGTGGAGGCGGTCAGAAAAAAATTTATAAATTTCTTTGAGAACAGGCTTAACGAATGACCTGTTTTCTGGCTACCAAGTGAAAGGGATTATTTCCCTTATCTCAGCGATGGGCGGACAGCGGACAAGCTGCCCGCCCATCCGATTTTCAGGAGGTAAGCCTATGAAAACAATCAATCTGCGGTGGATGTATCCCCACTACCGGCATGACGAGTTTGTGGATGTTACGGACGAGGTATGGGCAGCGATGTATCAGGCCCAGCGGGAGATGGAGAACTATGAGCGTCGGAAAGTCTACCACCGCGCCTACTATTCTCTGGACGCATACAGCTGGCTGGAAAATTACGCACTGGAACACAGCAGATCGCCGGAAGATATTTTGCTGGAACGAGAAGAAATGACCACCCGCCTATATCTGATTGCAGCTCTGCCGGTGGCTCTGGCTCATGCCACTCCGACACAGGCCCGCCGTGTTCACGCCTACTACATTGCTGGTATCAAGCAGCCGGAAATCTCTCGGATAGAGGGTATCCACAGCAGCAAGGTTAGCGTTGCCATCCGCCGGGGTCTGCGGAATATGCGCCGCTGCTATGATGGCCTTTTCCAAACAGAGTGAGGGCGTGCCTATGCAGACTATCAATCTCAAACAATATTATCCATTTTGCAAAGAGGACATTTTTTTGGAGGTGTCCGATGAGATCGTCGAAGCGTTTCTTCTGGATAAGAGAGCCGAGGCCGCCAGAGATCGCAAGATGTTCCGGTATAAGGCGTTTTATTCCCTCGATTGTAACGATGGAATCGAAAATGCCGCCATCGGCTGGGCGCAGCCATCGCCGGAGGACTACCTGATAGAAAAAGAAGAATTAGCCGAATACGAAGAACTGATACGGCGATTGTATGAAGCCATTTCCTCCCTGTCGCCTATGCAGGCTCGCCGTGTTCACGCCCGCTATATGCTGGGTATGAAAGTGAAAGATATTGCCGCAATGGAGGGTATCACGCCATCACAGGCGGGAAAATCCATCCACGCTGCACTGCGGAGGCTGCGCCGGTACTTTGCTCGACAGAAATGGACGGTCAATCTATGAGTATTTTCAAAGAAAAGAGGTGCCTGACATGAACGAAAAAATTACAGCCCACCCCCAAAAAGAAGAACGGGAGAAAGTCCTGAAGGAGATTCGGCAGCTTGAAAACCGAAAGAAGATTTTGGAGAACAAGCAGCGGAACGAAGAACGCAGGGTTCGCACCCGCCGCCTGATTGAGCGCGGAGCCGTTTTGGAGGGGATTTTCCCGCTGGCTCCCGACCTTTCCGGCGCGGAGGTCAAAGCATTTCTGATTGCCCTGTCCCATCTTCCGGGGGCGGCGGAATTGACTGCAAACCTGCCAAAATCCGGGGACACGCCATAAGTCCCTTGTTTACAAGGGCGCACTTATACACCGTTGCCGGTGCTGTGCGCCCTGCCGGGAGCGTTGCGTACTTCGTCCGCGATGGGAAGCTACGCTCCCCAAACCCCTTGTGCGCTCTGCGCAGCCAGACACCCGCTTTGCGTATGCCCGGCTCCACAGAGCCTGTTATCCCCTCACTGAAAGGAGGTGTTCCCCATAGATTTCTGTCATATCCCCGTCAGTATCATCAAGCGCAGCGCAGGCCGTTCTGCTGTTGCCGCAGCTGCTTACCGCAGCGGAACCAAGCTGACAAATGAATGGGATGGAATGACCCACGACTACACCCGGAAAGGCGGCATTGTCCATGCGGAGATCATGCTGCCTGCCCACGCCCCGCCGGAATTTGCAGACCGTTCTATCCTCTGGAACAGCGTGGAGCAAATCGAGAAAGCAAGGGACAGCCAGCTTGCCCGCGAGGTTGAAGCAGCCCTGCCCCGTGAACTGTCCGGCGAACAGCAGCTTGCCCTTGTGCGTGCCTATGTGAAGGACAACTTTGTAGACAAAGGAATGTGCGCCGACTTTGCTATCCATGACAAGGGAACCGGCAACCCTCATGTCCATATCATGCTGACGCTCCGGCCTTTGAAAGAAAATGGACAGTGGGGCGCAAAGTGCCGCAAGGCATACGATCTGGACGAGAATGGACAGCGTATCCCGGATGGGAAAGGCGGCTGGAAAAATCATCGAGAGGATACGACCAACTGGAACGATAAAGGGAATGTGGAGATTTGGAGGGCAGCGTGGGCGGCCTGCACCAACCGGGCGCTGGAATCTGCCGGCAGACCGGAGCGCATTGACCACCGCAGTTACAAGCGGCAGGGCATTGATAAGATTCCGTCTGTCCATCTGGGGCCAGCCGCCAGCCAAATGGAAAAGCGCGGTATCTGCACCGACAAGGGAGAAGTAAACCGGCAGATCGCCGCCGACAACAAGCTGCTGAAAGAAATCAAAGCCCGCATTACCCGTCTTTATTACTGGTCGAAAGCCGAAGCGGAAAAACCACAAACACAGCAAAGCAGCTTGACCGCCTTGTGGGAGGCTCAGCAGCAGTTGAACGCTCCCCGCACCCGTACCGGAAAAATCCGGGCTTTGCAGGAAAGCGCTGCACTATTCAGCTTTTTACAGGCAAACGGCATCCAGTCTATGCAGCAGCTTCATGAAAAAATCGCTGATATGAACAGCCATTACTATGACTTGCGTGGTAAGATCGTCAAGGCCGAGCGCCGGATCGCCATTCTTACCGAACGCGGGGAGATGTGGGAACAGTACAACCAGTACAAGTCCATCCACAAGCAGCTTGCCAAAGTAAAGCCGGAAAAGCGGGAACAGTTTGAGCAGCGCCACAGCCGGGAACTGATCCTCTATGACGCGGCGGCCCGGTATCTGAAAGAACTGAAAGCCAGCGGCGAGGAAATCACCCCGAAGGCATGGCAGCGGGAAATCGACCAGCTGACCGCCGGAAAGCAGACGGACACGCTTGCCATGAAATCCATGCGGGAGGATTTGAAAGCAGTGGAACGGCTCCGCAAAACCGCCGAGCAGCTGTCCCGACAGGAAAGGGACAAGTCTCACGACCGTGAGCCGGAGCGGTAAAGGCTACCGCGTTTTGGCGTACCCCTGTCAAGTGCGTCGCGTTTCACGACATACCTTTGCATACAGAAAAACCGCCGTACAGGTTTCCCCATACGGCGGCAGACGGTTTATTTGCCGAACAAGTCGCTGTGTGTGCCGGTGCGGGCCAGCGTCAGCACCAGAACATCATCCTCTATGCGATAGACAAGCAGCCAGTCCGGGAGAATATGACATTCCCGATGACCTGCCCAATCGCCGGATAGGTCATGGTCACGGTTCTTATCCGGCAGCGGTTCGCCCATCGCCAGCAACGCTACGACCTGCTCCAGCAGCTCGATCTTCAAGCCACGCTTGATGGCTCGTTTGTAGTCTTTTTTGAAACTGGTCGTGTACTTGACGGTATATTTGGTTTCTTTCATCTTTTCAGGTCAGCAAATAACTCGTCAAGGTCATTGTAGCCCTTTACAGACGGGTCTTTTGCAATCCTTTCCGCTTCCAGCATGGCAGCAACCGTTTCTTTGTTCGGCTGTTCCAGCCTTACTTCAAAGGGAATGCCGCCTTCACGAAGCGACTGGCGCACAAAGATGTTAAACGCCGTAGTCAGGTTCATGCCAAGTTCAGTAAACAGTGCGTCCGCTTGCGCTTTCAAATCTGCGTCCATGCGGATACTGATGTTTGTGGTATTTCCAGCCATACGATCAACCCCTTTCTGCTGGCAATTATAGTATATGCCATTTGCACGAAGAAAACAATACTTTGCACGAATATTTAACAATAAATTCATTCAAGGAGGTTACCGGCTTTATGAAAGAAATCATTTATGAAGAACAATAAGTCTGAACCTATCCCAGTCATGGATTACCGCCAGTACCGCAGAGTGCGGAGGCTGGTGCATGAGTGCTGTAACTACATCGACGAAAACTGTATCGCCCTGGACGATGGGGAGAAATGTGTCTGTGTCCAGTCCATTTCCTATTCCCTGTTGTGCAGGTGGTTTCGGACGGCGGTATTGCCGCAGGATAAGGAACTGGAAACGGCGCTGTTCCACCGGCTGAATGCGAAGAAATGCGCCGTATGTGGGGCGCTGTTTACCCCCGGTTCCAACCGGGCCAAATACTGCCCGGAATGTGCCGCACGCATGAAGCGGATCAACGCCGCAAAGCGCAAGCGGAAACAACGGGAGAAATGTCACGCTTTAGGGGCTGAAAAACCCTTGTAAATCAAGGATTTTTTCGAGGGTGTCAAAGGCAGGCTGATAGATTTATCCTCCGACCCCTAAAACGGCCTTAAAATGCGTACAGAATCCCAAGAGAAACCCCAAGGAGGAACCCTATGTCAGACAACCGAAAATATTATTACCTGAAACTCAAAGAAAACTATTTTGACGATGATTCCATCGTGCTGCTGGAAAGTATGCAGGATGGTGTGCTGTATTCCAACATTCTGCTCAAGCTGTATCTGAAATCGCTGAAACATGGCGGGCGGCTCCAGCTTGACGAGGACATTCCTTACACGGCGCAGATGATCGCCACCATTACCCGCCAGCAGATCGGCACTGTGGAGAGAGCCTTGCAGATCTTTTTGAAGCTGGGTCTTGTGGAAGTGCTGGACAGCGGCACATTCTACATGAGCAACATCGAACTTTTAATCGGCCAGTCCTCTACCGAGGCCGAGCGAAAGCGGGCTGCAAGGCTTCAAAATAAGGCTCTTTCTGCGCCCCGGACAAACGGCGGACATTTGTCCGACATTCGTCCACCAGAGATAGAGATAGAGTTAGAGAAAGAGATAGAGATAAAGAGAGAGATAGAGAAGGGACGCTCCGCCCGCGCCTATGGCCGTTACCAGAATGTTTTCCTGACGGACGAGGAACTGGCAGACTTGCAGGCCAGTTTTCCCACTGTATGGGGCCAGTACATCGAAAAGCTGTCCGAATACATGGCCTCTACCGGTAAGCGGTATCAGAGCCATGCCGCCACCATCCGGCGCTGGGCCGGTGAGGACGCGAAAAAGGCGGCCCCGCCCACCCGCAACCGGGATTACAGCGTAAAGGAGGATGAAACCGTATGATGGAGATTACCGCAGAAATCCGGGCGCTGATCGACAAGGCAGCCGCCGGTATGGAACTGGCCGGGGACGAGTACATAGACCCGGCAGACGGCCTCATTCACTGTAAAAAGTGCGGCGGCCAGAGGCAGACCGTTGTGCCATGCTTTGGGAAACCCGGCTACTTCATGCCCCGCTGTATCTGCCAGTGTCAGCGGGAGGCTGAGGAGCAGCGCAAGGCTGCTGAAGAACGGCAGCGCCGCATGGAGCGTATCAAACGCCGAAAGGCACAGGGCTTGCAAGACCGCTATCTCTATGACTACACCTTTGCCAACGACAACGGCAAAAACCCATTGATGGACAAGGCCCGCGCCTATGTGGAGAACTGGAAGGAGGCATATAAAAACAACACCGGCCTGCTGTTGTTCGGGGATGTGGGAACCGGCAAGTCTTTCTTCGCCGGATGTATCGCCAATGCTCTACTTGACCAAGATGTGCCGGTGCTGATGACGAACTTTCCCACCATTCTGAACCGCCTGACCGGGATGTTCTCTGAGGACAGGTCGGAGTTTATTGCCAGCTTTGATGAGTACGACCTGCTTATCATTGACGATTTGGGTGTAGAGCGCAGTACCGAATATGCTATGGAGCAGATGTTTTTCGTCATCGACAGCCGCTACCGCAGCCGCAGGCCCATGATTATCACAACAAACTTGAAACTGTCCGAGCTGAAAAACCCGCCTGATCTGGCCCACGCCCGTATCTATGACCGTATTCTGGAACGGTGTGCGCCGATTCTTTTTGACGGGAAGAATTTCCGGGAAGAAAATGCCGGTGCTACCCGACAGATAGCAAAAGACATTGTAAACAGTAAGCAAGACTGATTTTTTACCGGGCGGCACAGACCCGTTCGGAGAAAGGAGCGCCATGAACAGAGAACCCCGTACTATGCAGGTGGCAGACGCCGCTACTGCGTCCAGAGCGCCGGAAAACACGCCAGCGATGGTAAAGAAAATCGGCAAGACAACCTACAAGGTTCATGTCCATTTCAGCAATACCAGCACAGAAACCATGAGCGATAAAATCAAGCGTATGCTCAAAAATGAAATTCAGCAGATGTGACAGACTGATAAACGAAGCCGCCTTGTGCTAAACTGATGATGGTACGCACCAAAATTTTTGTCAAGGAGGACACGAAAATGCTTTACACAGAAAAAGAGAAGCATGAAATTGAACGAGTAAAGGAGGTCTTTGCGGAACATCTGCGGCAAAGCCCTGATTTTGAACTGTTTTGGTCGGACAAGGTAGGCTATGTCTGGCTGGCGATTGGCGTAAATCCAGTCTATGTGGATACCGGTATCAGAATCGAATCTGCCGCCGATCTCTGTTACAGGTGTTTGGACGATGTAGCTACGGATGTTTTATATATGACGGGCAACGATCACGCGCTGGAAGCAGCCGATCCGCTGGAATTGGCCGAAATCAAGCGGCGCTGGGAACCATATATCAACCAGCTGCCGGAATATGCGTATATCTGCGACGATTTACTAAGTGGACGCCAATAATTCACATGCAAACGTGCCAGAAGCAATAAAATGCTTCTGGCACGTTGTTACGAATTTTAGAGCTTTCTATGGTTTCGATACTCTATTATTCCCCAAAACAGTCCGAGAATAAACAGCGTGACCACAATAATAAAGCTGTATTTGAATGGTACACCAAAATGTGCTTCTATGACATCAAGAGTTCCGATAGCACTGAGTAAAGAAATAATGTATAGCAGAACATTCAAAATCGCAGAGTTTCTGCTTTTCTTTAGTTCATTTTGTGCAGTCAAATAGGATATTTTTAGGTGAAGAGCTTCTGCATGTTTTTTGTAAGGCTCGCTTTCCTTAATGTAGTTCAATAAATTATGAGTTTCAATTGGAAGATTAGGAGAGCAAAAAAGATTCTGCAAGTAAATATCATTTCGTACCGACCGCCGAAGATCTGTTTCATTTTCAAGGTTAGAGTTTTGAAAAATATGAATATAGAGTTTTAGCGATTCCAATATAATGGCCGAATATAAAATTGGTTGAAAGTTATCACAATCAAAGTCAGAAACTACACTACAACCAGCTTGTGGATAATATTGGTATATTTCCACTGTACTAATGTCCTTAATTGGTTCAGCAGGCGCTTTCGTATCAATGAGTTTGCAAAAGTAATCTGAAATATTTTCAATATTATTCGAAAAGACCAATGTGTCATGCACAAAGAAATATTCTTGGGAACGATAACACTTATTTGTCAATTCCCAGATAAACTCAGAAATATTTTCATATATTATTTCAGAAATTTTCATTCCTGCCTCGACAGGTTTCTCTTCATCAAAGAATTGATATTTCTCCACAGACAGTAGGTTGTAGTTTTCTGCTTTTGCCCCGACATCATCTTTGGCAAGTGGTTTTCCTGTTTTGTAGTTTATGACTTCAAAAGCAATGAACAAAACACTGTTCATCATAAAGGCACCGGCATCAATTTGATACATCTGACCATTTATCCAAACTAAAAATGGCTCTAGCCAGAAAGTAAATTCGATTTTGAAATATCGTTCATCAACTAAGATAGATTGTGCGTGCCTAAGATTGATATAGAAACCGGAATCTTTCAAAGAGTCACTTGCATTATTTTCTTTTTCAGCTGAATCTTTTGATTTGAAGGAAAATGTAGTCGCTTGATGTACATAATCATATTGGGCCGTTACCTCCATTTTCCCATCAACAGAAGTAATAGTCTCGTCTGTTGCCACGAAAGAAAGATGATGCTTTTCCAGTAAGGATTGCATCTGCTTCTTTTTGTGCGGGATAACATTACGAAGTTTTCGTAAAAACCAGTTTGTCGCTTTATACTGTGTCGAATTATATGCGCTTAAAAATAAAACAGTATCATCCACTTGCAATGACCTCCGATCTCGTCAGTAAAATTTATATTATTAATTATACAGCCAAATGACATACACAACAAGCATAGTGCAACAGATAATACTGTTGCTTATTTTTTTGATAAAAAGTCCTTGACAACTCGTTTCGGGAAAAACAGCCAAGTCGATTCTTATTTCTTGCGATGCGCGTCTTGCCGTATTTGATATTGTGGAGCTGCGCGAGGTTACATCCTACGATGAGTTGGAACTGGATACGCTGGGAGACAGAAAAACGGCTCTGTTTCTGATCATGAGCGATACGGATGACAGTTTTAACTTTCTCATTTCCATGTGCTACACCCAGTTGTTCAACCTGCTTTGTGAAAAGGCAGATGATGTGTACGGAGGCAGGCTTCCGGTTCATGTGCGCTGTCTGATTGATGAGTGTGCGAACATCGGGCAGATTCCGAAACTGGAAAAGCTGGTGGCCACCATCCGAAGCCGTGAAATCTCTGCCTGTCTGGTGTTGCAGGCGCAGAGTCAGCTCAAGGCGATCTATAAGGACAACGCGGATACCATCATCGGTAACATGGACTCACAGGTATTTCTTGGCGGTTCTGAACCGACCACGCTGAAAGAACTCTCCGAAGCGCTCGGCAAGGAAACCATCGACACCTTCAACACCTCAGACACGCGCGGCAGCAGTCCAAGCTGCGGCACGAACTATCAGAAGCTCGGCAAGGATGTGCCATGCTTGTTGGTGAAGAGTTCAGCTGCCTTGAATTTGATATGAACAGGGACACGATCAGCTGGATTCGGAGGAAATCGAATACAGGAGGTTGCTTATGGAACACTTACCGAAGAAAACCTGTCAAAACGGCATCAGCTATACGCTGGTCGGTGACTATTATATTCCGGACTTACAGTTACCGGAAGAAAACCGCCCCATTGGAATCTGGGGGCGGATGCACAAAGCCTATCTGGAGTTGTACCACCCAGCCCGGTATAATGACCTGATTTTGTCCGGCAAACTATGGACATATCTGGCAGATCTGAATGAGCAGGCACAGGAGCGTTTGTTCCTGATTATCAAGCAGATGAAGGTATCCGAGGGTGTGACTGAGGAGCTGAAAGCAGCCGATCAGATGGCGTGGGTCAGGGCAATGAACAGCATCCGCAACCGGGCAGAAGAAATTATTCGTTCTGAAATGATTTACTGCTGAAGTGTCAGTTTTTTGATTCAGCCAGTTCCACAATAATATTACTCTGCCGGAGAAGCCAGCCTGAAAATTCCTTTGGGCTGGCTTCTTTCTTTTTCACAGCCTGTTTGCGCTGCAAGGCTTCTTTTTTGAAGGATTCAAAAGCAGCCAGCATTTCTTCCAGACGCTCAGAAGGAAAACCAGAAGTTTTCTTTGCCTTATTGATTTTGTTTCGCCAGTTCTGGCACTCATTTTTGTAGAGCGGATCATAATTGTTTTCTCTGGCTCGTTCATCAAACTCACGCTTGTTTTGGAGGGACGGTTTTTTGCGGCACTTATCGCTGCACAGCTCATATCGCTGGCTTTTGGCAAGAAATACTTTCCCACAGATTTTGCATTTTCGGAAATAAAGCCCCCAATCGTTCAGCCGGTTCAGATAATAGATCATCAGTGGATACAGGGATGAATAGGCGGCAACATACTCCATTTTTCGGTTGCTGTCTGGATACCAGAGGTCAAGCCGGGTATCTTCCTGCGGCACAGAACCATAAATATGCGTGGAAATGTTCAGGCGTTTTGGTTTTCCTAAATTTTCATCAAAGTCAAGAGGTGGATTCCCCATAAATAGAGCAGTGAAGCCATTCATTTTCCCAATAAAACATTCACAGGCAGACTCCCGATCTCGTGGTTCTCTTGCCTTTAAATATTCGTTCCAGATACGAAGTGCCACATACATTCTCACCGGATCACCGGTGAGATATTTTTTTGCCAGAAAATCACCGGACACCTGTTCCAGTTCTGGCTGCTTCCACCGGTTAGAGTGAAGCGATTCTCTCAGCGGTATTAAACCGAGGCGATTCCATTCACCGTCTGGATCATGTTCAAAGGCTGAAAGCATAGTTCCCAAAGGGCGTGTAACATCACATAGCACCTCGGCATCGTCATATCCCTGTAAACGAAACCGGATTTGCAGTTCTTCTCCAATCAAAATACGCTCTTTCATTTTCTGTCTGTCCAGCGTCAGCACCAGCAGAATACGGTCATAAAGCGGTTCGTGCCGTACAAATTCAAAGTCCATACAATTCCCTCATCTTGCTTTATGGTAATTTTATAATTCGGTTATATCCGTTACGCTCGTGATACTGTAAAGCTATTGTTTTGTCAAGTTTATGGAGATATGATGGCATCGGATGGTAATTTTGTTCTATCGTGTACCTTGACAACTGAATGACCGTCTGAACTGAGATAAACCGCCACGACCTCTCCTAAAGCGGAGGGCGAGCGCACCGAGAAATCGGTGACTCATGTATGTCGAGCAGGACAGCATGAAGGAAACGGGACAGGTAGAACGGCAAATATGCGGAAAATGAAATATCAAAAAATTTAAATAAAGGAGGAACACCGATATGAAAGAAAAAACGAAGTGGAACAACTATGACGCTCTGCCCCTGATTTTGGATGTTACAGATATTCAGCATATCATGGGGATTTCCAGAGCCAGCGCCTATGAGCTGGTACACACACACCGGGGTTTCCTGTGGTGCGTAGTGGCCGGTTGATTAAAATCAGCAGGAAAGCCTTTTTTAATTGGCTGGACAGCGGCGGCAATTCCCACGAGAACAGAAAAGAGACAACAGCATAACTGCGAAATGGAAGAGGAGTTTTTTATGATGAAGCTGTCTAAGTATGAGAAAGAAACCATCATTAACTGGAACGAAGCAGAAAGCACCGCCAGCATCTACACCTTCAACACCGATCTGAAACGCAGACTGGCAGAGTTCAGCCGTAAGTATCCGCTACTATGCCGGCTGGAGCGCAGCACCTCGGAGGACAGCGTAACCTATGTGATCGAAAAGTCTCGGCGGTCTGTCCGTTTGATTTCACCATACAGTGAAGAACGACTGGCAGCTGCCAGAGAGTACGCCAAACAACATGGATTTCAGGTTTTGCGTGCAGAAAAGGAAAGTGCCTGATTACAGGGCAAGTGACTGCAAAATGCCGGGTCTGCACCCGGCATTTTCACAGTCTATTTATTCGGGAGCATCAAGTATCCTGTACCATAGAAAATGAAACATATCCGGTCGGGAGAAAGGAGGGAAAAGCAATGGGAAATTTGTATGGATATATCCGTGTCAGCACCAGAGAACAGAATGAGGACAGGCAGATTCTTGCACTGAAAGAACTTTCTATCCCGGAGAAAAATTTGTTTATTGATAAGCAATCCGGTAAGGATTTTGAACGTCCTCAGTATCGGAAAATGGTAAGGAAACTGAAAAAAGACGATCTGCTCTATATCAAGAGCATCGACCGTCTGGGGCGCAACTATTCTGAAATTCTGGAGCAATGGCGGATTCTGACCAAGGAAAAAGGGATTGACATTGTGGTGCTGGATATGCCCCTGCTGGATACACGCCGAGGCAAAGACCTGATGGGTACGTTCCTCAGCGATATTGTGCTGCAAGTGTTGTCCTTTGTAGCGGAGAACGAACGCACCAATATCCGGCAGCGTCAGGCGGAAGGAATTGCCGCCGCTAAAGCAAGAGGTGTCCGCTTTGGACGCCCACCAAAGCCTTTACCGGAAAATTTCCACCACTTATACCAACAATGGAAAAACGGCAAAATCACAGGCACAGCTGCTGCAAAGCTGTGCGGGATGCCACTTTCCACCTTCCGCTATCGTGCGGAGATTTACGAAAAAGCCAAGTTGTTGTAAGCGGGTGTTTTTACAGAATTGTGTAGACGAGCTTTCTTTGACTTTGGCATTGAGAGAAGATGCAGATGAACGAGTTGAAGAAGCAGTGGAAGAAATGCTGAATGAACTGTGGAGGAAGATAAAATGGCAGTATGGAGATTACAGGTGAACACAGGAGGTACAAATGTTGCCGACTATTGCTTGAGAAATCATGTCGCAGCAATGGGATGGAGTCTGCGTGAATTAACCCAGGCAGAACGTTCTGGGATACATACATTTTTGGATTACTGTAATCTGGCAAGGACTCAGTACAAATCATTCGACAGTGTGTGCCGTATGGTAGAGGATGTAAAAGAAGGAGACTTGCTATGGATGCGCTCAAAAAATGAAGGGAAATACTATATTGCAAGGGTTAAGGCAAATAGCACCTGGGTGTTTCGTGAAGATGCGGTACAGATTGATGCTGCGAATCAGTTGACAAACATAGACTGGTATCCGGCTACAGATAAGGCTGATCAAGAATCCGTTCCTGGTGCTGTGGCAACATCATTTATTATGGGATCAACTATCCAGAGAATTAAGAAAAATGGAGTGGAAGCATACAGTCAAATGCTGTATAACCGTGTCCACGATTCAGCACTGGATTTATTCAATTATCCCGATCCGGCTCTCTCATTATGTGAGAAGTATTTTTACAGCTTGCTTCAGCCGGAAGATGTTGAAGATTTACTTGCGCTGTGGTTGTATGATACCAAAGGCTATGTTTGCATCCCATCGACGAATAGAATTGCCACACCAAAGTATGAGTGCGTTTTGGTTGATCCAAATGACCTGAACCGAAAGCATATTTACATTCAGGTAAAGAAGGGTGATGTTGATCTTAATACAGATGACTATTCCATCCTGAATGGTGAAGTGTATTTGCTTACAACGGAAGGAAACGTTCAAAATACACAGAAATATTCAAATGTGAAAGTAGCAGATCCAACGGTTATTTATGAATTTGCGATCAATCCGGATAAGTCCCATATCATTCCGGAAAATGTTTTATACTGGGGGAAGTTTCTGACAGAAATAGAAAATAATAGATTGAAGTTCTCTGCGTGTAAGGGAATCATGTTTGATACGAATATCTCGTATTCAGACACAAATGAATCCGAGATGATTCTTGGAAACAAAATAGCGGCATATGGAGATGCAAAACGGTATATCGACAACTTCCGCCAAGGGGATTATGCTCTTTTTTATTCCAAAGGAAGAGGAATTATTGCGGTTGGACAGATTGTCACAGACACGCCGACAGAAGTGGCTGATGAAAATATCATAGTGTCAAAATGATTGTGCCGGAAAATTTCAATGGGGATGTCAAGGCGTTGCCTGCGCTTTCTCCGAATGAAATAAAAACAATTTTGAAGCGGAATTTTTATTGGGCATCGACAATAAAAGCACCGTTTCTTACAGGGGCACAGGTTGAAATGTTGATTCGTGAACTGCAAAAAAGCATGTTTAACGAGGCAGCAGAAAGGGGAAAAATAAGCAATGCCCTTACAGATTATTAGAAACGACATTACAAAGATGAGTGTTGATGCAATCGTCAATGCTGCCAACACGTCTCTGTTGGGCGGTGGTGGTGTGGACGGCTGCATTCATCGTGCCGCCGGACCGGAGCTGCTTGCAGAGTGCAGTACGCTGCATGGCTGCGAGACAGGCAGCGCAAAAATCACAAAGGGATACCACTTGCCCTGCAAATATGTGATCCATGCAGTGGGACCGCGTTGGAGGGATGGCAAACATCGGGAACAGGAGCTTCTGGAATCTTGTTATCGGACATCTTTGAACCTAGCAAAAGAAGATGGCTGTCAGTCGTGTGCCGATAAGACAGTAATTTGAGAGAACCACAAAATCGGCATCTGCCAGGCAGGATTGGACAACAAAAAACAGGCGGCACTCAGCCGGGTGCCGCCTCAGTCTGTCGAAAAAGGTCACCTACGGGTGGCCTTTTTCTGGTAAAATGGTTCGAAAAATGGAATAATAAGTACGGGTGATAAACGTGCTAACGAAAAATATTGAAAACAGAAATCAAGTTGAGTTTGTAAGTTTGGAACAGATGGTTCCTCAGGACCATCTGCTGCGTCAGATCGATGCAGCAATCGACTTTAATAAGGTGTATGAATTTGTTGAGGATTTGTACTGCAAAGACAATGGGCGTCCCAGCATTGATCCTGTTGTTCTGTTCAAAATTGTGCTGATTCAATATATCTACGGCATTCGTTCTCTGCACCGAACACTGGAAGAGATTGGAATGAATATGGCGTATCGGTGGTTTATTGGATATCCGCTGAACGAGCAGGTTCCGCATTTTTCAACGGTGAGCTATAACTTCAAACACCGTTTTAATACCGCATCGGTAGAGTATATTTTCTGCTGGGAATTAAAGGCAGCTGCGGACGAGGGATATTTGGACACAGAAGCCATATTTGTAGACAGTACGCACATAAAGGCAAGTGCGAATCTGAAAAAGCAGGCCCGCAAAGCTGTACCCAAAGAAGCAAAGCGCTATGCACACGAATTGTTTGATGAGATAGACAAGGACAGAGAAACGCACGGAAAGAAACCTTTCGACGAAAACAACAACGGGAATGATTCCGGCAGTGGAGATAACTCCGGTGAATCGGAAATGGTAGAAAAGACTGTTTCTACTACAGACCCGGAATGCGGCGTATTCCACAAGGGCGAACACAAGAAAGTCTTTGCCTATGAAGCGCACATCGCTTGTGACAAGCACAACTTTATTTTAGGTGTACATGTTACGCCAGGAAATATTCACGACAGCGTAGCATTTGATTCTCTGTATGATGATATTTGCCAGCACTACCCCGAACACAAAATCGTTGCAGCCGACAGCGCCTACAAAACCCCTTGGATCTGCAAAAGAATCTTTGAAAGTGGCAGAGTTCTGACTTCTGCCTATACACGCCCCAAAACCAAAGATGGCAAACCCCTTACATGCTATCTGCTCTTTTGCCCTGTCTGAGTGAACGGCAGAT
>NZ_QUDG01000029.1:0-3372 GCF_003474415.1 Butyricicoccus sp. AM05-1 | reverse complement strand
CATCAACCAGGTTATCTCCTTCGTTGATGCAATCAACAACGATACCCCGACTGCTGTCGGCGCTATCGACGGCCTGCGTCCGGTTCTCATGGCTAAGGCTGCTACCGAGTCCTGCCGTAACGGCGGCGTATACGTTAAGGTTGAGGAGTAATTTCTCCGCTTAACAAACCAAAGTTGCATAAAAAGGAATCCTCGAAAGAGGGTTCCTTTTTTGTTGCAGTAATTGAAAATTGAGAATGGAGAATGGAGAATGGAAATTAACGCGATGGTCAAATTCAACTCACTGCAATTACAATAACCGTATGTCCGCACGCATTTAACATTGATGCGGGAGCACAATGTGCTCCCCTACGATTTTAATCGTGCAACTGAATTTACAAACAGCGGAGTAAGGTCACCCCGCCGTTTCTCTCCGAATCGCATCCATCAACCGCCACGTTCACTTTCAATCCTCCATTTTCCATTCTCAATTTACCCTTGACTTAGAGTACTCTCCAAGTGCTACACTAAACTCACCAAAGGAAGGTGACTCCCATGACCATCGCAGAAGTGAGCAGACAGTTCGACATCACGCCGGACACACTGCGCTACTACGAGCGCATCGGCCTGATCCCGCCGGTACCGCGCACGAAAAGCGGCATCCGCGATTACGACCAGACCTCGTGCAGCTGGATCGAGTTTATTAAATGTATGCGTGCGGCCGGTCTGCAAATTGAGGCGCTCATCGAATATGTGGCTCTGTTCCAGCAGGGCGACAGCACCATCGGCGCCCGCAAGGCTCTGCTCCTCGAGCAGCGCGACCAGCTCGAGGAACGCATTGCCACCATGCAGCAGACGCTCGAACGGCTCAACCACAAGATTGAAAACTACGGCAACTGCCTCGCCAAAGAACCCGAGCTGCGCGGTAAAGCCAAAGACTGAACTGCACCAACATTTCACCACCGCAGAGTTCTCCCGCCGGAGAGCTCTGTGTATTTGTGTATTTTTACCAGTTTCCATCGTTTTTTTCGGTATTTATCACCATCCCCCGCGTTTTGAGAATATTCCGCTTGTACAATCCCTTATAATTTACCAAATTTATTGCTTTATTCCGTTGATATTGACAGTTGACGCTTGCTATCTGGTGTGGTATATTGATAGACGGAACAAAAACTTAACAAAAAAGTGTGCAAAACCCGCTCCAAACCGAACCACCCTATTGATCGGTTAGACACGGGCAAGCGGTTCCCTGCCGCACCAAATGGCAGTCTGCAACAGGCGGAATGCCGGTTTTCACCGGCTTTGGCAATAAATATCCAAACAAGAAGGAGACTTGAACATGGATTTCCATCTGACCCGTGAACAGGAACTGGTTCGCCAGATGATGCATGACTTCACCGAGAACGAAGTTAAGCCCATCGCTGCGGAAACCGACAAAACCTCTACTTACCCCCGCGAGAACATCGAGAAGCTGTTCGATCTGGGCGTTATGGGCATGATCGTGCCCGAGGAGTTCGGCGGCGCAGGCGCTGACGATCTTTCCTCCGCTATCGCTATCGAAGAGCTGTCCAAGCAGTGCGCTTCCACCGGCGATATCCTCGCTACCCACAATGGTCTGTGCTGCGGCCCGATCATTGCAAACGGTACTCCCGCACAGAAGGAGAAGTACCTCCGCATGCTGACCGAAGGCCACAAGGTAGGCGCTTTCGCACTGACCGAGCCGGACGCTGGTTCTGACGCTGCAAAGGGCACCTGCGTTGCTGAGCTGCAGGGTGACCACTACGTACTGAACGGCTCCAAGATCTTCATCACCAACGGCTACGTTGCTGACGTATTCGTAGTATTCGCTATGACCGACAAGTCCAAGGGCACCAAGGGCATTTCTGCATTTATCGTAGAGAGCTCCTTCCCGGGCTTCTCTGTTGGCAAGCACGAGGAGAAGCTTGGCCTGCACGGCTCCCCGACGGCTGAGATCGTATTCACCGACTGCATCGTTCCGAAGGAGAACCTCCTCGGCGCAGAAGGCAAGGGCTTCAAGATCGCTATGCAGACCCTGGACGGCGGCCGTATCGGCATCGCTGCACAGGCACTGGGCATTGCAGAGGGCGCTATGGAAGAGTCCATCAACTTTGCTAAGACCCGTGAGCAGTTCGGCCGTCCGATCGCAAAGTTCCAGAACACTCAGTTCCTCTTTGCTGATATGCACGTTGCAATCGAGGCTGCTCGCCTGCTGACCTACAAGGCTGCTGTTGCTAAGTCTGAGGGCGGCCGCTTCACTCTGGACGCTGCAACCGCTAAGCTGTTCGCTTCCGAGGCTGCTATGAAGATCACCACCAAGGCAGTTCAGGTACACGGCGGCTACGGCTACACCAAGGATTACCCGGTTGAGCGCATGATGCGTGATGCCAAGATCACCGAGATCTACGAGGGCACCAGCGAGATCCAGCGCGTTGTTATCTCCGGTAACATTCTCGGTAAGTAAGAATAGGAGGAAAACTGAACTATGAAGGCAATTGTTTGTGTAAAGCAGGTTCCGGATACCTCCGGTAAGGTTGCTGTTAATCCCGATGGCACTCTGAACCGCGCATCCATGGCTACCATCATCAACCCGGACGACAAGAACGCGGTTGAGGCTGCTCTGAAGCTGAAGGACGCTACCGGCTGCAAGGTCGTTGTTATCACCATGGGTCCTCCCCCGGCACAGGGCATGCTGCGTGAGCTGATGGCTATGGGCGCTGACGAGGGCATTCTGGTTTCCGCTCGTGAGTTCGGCGGTTCCGATACCTTCGCAACCTCCCAGATCCTGGCTGCTGCTATCAAGAAGTACGGCGTTGACGCTGATGACGTAGTATTCTGCGGCCGTCAGGCTATCGACGGTGATACCGCTCAGGTTGGCTCTCAGATCGCTGAGAAGCTGGACATCCCGCAGATCTCCTACGCTGCTGACGTAAAGATCGAGGGCACCACCGTTACCGTTAAGCGCGCTCTGGAGGATGGCTACATGACCATCGAGACCCAGACCCCGTGCCTGCTGACCTGCATCAAGGAGCTGAACGAGCCCCGCTACATGTCCATCAAGGGCATCATGGGCTGCTACGATAAGCCGATCGCAGTTTATGACTACAACACCCTGAAGGACGATCCGCTGATCGATCCCACCACCATTGGTCTGAAGGGTTCTCCCACCAACATCTTCAAGTCCTTCACTCCTCCCCAGAAGGGTCAGGGCAAGATGCTTGAGGGCGCTGACAAGGCTACCTGCGACGAGCTGGTTGCTGAGCTTCAGAAGAAGCACATCATTTAATCGGAAGGAGAATACTGAACAATGGCTGATTTCAATAATACGAACCTCGCCGATTTCTCCGGCGTATGGGTATTCTGTGAGCAGCGCCA
>NZ_QUDG01000028.1:0-3894 GCF_003474415.1 Butyricicoccus sp. AM05-1 | reverse complement strand
TAACTCAACGCCTACATCTAAAGCAGCAACGAAAGTTGCTGCTTTTTCTTTTTTTACAGAGATTTTGCAGGGGACACGAGTTGCGTCAGCAATACGTCCTGTCTGGGCGGCAGCCTTTTCTGCAGTGGTTTGCTGGTGGACTTGAACCGCGCAGGCGGTTCACCCTATCCGGGCGGAGCGTTTTTCGCTGAGATTTGGCGAGGAGTTCGCCGTACCACAGCGGTGGGGCAAGAGGGTAGACACCTACGGTTTCTACCCTCTTAGCTCCCATTTTCCTTTACTTCTTAGTTTGGCGCAGACCAGAAACCAGCGATCGCTCCGAAAAGGGGAACGGCAGAGGATCTTTTCTACTGTAGGGGAGCACAGTGTGCTCCCATTTCTCGACCTATTCGCAGTGTCAGATTCTTTGCTGCTATACATGCGGTTAAGTCTACGCAGGCGTGACATACCCGTGTCGCGCGAATTGTTTACGGGTGCTGGTGGCTGGGGCCTATCAGGTAAAGCACATGCTTGGACTTAGATGGATTTTAGATAATAAAAAGCGACTGCATATGAAGTGCCCCCAAAGGTTAGACAAAAATTCGTCGTAAAAATTGTTCAAGCAGCCGAAAGGGCTTGTTGTCTGTGAATTGCAGGCGGCAAGCCCTTTAGCTTTGCATTGATCCTGCGATTGTTGTAGTAGTCCAGATACTCAATGAGTTCCTGTTTGAAGTGTTCCATGGATTGAAATTCCTGCAGATAGAGCAGCTCGCTTTTGAGTATTCCAAAGCAATTTTCAATCACGGCATTGTCCAGGCAGTTTCCCTTGCGGCCCATACTTTGCCGGATGCCCTTCTCCCGGAGCATGCGCTGGTACTGCCAACCCTGGTCAGAATGGAGAATGAGGTCTGTACCATCAGGAATCTTTGCAAACGCCTTGTCCAACATAGTCATTACCATGCGCAGTACCGGACGGTCTGAAATCGTGTAGCTGACCAGATCGCTGCTGTGCAGGTCGAGGATGGGTGACAGGTAGAGTTTCTCCCAGAACAGGCTAAACTCCGTCACATCCGTGACCCACTTCTGATTGGGCTTGTCTGCATGAAAATCCCGATTTAACAGATTTGGTGCAACTTTACCCATATTTCCCTTGTAAGAACGGTATTTCTTCATTCGGACGCGGCAAATCAGCCCCAACATCTTCATAAGTCTTATGGTTCACGAGGAACTCTCGGCTGCGCAGCACTGTCGTAATCCGCCGGTAGCCGTATCTGCCCTTGTTTTCGTGGAAAATAGTTGTGATTTCTTCCTTAGTTTCTGAACTACCAGCGTTTTTTGTGCTGGCGTCGCTCGTCTTCCAAAACCAAGGCTTGCAAGTTTTTAGGTATTCATTCTCCGCACGCAGCCGCAGAACTTCTGCCAGCAGATCTTCTCCCCCCTCTTTCGGCAGCTTTCTTGGTCTGCCGCTGCTGCCGCGTTCGCGTCGTTCGATGGCAAAGCCTTCCGTCCCTTTCTCCAGATAGATTCGCTCCCAGTTTCTGACCTGAGTGGCACTTCTTACTTCAAATCGTCTCGCTGTTTCACAGTAACTCAACCTTTCTTCCATCATGGTTTCCACGACCAGCTTCTTAAATTCCGGCGTGTATCGTTTGTTCGGTTTTCCTCTTGACATAATAAATCACCCCATCTGTTAGATAGTGTATCATACTGTCTAACAAATGGGGTGCTGTTCAATAGCAGTCGCTTCTGTTTAATCGCCACTGGTTGCGTTTGCGGCGTCGCTTGAAGTTGTACTTGCCGGAGAGGCAAACAGTTCTGCTTGGCGTTCGTTGCCGCCAAACAGGTTGTTATATTGTACGCGCTCGTAATCTTTGATCAGCGGGGTAAATTTTGTGGTATCCAGATGGCTGTATGCGTTGCCTTCACTATCGAAATAGCCGGCAAAGGTCATCGCCGGAATGGTTTTCTGCAGATTCCACAGGTATTTTCCGTAGGCACTGGTTTCAATGCCTGCGTTGCGCAGCACATACTGAGCAAGGAAATTCAGGCTGGTGATCTTTGTCGAATCGCCGGTCAGCGGGTAATTGGCCCAGATGATGAATGGTACCTTAAACTTATCCATATATTGTGCCATGGTCATCTCGTCCTGCGTGACACCGTACGCCTTATCGAGAAATTCCTGCTCGACAGACGGCTGATGATCGCCGAACATAACGAGAATGGTCGGCTCAGTCTGTGACGAGAAGTAGTCGATCAGCTTTTTGAAGGCCTCATCGGTCTTATTGGCGAGCGTCAGATACTGCTCTGCCTTGGGGTACACGCCCGGCTCATCGGCGACCTGCACCTCAGCGGGGTAATCCTCAACCGTGTAGCTGCCGTGGTTCTGAATCGTCACATTGAACAGAAACAGCGGTGTGCTTTCGTCCTTATGCTCAAACTCCCAAATAATCTGCTCGAAGTCGGAATCGTCGCTGACGTAGCCATGCTCCTCGGTCTGCGGTACGTCCATGTCCTCGCCGCACTTGAATGAGTCGAAGCCCAGACGCGGATACGCGATATTACGCTGCCACGAGGTCCGCTCACCCGGATGAAACGCACGCGTCTCGTAGCCGTAGCCCTTGAGCAGCGTAGCCAATGAATCCGTCGGACCGAGAATGTACTGCTGATACGGGATACTGCCCGATGGCAGGAAGTTCATCGAATTACCGGTCAGAAACTCGAACTCGCTCGTGCTTGTGCCCGCGCCGAATACCGAGGTGTAGGCGTGGCCGTGAATCGCGTTCGACACGCTGTTGATGTAATTCATTGGGCTTTCTGTGAGTGTCAGATTGCCGAAGTCCTCAAAGTCCGCCCATGACTCATTCATAATAGCAACAATATTCGGGTGATCTACGCCGACATTCGGTGTCGGGTCATCCTCTGCACCATTCACAATAGCGTTGACGCGTTCCGGCGTGGTATCATCCGGTTTTTCCACTTCCATAAATTCGGTGTTTCGCAGAAATTCTGCAGCGGCACCGCCGGTCTGGTAAGCACCGAGCTGATCCCACACGTCGGTCTCTACGCCGAACATGCCCAGTATTTGCGGGTGGGCGATTGGGATGAGACACAGCAGACCGGCAATCAGCACGGAACCGCGGCGCAGCAGATCGCCTTTGCGCGGCCGAAAATGCCCCATCTTATAATAAGGGCGCAGCGCCCACGCAAGCAGTGTGATCAGCATAATGCAGATGGCGATTTGCCAGGTCATAGACAGGCTGTAACTGCCTGCAACGGCTACAGCGGTACCGAGTGCCTTAAAGTCCCACGGCAGAATAGGTGTGCCGCGGAAGACAGAAACGAAGTAATTCGCAGCGCCCCACATACCGGCCAGAATGTGCAGCAGCACGCAGCAGACCGCCGGATAGCCGATGATCGCACAGCCGATCCAGTAGAGTGCGCTCAGACACAGCCAGTTGGCCAGAGCCACGCCTACGCTCATATTCCACGGCGGAGAGCCGAGAACAAGCTGCATCAGCCAAAACGCGGTAAGCGGTGTCAGCAGCAGCAGGAGCAGCTTTTGCGCTCTTGCGTTTTGGCGCAGCGGAACATCACGCCGCGGCAGCAGTTGCCTGATCGGTGAACCAACTTTTTTCATAAACCGTTCTCCTTGTAAAAAAAGTTCCCACAAGAGCGGAATTATACACTAAATTGGGGAAAATGTCAAGGTTAGATGCGGCTTACAGGGTATGCGACAGGGACAAGCAGGTATACTACTATATGCAGGCACTGTGCGGCGCAAAAATAAATGAAAAAAGTGCTTGACATTTGCTGTCGGATTTGGTATTCTATTAAAGCTGTCTCTGAGAGACAAGCGCAAAACCGAAAGGTTTGGTTTAGAACCGATTGAGGTTCTGAAAAAGAATTTGAAAAAAG
>NZ_QUDG01000027.1:0-4586 GCF_003474415.1 Butyricicoccus sp. AM05-1 | reverse complement strand
ATTCCTGTTGGGTGTGGAATTTAGCCTTACAAACTTATTCGCTGTTCTCTTATGGAAGTGGAATTATAAAAGAACCGTTTAGGTAAAAAGTACTGCACCATCCTATAATGGCTACGGATGGATTCCATGACCGTATGGAATGCGATGTTCGTCAGAAAAGAGCGACCTTGACTGATTGAAAGCGTATCATATGCAATATTGAGCGAATGGGTTCAGTTGAGATTTCGAGTAGTAGAGCGCCGAAAAAGTGTTATAATGAATAAGTAAAAGGAAGACCGGTGCGAACTAAGCGCAAGTGCAGGCGGTACTGCGCTGAGTATGCCACGTATGCCAAAGCGTGTGCCAGTGAGAGAATTGTAAACAACAAGGAATCGCAGACTTTTAATCGAGGCCGATTTAACCGCTGTTGAGCGACCGCAGAGGGTCAACAGCGGCTTGCAGACCTTTGTCCGTTCAGGTCATAATTTCCCGACAATGAAACCCTTGGACTAAAAAGTTCGAAAAATTGCCGTTTTTGCAGGAATTTCTGCATGATTATGATACAGAAAAGCCGGGCTGTATGCCAACGTGTGCCAAGCGTATGCCAATCTGTGTCGAAGTCGGCAGAATGCCTGTAAAATTACACATTTGCAAAGGTTTTACCGTCGCATCAGAGTGATCTGGTGCGGCGGTTTTTGCGTTTATAACTTCTTTGTCAACCGATTCGGAGAGGTACAGCATCAGGGAACACTGAATAAGGCACTGCGCAGAATCATGCGCGATTGTAATGGCGAAATCCTTGAAAACAATGACATTGACGATGAGCCGGTGCTCCTCCCATGTTTCAGCTGTCATGTACTGCGGCATACTTTTGCAACGCGTATGTGCGAGTCTGGACTGAATGTAAAGGTCGTACAATCAGTGCTAGGCCATGCGGATGTAACCACCACTCTCCAGATTTATGTTACGGTGTCGAACGAAATGAAAAAGAGGGAGATTTTAACCTACAGTAACTATATCCGGACGGGAGAGCGACAGGTACAAAATATATAAGCACAAAACGGGATCTGCCAGGACGATGAAAAATCGCCTGACAGGTCCCTTTTTTAAATTCGCACATTTCTCATATTGATTTTTTTCGTCTATACTGAATCTCGTTAAAGGAAAGCGCGGTGAGAAAAGTGAAAAACAGTCTGGAAATCATGTGCCCAGAGATCGCAAAACAGTGGTCAACGCGCAATTTTCCTTCGCTGCCGAAAGATATCAGCTATGGTTCTAATAAAAAGGTTTGGTGGCGTGGAGAGTGCGGTCATGAATGGCAGGCAAGTCCTCATAGCCGAACGGGAAAAAATTCTTCTGGTTGTCCGTATTGTTACGGAAACCGTGTGCTTGCCGGTTTTAATGACCTTGCATCGAGGTTTCCGGAAGTTGCTGCGGAGTGGTCGGATAAAAATTTGCCGTTAAGACCGGAACAGGTGACTGCATTCAGCAATAAGAAAGCGTGGTGGGAAGGAAAATGCGGGCATGAATGGTATGCTCTGATTTCCAGCAGATCGGATGGGCATGGCTGTCCCTACTGCGAGGATCATAAACTACTGAAAGGCTTTAACGACTTTGCTTCACAGTACCCGCAGCTTGCTAAGGAGTGGTCAGAGAAGAATAAGGTCGGAGCAGATGCAGTTACATCCAGCAAAGCGGGACTTTTCTGGTGGCATTGCCCATTCTGCGGAGGAGAGTACAGCGCGTGGATTTCATCAAGAACTGATGGCAGCAGATGCCCGTACTGCACTGGACGAGCGGTAGAAGAAAACCTGAACAGCCTGTCAAAGACCCACCCGGCAATAGCAGCAGAGTGGAATTGCGAGAAGAACGGAACGGTTACAGCAGGTCAGGTTTCGGCCTTGTCAAAGCAGGAATACTGGTGGAAAAGCAGTTGCGGTCACGAATGGAAAGCAAAAATCTATGATCGAACGATGCGAAAAGTGCCATGTCCAAAGTGCGAGCAGGAGTTTGTTTATGTACTCCCTCGATTACTTGTCATGCTGTATACAGGACAAAACCATTTGAAAGTGAAGTTCGACACAGATGACTTGACGGGAATCCGCATGGAAATGTATATCCCGGAGTTGAATCTGGCTATCGAAGAAAGAAGTACCGATGAGCAGAATCATGAGCAGAAGGTTAAGAGGTATATTTGCGAGCTGCAAGATGTTCGCTATATCCTGTATAAGCCATTCAAGTCGGCAGAAGATGCGGCAGCATTTATCCGAACGATTTTGAAAGAGCATCATGTACATATTAAGACGGCTGCGGCAGACGGTATTGCGCTGTGCAGGGAGAAATATAACTTGCTGAAGAGGAGAAAATTAAGATGACAGATGATATGAGATTGTTGTTGCGGATTCTTTTGGAACAAGAGCTGAGGGAGGCAGAACCAGAGATGCAGCGCCCCAGAAAGAAACGGGAAGCAGAGCGGGAGGATGAAATCGATTATGCCCCGGCTGAGAGCAGAGGAAAAACTAAAAGAACAAAAGATACCATGAAGGAGGAGAGAGCTGAGGATCTTCAGCAGGCGAGAAGTGATATGTATTCCACTCATGAAAATGTCGCTTATAACATGAAGAAGGTTCCAATCTGGGAGAAATACGCTTTGTCATTATCTGAAGCAGCTGAATACTTCCACATCGGTACAAGAAGACTTCGACAGATCATTGCGAAGGATAAGTACGCCAAGTATCTGATCTGGAACGGCGGACGGATATTCTTCAAACGAAAAATGTTTGAAGAATATCTGAATAATGAGGTTCTGCTGTTTGGTAATGACAACACTGAATCGTGAGGTGCTGAGATGGCCAGGGAACGAAGAGATAATAAGGGACGTCTGCTTCTGACAGGAGAAGCTCAGATCAGAAACGGCAGCTATACCTTCCGATACACGGATGAGAATGGGGTTCGCAAAAGCATAACTAACTGGAAACTGCTCCCCGAAGATCCGCCACCCAAAGGGGATACAAATCCGGAATGCCTGCGTGACATGGAGAACAGGATTACCGACCGGCGCACAAAAGCAATGCATAAGAAAACGAAAACGGTCAATGTGTTTTGGCAGGAATATATTTCTATGAAATGCGAGATTGCGGAAACAACGCTGATCCGGTACATTTATCTTTATAACAAGCATGTAAAGAACGAGTGGGGAAAAGACCAATCCAATCTGTTCGATATTCTGATGTGAAGCGGTTCTATATCAGCAGGCTCAAACATGGCTTGAGCCTTTCTACGCTTGGAAATCTGAACAATGTAATTCATCCGGTGTTCGAGCTGGCCTGTCGAGAACATTATATCGCCGCTAATCCGGTTGATGGTGTTTATCAGGAGTTCAAAAAAAGAAAGGACTGGGAGCTGAAATACAGAGATGCCTTAACCGAGGAAGAACAGGATAGGTTGCTTTCTTACGTTGCTCATACGCTGGATTATCGTGAATTGCTGCCTGTTTTGACCGTATTTCTTGGAACCGGTATTCGCTCCGGCGAACTTGCGGGCCTTACCTGGAATGATATTGATTTTAAGAAAAATACGATCAGCATCAATCATACGATGAACTATACTGCTACTCTGGACGGAACGTGTAAGTACACTGTGACTGTGCCGAAAAGTAATACGGGAAATCGGGAAATCCCCATGCTGACAGAAGTGCGGGACACGCTGCTGGCGCTGTATGAAAGAAGAAATGATTTCAATGCAGATAATCAGATCGTAATTGATGGCTATACTAATTTCGTCTTTCGTGATCTGTATGGTCGTGTATACTCCAACCATCGAATCAACCGTCAGCTTAAAAGAATTACGGCGAAATGCAATCAGGAGGAACACGCCGAGGCAGAACAAGAAGGCCGAGAGGAAAATCCTCTTCCCCCGATCACATGTCATATGTTGCGGCATACGTTCTGTACGAGGATGATTCTGGGCGGAATAGACGTGAAAACAGTCCAGATTATCATGGGGTACGCAGATGCCGAAACAACCATGCGCGTTTATGCAAACGTGACCAAAGCGCAAGCCCAGAATGAGATGATGCGAATGGAGGGAAAGATGAAGCTGAAATAGAATAATGAAATCAAAATCCTGTTATCGGTGTAAAATCGATAACAGGATTTTTTAGACCCGAGAAAGTATGGAATGCGATGATCGTCAAAAAAGAGCGTGACTGATTGAAAGTGATCCGTAACTCTGGTATAATTTGAATACCAAGGGGAATTGATGCTATAAATGATGCCATACGAATCTACCAGAAGGCATTCACGAAACAACGGAGTATATGAAAGCGTTTCTCAGGAATCTGCTTCTGAACGAGAAGAATGAGCTTCATAATCGAAATCTACATATAAGTGGACTTTTGAATGAAGAAAAAGTGGATATGGGAAATGCGAAAGTGGATATTGAGAATGAAAAAGTGGACATTGAAAGCGTGCTTTCCGAAAAAGACAGTAATTTCTCAGTAAAAACGACGGTTCATATTCGTAGACTCTTTTGTGAATGCTATCCTAATAGTTGGCCACAGGAGATGCGGGAGGTTTGACGGTTACGTTATAATTTGAAAAATACGA
>NZ_QUDG01000026.1:0-5138 GCF_003474415.1 Butyricicoccus sp. AM05-1 | reverse complement strand
GCGTAGATCAAAATCTCGCCCCAATATGAGTATTTCATAAATTGCTGCGGGGGGATATGAAAAACATCCAGAACAAGTCTTTCCACAAGGAAATATAATAGATTGGATAGCAAAAAATGTAGTGCGATTGCAAGAATGGGAATAGCGAGATATCTTTTTTTCATCATACGGTCAATTTTTTCTCCTGTCTGTATTTTTGAGGGGACTGCAGCAGTATAACAGATTTAACTTAAAGTCTTCGTTAAGGGGCGAAGCCGCAACCTTTCGGAAGCGGCATCGCAAAAGGACACTGTTTATCTTCCCTGTCGAACCTTTTGACCTTCCTCTAAAAGATGTTTTCCTCATAGTTGGTGACATGCTGAATTTGGCATTAGGCTCCTTGCCTTCTGCAAAGCTTTTGAAGTTCAAACAGAAAATACCCACAGCCAAAGCGGCTGTGGGTATAATCAAATCAGATTGTACGAGCTGACGCTGTCCTGCCAATCTCTGCAGACCATAGCCTGCAAAAGCCCAACGCTCCGTGGCGGCCCGGTGTATCCGCACTTTCCAATACGCCCAAAGGGGGCTTGAAGGGGAGATTCTTAACGCGCAGAAGGAGGAAGGCCGTCCGTCTCTGGCGCCTGGAGAAGAAAGTGACTTTTATGAAAGTCAAGCAGGCCCTCATCCCGCATTTTTCCAAGCTCCAGCGACAGTCCACTGCGCTCCACGCCGAGATAATCCGCAAGCTGCTGGCGGGAGAATGGAATGTCGAATTCATAGACACCCCGGCGCTGCGCCTCGGCGGAAAAATAGGACATCAGCTTTGCCCGCGTTGTGCGCTGGCCCATGTGGGTGAGCTTTTCGTTGAGCCGCAGGTTCTTCTCTGCCAGTTCGCCCAGCAGGTTGCGGATGATCCGGCTATGGTGGGAGCAGGCGGAGGGGCACACGCTCAAAACGCGTCTTATATGCAGAAACATCACCGTCACCGTGCTCTCCGCCTCCACGCTCACATTCAGCACTGCCCCCGGCGCGCAGGCGAACACCTCCGCGAAGGTCTGCCCCGGCCCGGTCTTGGAGAGGATGTTGCGGTTTCCCCAGATATCCTCCTGCACGATGAGGGCGCTGCCTGCCAGCACAAGCCCCACTTCATCCACCGCGTCTCCGGCGCGGAGCAGGCGGGAGCCTTTGGGGAAGGTGTCGATCCTCGCCCCAAGGCAGGAGAGCATGGCGGCAAGCTCATCGTCGGAAATGCCGGAGAAAAGCGCCGCCGTATGAAGTAACGGGAAAAATTCTTTCATAAAAATCCTCTTTCGTTGAAAATTCAACCGACTTGTTGATTTAATTCTATTATAATCAAACCACAAAAGCAAGGGGGTCTTGCGATGAAACGGAGAATCATTGAAATTGATCAAGATAAATGCAACGGCTGCGGCGCCTGCGCCGCAGCCTGCCACGAGGGCGCCGTCGCCATGATGGACGGCAAGGCGCGGCTGATGCGGGACGACTGCTGCGGCGGGCTGGAACTGGCGGCGAAAAAGGCGCTCCAGCAGAGCGGAAAATTCATTCCGTGGCAGGTGGTCACCGTAACAGTGGACGGCCGGCTGGTGGAAGAATAACAAAATCATTAGAAAAAGGAAGGAAGAAGTACAATGAAGTATATATGCAGTCTTTGCGGTTGATAATATGACGAGAGCGCAGGTTGTCCAGAGGGCGGCATCGCCCCCGGAACGCCCTGGAGCGAGGTGTCGGAGGACTTTGAATGCCCACTGTGTGGCGTGGGTAAGGACAGCTTCGAGAGTGCATGAGCTTTCTATAAAAGGAGTAAAGACGATGAGCTACGAAAACTGGAAGGACAAAATCGGCACACTCGAAGTGATGGACGTGAGGGGCAAAAAGATAGACTTTTTCCCCGCGTTGAAGGCAAAGGCTGCCGCGCTGAAAAACGGCGAAGGACTGCATATCATCCAGACCTTCGAGCCTGTCCCCCTGTACCCGGTGCTGGCCCTTATGGGCTTTGAGCATCACACGGAGAAGGTGAGCGGCAGCGAATACCACGTCTGGTTTTATCGGGTGAGGAAAGGAGAATAGCTGTATGAGCTACGAGAATTGGAAGGACAATGCGCAGGGGTTTCAGACCATGGATGTGCGCCATATACAGGGCAGCTTTTTTGAAGGGCTGAAGAAACGAGCCGAAGCGTTGGAGGTGGGCGAAGGATTACACATCATCCAGACCTTTGAGCCGCATCCGCTGTACGCTGTCATGGAGGACTTGGGCTACGAGCATCACACCGAGCAGCGGGGTGAGGCGGAGTTCCATGTTTGGTTCTGCCGCACAGAGAAGAAGGAAGGCGACAGCTCCGCTCCCTTCAAGCCGCTGGCTCTTTTGCACTATCCCATGATTGACGAAAAGCTGGGGCAAATCGCCGTGGATTTCTGGGAAACCACATGGCAGAGCGAGAAGCGCACGCTTCCCTACGAAACGCGGCTGCTGCTGTCCCTGACCAATGCTGTGGGCGCGGGCCGGATGAGGCAGGCGGCGCGGGAACTGGTAAAGGCATATATCTATGGCGTGGAAAGCGCAGCTCTGGACGATGTGTTCGAGCTGCTGGCATGGAATCAGGGCATCGGCTTTTTCAGCAGTGAGATCGGCCCCTCGGCGCTGTTTCAGGCATATAAGCTCATTAAAAACGGTGAGAAGCAGGGCAAGTCCCGGGATGAGATCTGCAACATGCTGCGCGAGAAATTCGGAGAGAAGAACCTGGAAATGCAGGTTCTGAACTAAAAAGTAGAAGGAGACGAACGACAATGGATAACAAAATGTTTTGCTTTCAGTGCGAGCAGACAGCGGGTTGTACCGGCTGTACCGGTAAGGCTGGTGTCTGCGGCAAGACCGCCGATGTAGCGGAACTTCAGGACGAGCTGACGGGCGCGCTCATTGGGCTGGCAAGAGCCACGGACGCCGATACACCAGTCAATGCCGATACATGGCGGCTGATGATCGAGGGACTGTTCACCACCGTCACTAATGTGAACTTCAACGAAAAGACCATTCGCGAGTTGATCGAACAGGTGCACGCGGAAAGGGAACGACTGGCACCAAACTGCTCTGGCTGCGGCTCTCGCTGTGGGCGGGATGATGATTATGATATGAATTTGCTCTGGAACGCGCAGGAGGATATTCGCAGCCTCAAATCTCTCATCCTTTTCGGTGTGCGTGGTATGTCGGCGTATGCCCATCACGCCATGGTACTGGGCTATGTCGATGAGGAAGTAAACCGCTTTTTCGCCAAGGCACTCTTTGCTGTGGGCGAGGACTGGGGCATGGATGCGCTGCTGCCCATCGTCATGGAGGTGGGCGAGAAAAACCTCAAGTGTATGGCGTTGCTGGATAAGGCCAACACCGAAAGCTACGGTACGCCTGCGCCTGCCACTGTCCCGCTGACGGTGGAGAAGGGGCCGTTCATCGTCATCACAGGCCACGACCTCCACGACCTGAAGCTGCTGCTGGAGCAGACCGAGGGTAAAGGCGTCAACATCTACACCCATGGCGAAATGCTGCCTGCCCACGGCTATCCTGAACTGAAAAAATATGCCCATCTCAAGGGCAACTTCGGCACGGCGTGGCAGAATCAGCAAAGAGAATTTGCCGACATCCCCGCGCCGGTGCTGTTTACCACCAATTGCCTGATGCCGCCGAAAGCAAGCTACGCCGACCGCGTGTTCACCACGGCGGTGGTATCCTACCCGGAACTGACGCACATCGGCGAGGATAAGGACTTTACCCCTGTCATCGAAAAGGCATTGGAGCTTGGCGGCTACAACGAGGACAAGCCGTTCACCGGTATCAACGGCGGCGGCACGGTCATGACCGGATTCGGTCATGGCGCGGTGCTTGGCGTGGCGGATCAGGTGATCGAGGCGGTAAAGAGCGGCGCTATCCGGCACTTTTTCCTGGTCGGCGGCTGTGACGGAGCCCGCCCCGGACGGAACTACTACACCGAGTTTGTCAAGCAGACGCCGGCCGACACTGTGGTGCTGACGCTGGCCTGCGGCAAATTCCGCTTCAACGACCTGGATCTTGGGACCATCGGCGGTCTGCCTCGACTCATGGATGTAGGCCAGTGCAACGACGCTTACGGTGCTGTCAAAATCGCGCTGGCCTTGGCGGATGCCTTTGGCTGCGGGGTCAACGACCTGCCTCTGTCTCTGGTGCTTTCGTGGTATGAGCAGAAGGCAGTGTGTATCCTGCTGACGCTGCTGTATCTGGGCATTAAGAATATCCGTCTTGGCCCCACGCTGCCGGCATTTGTCTCGCCCAATGTGCTGAACTACCTTGTAGAGAATTTCGGTATTGCTCCCATCACTACCCCGGAAGAGGATCTGAAGGTGCTGCTGAAGCGCTGACAAACCGTAATGCGGCTGCGGAGAGGAACATCTCCGCAGCCGCACTTTATTGAAAGCAATCATGAGCGTTTTTTTGGTTCTTTGCTTCGATACTCCTACACACCGCCTGCACCAGATAATGCTTCTCATGGCAGAACAACTGGAGATGTGAGGAAAGTTGCTTGCTGCAAAAGCCGCAACACTTTGTATATCTTAACATAGGTTTTATGATCCGGTGCTATAATAACCTTAGCAAATCGAGCAATCGCCAAAGAAAGGACAGATTAGAACTATGAGATCACGATGGAAAATCACTTTTATTATATGTGTTGTGCTTATTGCCGCCGTACTTGCAGGCTGCGGCGCAGTCGAGCAGCGTCCGGCATTGGAAAAAATTGAATACACGAACCTGAACGACAGTGGTTCGAGGGAGCTTTTGCAGGAGCTGCTCTCCGACGCAGGCGTGTCAGATGGGCGTATTCAGGGCTTTTTCCGCCGTGTGGACCGCTTTAATGACATCGTGAAGCAGGAATGGCTTACGGATGGCTTTGAGGAAGCGGAGCTGCTGTATACGAAATACGACCCTTATACCATGCAGGACGAATGGACGGCGAAGAACGGGACGTTTCCGGGCTATAACTGCCGGATCACCGCCATGAACCTGTTTGGGGATTTCCTCTCCGTGAGCGCAGACGCTCAAATCAATTCCGGTGAAGATGTGCTGTTTGCGGACGAGGAAGCGCTGAAAACAGATCCCGATGCGCTGGGCGGAAGCA
>NZ_QUDG01000025.1:8238-8446 GCF_003474415.1 Butyricicoccus sp. AM05-1 | reverse complement strand
AGCCGGAATTTTGTGAATGACTGTCTGAATTTCGTCAAGGAGTTTGTAGAGAAGGAGAGGGAACAGTAATGGCAAGACTCAGTGCAGAGGAAATGTTCAAGAATATGATCGGCCGCAAGGACGAGGAACCGCAGCCGGCACAGGAAACCGCTGCCGCACCAACTGCGGAGAAGAAGAAAGCCTCTACCGTGCAGGTGACCGTGCGTCT
>NZ_QUDG01000025.1:0-8228 GCF_003474415.1 Butyricicoccus sp. AM05-1 | reverse complement strand
AAGCCTCTACCGTGCAGGTGACCGTGCGTCTGCGCCCGGAGCAGCATAAGCAGCTCAAGGCGGCAGCCTTCCACCGCGACTGCGATATGTCCGAGTTGGTACGGCAGGCACTCGATCAGTTTTTTGCGTAACTTACGGGAAAAAATAAAGTTAAAAAGTCACAAAGCTATAACTTTGTGACTTTTTAACTTTACACTGAAATTCTGTTATGAAATACAGGATATACAGATAATTTACCGGCAATACAGGCGATAAAAGTGAGAGTATACCGTGTCCGTTTATCTTAATTCGCGCAACCTGCGTATCGTCGGCATGACGAATCACGCGCACAATAAATACAAACTCGTGATGGAAATGATGCTGCGCCACAAGGATACCTTCCCGTGGGAGCGTCTGTTCAGCCATCGCTTCCCGCTGGCGCAGGCAGAGCAGGCCGTGAAGGCCAGCATGACCCGCGAAAGCATGAAGGTCGTTATCGACCCGTGGATGGAATAACGATGACGGCTCCATCAATTTTGTAAAGTAGCAAATAACGCCATCCGGCTCGGATTTGTTATCCGCTGCCGGATGGCGTTTCATTGTTTTAGGTTGTTCTCCAATCATAAGCAGGGCTGTCAGCGGTTTTGCGCTGCGGCAACCGGATGGATTCAATCCGAATGAGGGCGGTGTTTCTCCTGCTCCTGCAAATCTGCTGTGAGCGGCGGATACATCCTATCCAGACGATAGAGGGCAGCACAATAGCTGCGCCGAGCATGGCGATGATGATGGCGGAAAAGATACCGCTGCCGATCTTGCAGCTTGACCATGCAATGGCTCTGCTTGAGGACCATTCCTACGCGCAGGTTATTAAGCTGACCGGCATCAGCAAGTCTGCGCTCATCCGGGAGAGAAAGCGGCGGCGTCAGTTCGGGGCGCCGGAAAAATAAAGGAGCCTCCATCGCCGTGCGTGGAAGCTCCTTTTGGGTAAAGTAGGGTGATATGATTTTCAACAACTGAGATCTGGAAAACAAACAGGAGGAGTCGGATATTTGTTTATCCGGTCATGAAGATTGGGTAAATACATGCTGGTCGCTGGAGCGATTTCATACCTGCTGTCTCAGACAGTGTATTCACGTATCACAGACTTGCGGCAATATTCCAAATAACCTGCAGGGCATTCTTCACCGCGAGTAATACGTTTCGTACGTCCTCCTCTTTATCGCGATATGCCATGTCGCGACAATCCTTAATCGTTCCATCGATGGGATCAAATCCCATCGTCCAGATGTCAGTATAAGGACTATCCACGGAAATTGACCTCTCAATGCCAACCTGATTCAGGCTGAAAAACTGATTGGGCGCCAGTGCTTTCATGCGTTCATATACACCGTATCCATTTGCACCGTTGGCTTCGGTAAACATCAGGAGCAGCGTTGTCAGGGCATATTCCATCGTTGCTGCTGCACGTTCATTGCCCAGTTCACGCGCCCGTTTGTTCAATGGCTTAATCAGTGTCATGTACGGCAGCACGCTGCCGAGCAGCTCACCGCCATTCTCTTTGGCGATAGCCGGCAGATAGTTCACCGCATATTCCAAAAGCGCATAAACTGCGTTCACATCCGCTTCCGTGCAGCCGAGTTTCTCTGCTTTTTCCAGCAGAGATACCAGCAGAATCACCATAGATTTTACGCCGTTCTCCGGCAGAGTACCTGTCGACAGCACTGCAAGCGCCTTTGACACTTCAACATCTTCCACACTGGCGTTTTTTACGATCTCTCCCATGGACATCGTAAGCTTACAGGTGCCTGCGGCATCCCGGTATTGAATCCACTTTCCATTGCCATAAGCACAGGCGGCAATATCTCTCAGCTTGAACAGTCCGCTTTTCAGCGACTGCTCTGCTGCAATCGTGCGGGGCATTCGTTTCAGCATAATATTAACTGTATCTCCTTCCCTGAGTTTACGGTTCTACATTCGTTCTGCGCAGCTCATCCTGCACTTCGTGAATGTCTAATTCCAACGGCTTTTTGTTCTGTGCAACACACATCGCGGCAACAATACCCATAGCATGCCCCATATTCATTACAATCGGCATAACACGATAGCTGGAGTGCGCCTTATGCGTACCCGAAATATTGCGTCCGTTCAGCAGAATACCCTCCACCGTCTTTGGTACAAAGCAGCGCAGCGGGATCGTATACGGCTTCGGCTGCTTGAACGCCTTGTATTCGCCATTGGCATCCAGTCCGGCGCCTTCTACATTGTGCAGATCAAAGAAGAAATTCGACTTGGTAACTACCCAGTCTTCAAAGGTACGAGCCTGCGCAATATCCTGCTCATTCAGCTGATAATTCGCCTCAAACCGGCGGGTTTCACGCACACCGATCACATCGGCACTGTCGATCAGATAACAGCCTTCATATCCCGGCACATGGCGGCGCAGAAATGCAATAATCTCGGGAAGCTGCTTTCTGCATACGTATTCAGCACGATTCAGATCTCTTGCATTTGTGCCGTCCACATCGGTCATATTGCTCATGTTGACTGTGACAACGCCGGGGAGCGACGAAGGATACAGCAGGATATGACCTGCCGGAGAGGGTAATTCCTGACGACCGAGTGTCTGCAGATCGCCTTCCGGCAGCTGGACCGTATCCTCAAAGCCCCAGAAGAACATGGCGCGATCCATATCTACGCCGGCAACCTTGAACATGATCGTCATCGGCTGCATACCGCCGTCCGTCGAGCGTCCCTTTTCAAACGGAACGCCCGCACGCGCGGCCACGTCGCCGTCGCCGGTCGAATCGATCACCATTTTGCTCAGGATCGCTTCCCGGCCGGATTTGCTCTCTGTGATTACACCCGCAACGCGGTTTCCCTCCATAATGACATCGCTGAAGCCTGTGTACAGCTGTACATTAACGCCGGCCTCCATCAGCATATCCAGCATCAGAATACGCAGTTTTTCCGGATTGATGACCTGCTCCGCTTCACAGTCGCGTGCCTTTTCGCGCAGCTCTTCAAAGCAGCCGCCGTCCTGTCTGCCGGTCCAATGACTCATAATGCCCGTGGTTGCCACACCGCCGACCGCGCCGTATTGCTCGATCAGCATCGTTTTTCGTCCCATGCGTGCTGCGTGCAGGGCGGCGCCGAAACCTGCGGGGCCGCCACCTACAACAAGGACTTCCGTTTCTGCCGCAACCGGGATCTCCCGGCTCGGCTCGGTATAATACTTCATCTGAAACTCCTTTTTAATTTAACTCTGTTTTTTGCTTTTTTCTGTCCTTTGCTGCCTTGTAGAAGAACATTCCAATCGAAAGCACAGCCAGCGCAAGGAACAACAGGCTGAATGGCCGTGTTACGAAGATGGACAGAGAATTGCCGGACATTACCATCGAGTTGCGGAAATTCGTTTCCACCAGATCACCAAGAACTACGCCGAGGATGATCGGTACAACACCGAATCCAAGCTTGCGCAGCAGGAACGAAAACGCGCCGATGATGACCGCCAGAAGTACCTGAAATGTGCTGGCTTCGCTCGAATAGACGCCGGTAATGCAGTAAACAATGATGATTGCGCTCATCAGCTCATAAGGAATGCGTGTGATATTGGCATACAGCGGGGTAAACACACGACCGATAATCAGCATCAGGATATTGATAACGACAAGACCAATCATAATGCCGTACAGAATATCGCTGTGCTCCTTGAACATGGAGGGACCGGGCACCATGCCTTGCAGCATAAATGCACCCAGAAGAATTGCCGTACAACCGTCACCGGGCACGCCCAGTGTTGTAAGCGGAATCAATGTAGAACCGGTCGTTGCATTATTGGCAGACTCGGTTGCGGAAACGCCTTCGATCTCGCCGTGACCGAAATGATCACGGTATTTGGAGGTCTTTTTCGCCTGATCGTAGCTGATAAAGGCTGCAATGCCGCCGCCTGTACCCGGGATAGCACCCACAATCGTACCAATCACCGAAGAGATCGTCATTGTTTTGAGGCAGCGCTTGATCTCTGCCCAGGACAGCTTCTCATGGTCCAGCTTCAAATGCTGCTTACGCGTTGCATCTGTACGCGGATTATAATCCGAGCGGCTGAGCAATTCGGCAATTGCGAACAGACCGACCAGCGTAACGATCAGCGGGATACCGGCGCCCAGTCGACGGACACCAAAGGTAAACCGAAGCGTACCGCTGACCGAATCCTGTCCCAGCAGTGCAATGAAAATACCGATCAGGCCGCCGAGCAGACCCTTGATGATATTGCCGTTCGAGATGCTTGCAATAATAGACAAGCCAAACACTGCGATGCAGAAATACTCCGGAGGGCCAAACATCTGTGTGAAATGTGCAATGCTCGGTGCAGCAAACAGCAATACCAGCGCACTGAACAGGCCACCGAAAAACGAGGCATACAGCGCCATCGTCAGAGCCTTCAGCGGCTTGCCCTGCTGCGTCAGTGGATAACCATCCAGCACAGTCGCTGCGCTCGAGGGCGTACCCGGTGTATTGATCAAAATTGCAGTAATGGAGCCGCCGTATGTGCCGCCGCAATACAAGCCAAGCAGCAGAAGCATCGCCGGGATCGGTTCCATACTGTATGTAATCGGCAGGCACAGGATGATCGCAATATCCGCAGTCAAACCCGGAATGGCACCGATAATGATACCTGCCAGCAGACCGATGAAAATTGCAATGAAGCTCTCTGCCGAGGCCATCAGCGCCAAACCGGTCATCAAGTTATCTAACATATGCGCTTCCTCCTTCTTATGGCAGAGTCACGCTCATTGCCTGAAATGCAAAGTACGCAACGATTACATTTGCACTGGCAATCGCATAGAACCACCATTTTCTCGTACCGAAATACAGCAGAATGCCATTGGCAAGCAGCAGCGAGGAAATGATAAATCCAATATGCGGAAGCAGTAGCGCGTATGCGATCAGCATGGCAATATAGATTACCGGTTTCAGCCGCAGCAGATTTTCTTTAGTGAAAATGGCTCCTGAAATCGTGTATTCGGTCTTTTCCTTGGACAGGATACCCTGTACCAGCAGGATCACGCTGCAAAGTATCATGCCGCGGATCAGAAGCGTCGGAACTGTTGCAGCAGTCACCGCGCTGGTTTCATACGTCCGGATCTGCGATGGTATCAGAATATGCAGGGCAACAGAAACGATCAGAAACAGAACGCCTGTTATCATATTCGAATTTAGCTTTACTTTCAATCTTATCACCTCTCACACCAGATTAAACAGACCGGCCTGTTACTTGAGCATCTCCACGTATTTGTCCATGCTGTCCATCTGATCCTCGATAAACTTCGTCACTTCGTCACCCTTGGCATCCCACAGCGGATAACCCATCTCGTCCATAAAACCGGTGAACTTGGAATCGGCATATACGTCATCGAGCATTGCATTCAGTTTGTCTACGATCTCCTGCGGAACGTCCGAGCGAACAGCCAGACAGTCCATGCCGGCAAATTCAACATCAACACCCCAGTCCTTGATGGACTTTACTTCACCGTACGGAGTCTTAACCGCTTCCGGATAGAAAGTTGCGACCGCCTGGATCGTACCCTCTTCCTGATGCGAGTAGTATGCCGGAGGCGTACCCAGACCGCAGTCTACCTGACCGGAAACCACTGCATTGATCGATTCTGCCTCGCTGCCCATAACGACCGGCTCCGCCTCGATACCAAGCGACTTGAACATCGCAGAAGAAACAACGTACTGGTCACCGCCCGGGCCGGAGGAAGTTGCATACGTGATCTTATGCGTTTTGCCGTAGTTGATCAGATCATCAAACGTCTTGATGCTGGATTTCTGCGGATTGGTTAAGATCATCAGCGAAACCTGACGCATACCGCGCAGCATAGTGAAATCAGAAAGATCATAGGATACATCGATGTACTTCGGAGTCAACGAAAATAACGGACCGTTGGCGAGGACCATAGTATAACCGTCCGCATCCGCATCCATGGCATCCATCATGCCGATGGTGCCGGAAGCGCCTGTGTGATTTTCTACAACGATCGGCTGATCAAAATAATTCTTGGCCACCTCCGAGATCTTGCGGGAGATGACATCGGCACCGCCGCCGACACCCCACGGACAAATGATTGTTACCGGACCATTCGGGTAATCATCCGCACTTGCCGCAGCACCGCCGCCCTTTGCATTGGCACCGCCGCAGCCCGTCAGACCTGCCAGCAGCAAGGATCCCGCCATCAGCATAGCCATCAATTTCTTCCCTTTCATTTTCTTTTCCTTCTTTCTTTTTATAATTGAAACGCTTTTCCGCGTTTGCATACGTATTCAACTGCGGAGAATAAAAGAATTATTCTCCTGCTGAGGGACAGAATGTGTCTCGGATGATCAATTTGCTGTCCAGTATATACCGGTAGGTATCCGGCAGTTTGTTCGATGCCATTGCCATGACCCATTCTACTGTTAAATTGATAATCCTGTCATAATCTACTGCCACAGTGGTTAAATGCGGCGTAAACCAGCTGCCCATCGGGATATTATCCGAACCAATCAGAGCCACATCATCCGGCACCTGAATGCCCTGCTCGCGCAGTGCTTCCAGCGCGCCTAATGCCATCATATCGTTCTGCGCAAAACACGCTGTACCCGGCTGGAACAGTTCAATATGCTCCAAAACCTGCTGCGTAGCCTGCTTCAGGTTGTAATCTGCATGCAGAATGTGCGTATCTGACAGCTTATGCCCATGCTGATGCAAAACACGTGCAAAAGCTTCATGTTTATGTATAACGTCGATTCGATCCTGCGGTCCGATAATTTCCACAAATCGTGTATAGCCAGCTTCGCAAAACGCCTTGCCGACCAGACCGCCAATCTGTGAATGGCTCGGTGCGATCATATACGACTCATCCAGTGATTCGTTCGTATCGTAAATATAGATAAATGGAATTTTTGTTTCATGCAGTAGGCTTTTGACACGCTCATCCACCTGCGGTCGGTTAAAGATCAGGGCATCAAACCGTCGATTGCTGATACTCTTCTCGATGGAAAAAAACTCACCGTATTTCCCTTCATCGAACACCGGCACCAGATCCAGCCCTTCCTTTACAAGCTGCATACGTATGCGATAGTAAATATCACTTTGAATATAATGGTTTGCAAAGCCGGTAAAATCCTCTGAGAATACATATCCGATCACACCGGTGCGGTTGGTTTTTAACCCCCGTGCGTTAGTGTTAAACTGAAAGGAGTATTCTTCCGCCAGCTTTTTGACTCTTGCCTTGGTTTCTTCTGAAACCAGCGGACTGTCATTCAGGCAACGGGAAACCGTTGATTGCGACACACCAGCTAATTTGGCAAGTTCGACGGAAGTAATCGTTTTCAACTGTTTTCACCTCTTTGCATACGTATGAATTGCTTGTCTTATATATAGCATATTTGCAAAATAAACACAATAGCCAAACGAATATTTGCAATTATTTCGTTAGTATTATCCAAATTCTCATAGCTGTTTTTAGTGCTCTTGCTCTTACTGAAACCCGTTCGGCCCCTGTTCGAGCTTCAGAAGCACTTTTCCCTTACGGCAGCAAAATCAACTGATCTCCACGCCCGCCGCCGCCCAATAAACCCGAAGCACAGACTGCTTTTTCAGTCTGTGCTCCGGGTTTTGTTTATTGAGAAGAAAAGGTGTGGTATGGTCTGACAAGCAACGGATTTGATGGTGCAAATCCGGCTTGACGGGGTGAAAGCCCCGTGCCCCCCTGTTTTTTTCAGCCGCACGGCGGTTTTACGGGCGGGACGGAAGCATGCTGCTTACTCCATCCACGGGTCAATGACGACCTTCATGCTTTCACGGCCTCCTCTGCCTGCGCCAGCGGGAAGCGATGGTTGAACAAACGCTCCCACGGGAAGGTATCCTTGTGGCGCAGCATCATTTCCATCACGGTTTTGTATTTATTGTGCGTGTGATTCGTCATACCGACAATCCGCAGATTGCGCAAATTAAGATAAACGGCCACAGTATACTCTCACTTTTATCGCCTGTATTGCCGGTAAATTGTCCGTATATCCTGTATTTCATAACAGAATTTCAGCGTAAAGTTAAAAAGTTAAAAAGTTAAAAAGTCACAAAGCTATAACTTTGTGACTTTTTAACTTTAATATTTCCGTAAGTTACGCAAAAAACTGATCGAGTGCCTGCCGTACCAGCTCGGACATATCGCAGTCGCGGTGGAAGGCTGCCGCCTTGAGCTGCT
>NZ_QUDG01000024.1:6225-12532 GCF_003474415.1 Butyricicoccus sp. AM05-1 | reverse complement strand
AAGGTTCTTGCACTGGTACTGGCGTTTGCTTGTGCATTCACCATGTTCGCTGGTGCAGCGTTCACGGATCAGGCCGACATTAAGGTTAAGTCTGACGTAGTGGACACTCTGGTATCGCTGGGCGTAATCGAAGGTTTCGAAGACGGCTCCTTCCAGCCGAACGGTACTGTAACCCGTGCTCAGATGGCAAAGATGATCTACGTTCTGCGCACTGGTAACTCTGACGCTTCGGCGTACAACGACGACAAGTCCTCTTTCACAGACATTGGCTCCCACTGGGCTCGCGGCTACATCAAGTACTGCCAGTCTCTGGGCATCATTGCTGGTAAGAGCAACACCAAGTTCTGCCCGAACGACAAGGTAACCGCTCAGGAAGCAGCTAAGATGCTGCTGGTAACTCTGGGCTACGATGCAACCAAGGCTGGTCTGGTAGGCACAAACTGGGCTTCCAAGACCAACGCACTGGCTGATGAGGCTGGTCTGCTGGAGGACGTTAACACTTCCTTCACCGCAGCTTGCCCGCGTCAGTACGCTGCACAGCTGATCTACAATGCTATTGATGCCGTAACTGTTGCATGGCGTGATGACGCTTACACCAAGTACAACTACAATGGCAGCGAGAACAAGACCATTGGCGAGAAGTACATGGGTCTGAACAAGACCGTTGGTATTCTGAACGATGTAACCAAGGATACCGATAAGAACACTTACTCTCTGAACGTAACCGTCAACCAGACTGAGAGCACTGGCAAGAAGTTGGATGCTTTCACTAAGGTTACCAAGGACTACTCCGCTCTGAAGTATCAGAAGGTTAAGGTTCTGTACAAGGACAAGGACAACGTATTTGGCGTTTACTCCATGACCGACGACAACACTGTTGTTTCCAACGTAATGGACAACGTTAAGCTGGACAGCAGCAACAAGCTGAAGATTAATGGCACCAAGTACACCATCGCATCTGATTCTACCGTATATGTAGATGGCGATAAGATGTACACCACCGATAAGGGTAACACCTTTACCACTAACTCCAAGGAAACTGGTGCTAAGGAAGCTACCATCGCTCAGTGGGTTGCTAAGAACTCTGAGGGCAACAACATTGGCAAGGCTTCTTCTGTTCAGGCTATCTCCAACACTGACAGCAGCAAGATCAACATCCTGAAGGTTACCACTTATACCGTTAAGAAGGTTACCTACGTTGGCACCGACTACATCAATGCAGGCGGCGCTCGCAAGGATGACAACTACAACTACCCGTCCGACCTCAAGAAGGACGATTACGTTGTAATCTCCAAGGCTGGCAACTATGCTGACGACAAGGGTCTGATCACCAAGGCTGAGACTGTTGAAGGCAAGGTTACTGGTACTAAGGGCAACGATCAGGTAATGATCGATGGCAAGTGGTACACCGCTGACTACAAGGCTGGCACTACCAATGTTATCGAAAACTGGCCGTCTTCTAACGCTACTGTAAAGCTTGTTCTGGTTAACGGCTTTGTTCAGTTCGTTGACACTGTTACCGCCGGCACTGCTGACATGGTAATGGTTATCGAGACTGGTTCCGCATCTGGCCTGGGCGGCAGCAAGGTTGCTGACGTTATGTTCGCTGACGGCTCCCGCAAGACCGTAGATCTGGATTCTGATTCTGAGTACGGCTACGGCGGTGATAAGGTAACTCTGGGCGCTCCGAAGCTGGCTACCTACGAGGTATCCAAGGGCAAGTACACTCTGAAGAAGGTTTCCGGCACCGCTCGCAATGGTTACGATATCTATGCTACCGCTGCTTCTCAGGATGTTGACGGCAACATTAAGGGTAATGTAACTCTGGCTGGTCAGCAAACTGGCTCTAATAACAAGCTGTTCTTCAAGAGCGACGCTGTTGTATTCGTTAAGTACAAGACCGATGACTACAAGGTAGTTACTGGTAAGGACGTTGCTAACTGGAGCAAGACCACTCTGAAGTCTGTTGAGGCTCTGGGCGAGCTGACTTCCGGCAACGCATACGCACAGGTAGCTGTTGTTACTATGGACACCAAGCTGCCGGGCGCTTCTAACAGCAACTATGCTTACGCTCTGGACGATCCGTACGAGCAGACTATCGATGGTACCAAGTACACCTTCATCAAGGCTTGGGACGGCACCAAGGAAGTTACTTTCAAGTCTGAGGATACCAAAACCGGTATCACCAAGCGTACCGCTTTCGAGTACTCCAACAACTCCGATGGCACTGTTGACCTGACTCGTCTGGACAACAAGACCACCACCGGCGTGAACGGCGAGTACTATGCACTGACTAAGATCACTTCTTACGACGAAGGCACCGGCGCTATCACCTTTGCTGATAACAAGTGCGACCTGAGCACGAAGAACAAGATCAAGGCTGGCGAGACCACGATTCTGTACGTTAACTCCGACGATAAGGTTGGCGTTGGCGCATTCGACATCGAGGTTGCTGAGGATGTAAACGCAGACGGCACCGTAGAGAACAACGTAATTGTTTACTCTGAGGCTGGTGACGATTACATCAACCTGATCGTTGTTGACGTTAACAACTACATGCATTCCTAATCAGTTTTGCTGATTTGAAGGCATAACTAAACCCCCGAGGAAATTCCTCGGGGGTTTTCCCTTTCCCCGAAAAATTTGCAAAAAACCAAAAGTTTTTCTTGCAATTTCGGAAAAATCGGCTATTCTATACCTCAAACAAACGGCGAAACGCCGAACAGGAGGTATATTTATGGGATTTGAATCGTATCGACAGGGCACGTTCACGAAGCGTTTAGCGGACCTGCCCGACCAGCCGAATATGCAGGCGGCGGAGCTGAAAACGTACTTCGACTCGTCGCCGGAGGAGCTGCGGCAGGCGCTGAACCGGCTGTGCGACGCGCTGGGCGAGTTCTCGGCTGCGGCTAAACTGGGCTACACCGCGAGTGCGGGCGTGCCGGCGCAGACCGTTCAGGACGCGATCGAAAACGTGCAGAAACAGGTGCGCGACGCGTCGGTTGGCAAGCTGCCGAGCGGCTGTGTGGACGGTGACAAGTTGGCGCAGGACGTGCGCAACCGCCTTACCGCGATCGAGCACGCCGCCGAGTCCGAAACCAACGCGCGCACCGCGGCGGACACCGACCTGCAAAGTGACATGAACACCGTCAAAACCACGCTTACGGTGAAAACCGCGTGCCATTTTGGCACTTACACCGGCGATGGAACCGAAAAACGCACCATCAGTTTGGGGTATCATCCCAAGGCCGTGCTCGTGTTCCGCGAGGGCTGCTACACCGGCTACAGCAGCGCCATTTACGGCGGTTTGGCGTCCGAGAACGTGCCGCTGATGTACGGCGATAGCGTCGGTCTCGGCGTCACCGCTGACGGCTTTCAGCTGCTCAATAGCCGCAACTGTGCCCTCAATTTGAGCGGGTATAAGTATTCGTTTGCCGTTTTTGTGTGATTGGGTAAAGGAAAACCCCCGAGGAAATTTTCCTCGGGGGAATCTTTACTCATTCAGCGGGAGCCAAACAAGTTATTCGGTTTTCCGAACAAATTACCACTTGGTAATGTTGCGGTTTACGTCAACAACCAGAACAGTGATCTGATCGTCGTCGTCGAAGTAAGCCTTTACGTTCGGAGCGTTGTCCTCGGACAGGTCAGAGGAGGTGTAGGTAGTGTAGCTCGTAGTCAGAGCAGACTTACTCAGATCCTGCGTGCCGGTTGCGCCCTTGGTCAGAGTGCAGAAGTCGCTGTCGAACAGGTAAGCCAGATCGATAGAGCCGGAAGCAACGCCGGTAGAATCATCGGAGTTAACGTACATTACGATGGTATCCTTAGAATCAACCTTGTTGTACTTGTCGCCGCTCTTCAGAGAGAAGAACTTGTTGTCAGCGCCCTTGTACAGCAGAGTGATGTCGCCGGAAGCTTCGTCGTAGTTAGCAACGTAGTAGTTATCAGCGCTCTTCTTGTCGATATCAGCGTTGGCAACGTCGCCGGTGTAGGTGAACAGCTCGCCCTTCTCCAGGCTGTTAGCTGCGCTGTCATCGGTCTTAACGGTGATAGCCTTAGTGCCGTTCCAAGCCGGAATCTCGTAAACAGTACCGTTCTCGGTGTTCTTTACAACATCACCGGTAACAACCGCGTAGTTGTCAGAACCGCCGCCGGTGGTACCCTTGCCGAGGTTGATGTAAGCAGCCTGAGCATAGTAAGAGTTGCCGGACTTGTTAGCAACAGCAGCTACGTCCTTCAGAACCTTGTTGTAGCCGGAAGCAGTCTTGCCGGTAACAACCTTGTAATCTGCAGAGCCGGTGCCGTTTTCATTATCGGTCTTATACTTAACGAATACAACGCCGGTGGATTCGTAGTACAGGCGAGAAGCGGTAGCAGTAGTCTTGTCAGAGTTCTTTACAGAAACCGTTGCACCCTTAATGCTGCCATCGGTCTTGAAATCAGCTGCATCGCCGGAAGCAGCTGCGGTTACATATGCGTCATAACCAGCAGTCTCAAAGTCGGTGTTGCCGTCATAAGTGTGGTCAGCACCAACCTTGGTCAGGGTGTAAACATCGCCGGACTTCTCGTAGGTTACGAGAATCGGAGCGCTGCTCTCGGTCAGCTGACCAATTGTATGACTCTTGTTGTCCTTGTCTTCCCAGTACTTCTCAATGTCAACAGTCTTGTCAGAGCCGTCAGCGAAGATCAGGCGAGCTTCCCACTTAGAGCCGATGCCGCCCTTCTGGTCAGCCTCAACCAGCAGTGCTACATCCTCAATAGAACCAGCAGTGGTATCGATGAAGTAAACATAACCGTTAACAATAACCATGTCAACGTTAGAACCGGTGTTCGGGCGCTTTACCGGTACCGAAGAGCCAGACTGTACGCCAGCCATAGTGTACCAGTTGCCGCCAACGCAAGCACTGTCATCAGACTTGGTGCCGGTTACCTTGCCGGTAACAACCTCAGCCTTCTCAACCAGACCGTGGTTGGTGCCGTAGTTGCCCTTGGCAGTCAGGATAACGTAGTCATCCTTCTTAACGCCATCGTACCAATCCCACTCGTCATCCTCGAGCTTGGTCTTGCCGTTGTTGAGGGAGGTGTCGCCCTTCTTTACGGTTACATTGATGTAGTCAGAGCCTACAGCGGTAACCTTAGCAACAGCAAAGGTCTTAACCTTCAGGATGGAGTAGTTGGAGGTGCCGTCGGTAGCCATCAGGGATACCTCGGTGCCCTGCCAGTACTTGGAATCCTTATACTTATTAGCAGCCTTGTTGCCGTAAGCATCAACAAATGCCTTGATGGTAGCCTTGGTGTTGCCAGTAGAGGTGGTGGTGAAAGTACCAGAGGAAGTCTTGTACAGAACCTCGCCGTTTACATAAACGGTCTGCTTGTCAGCAGCAACCAGATCGTACTTGGTGCCGTTCAGCTTAACCTTAGCGCCGTCCATCTCCAGCTTCTTCAGGATGTTGGACTGCTGGGTGTTGTCAGAGGTAGCAAAAACGCCGTAAACAGTCTTGCGATCCTTGTGGAGTACAGTAACGGTCTTGTACAGCAGGTCAGAGTAATCCTTCTGAACGTCGGTGAAATCGAATACTGCCTTGCCGGAAGCCTTAGTCTCGGTGGTGTTGTCCCAGTCTGCTGCGTCCTTGTCCAGAGTCAACTCGTAGGTGTCCTTGCCATTGGTCTTGGAAACCTTGGTCAGGGTAGAAGTAGTCTTCTTCAGGTTCATGTACTTCTCGCCAACGGTCTTGTTGTCAACGCCCATAGCAGTCTGATCGGTGTACTCGCCGTCGCGCAGAACTACGGTCTTAGCGTCGATTGCGTTGTAGATCAGCTGTGCAGCGTACTGACGCGGGCAAGCGGAAGTGAAGGAAGTGTTAACGTCCTCCAGCAGGCCAGCCTCATCAGCCAGTGCATTGGTCTTGGATGCCCAGTTAGCACCTACCAGACCAGCCTTGTCAGCATTGTAACCGAGGGTTACCAGCAGCATCTTAGCTGCTTCCTGAGCGGTTACCTTGTCGTTCGGAGCGAACTTGGTGTTGCTCTTACCAGCAATGATGCCCAGAGACTTGCAGTACTTGATGTAGCCACGTGCCCAGTGGGAGCCAATGTCGGTGAAAGAGGTCTTGTCGTCGTTGTACGCAGAAGCGTCAGAGTTACCGGTGCGCAGAACGTAGATCATCTTCGCCATCTCCGCACGGGTTACGGTGCCGTTGGGCTTGAAAGAGCCATCATCGTAGCCGTTTACTACGCCCAGAGCAACCAGAGTGTCCACAACTTCAGCGTCAACCTTAATGTCAGCCGAATCCGTGAACGCTGCACCAGC
>NZ_QUDG01000024.1:0-6215 GCF_003474415.1 Butyricicoccus sp. AM05-1 | reverse complement strand
AATGTCAGCCGAATCCGTGAACGCTGCACCAGCAAACATGGTGAATGCGCAAGCAAACGCCAGTACCAGTGCAAGAACCTTTTTGAAGTTACAAGGAAAATCTCAAAATATACACTTAGATTAGGAATCCGCAGGATATCCGATGTTTTATGAACTTTTTTATGTTGTGCATGCCTTAGAAAAAGATGCAATAAATGGATATTTCCCATTCTAAGCACAGACAGATGGATGATATAATTCGTAAAATTTATAATCTGATTTTTGTTCAATCTGCCAAAAATAAGTTTTGAAACAGATGTCCTAAAAATGCTTGTGGTATCCATATAATGGTATTCAAGAAGAAGTGTATAAAGTCTAAAATAGTTCAATAAATCCACGAATATATTCCGAATTCGCGAGTTATACCATGGTTTCTAGATTTTCACGCGAATCTCAAAAAGGTTCTTGCACTGGTACTGGCGTTTGCTTGCGCATTCACCATGTTTGCTGGTGCAGCGTTCACGGATTCGGCTGACATTAAGGTTGACGCTGATGTAGTGGACACTCTGGTATCGCTGGGCATTGTAGAGGGCTTTGAAGATGGCTCTTTCCAGCCGAACGGTACTGTAACTCGTGCGCATATGGCAAAGATGATCTACGTTCTGCGTACCGGCAAGTCTGACGCTTCTGCGTACAACGACGATAAGACTTCCTTCACCGATATTGGCTCTCACTGGGCACGCGGCTACATCAAGTACTGCCAGTCCCTGGGCATTATCGCTGGTAAGTCTAACACCAAGTTCGTTCCGAACGAAAAGGTAAGCGCTCAGGAAGCTGCAAAGATGCTGCTCGTAACCCTCGGCTACGACGCTAACAAGGCAGGCCTGGTAGGCACGAACTGGGCTGCAAAGACCAATGCACTGGCAGACGAGAATGGCCTGCTGGAGGACGTTAACACTTCCTTCACCGGTCCGTGCCCGCGTCAGTACGCTGCACAGCTGATCTACAACGCACTCGACACTGAGACCGTTGTATGGCGCGATGACGCTTACACCAACGAGAACTACGCTGGCACTCCGAACAAGACCATCGGTCAGAAGTACATGGGTCTGGAGTCCAAGGACACCGGCGTACTGGCTGCAGTTTCCAAAGAAGATGGCAAGGATACCTTCCGTCTGACTGTTAACGGCCTGCCGTCTATGACCAAGGTTGAGAAGGACTACTCCTCTCTGCTGGGTCAGGAAGTTAAGGTTCTGTACAAGGAGACCGACAAGGTTTACGGCGTTTACGCTACCGACAAGAACCTGACCGTTACCACTCTGGTTGACGACATCGACGATGCTGACAAGACCAACGGCAAGTTCAAGGTAAACGGCACCGAGTACAAGACCAATGCTACTGGTTCTGCTACCGCAGAGGACACCATCAAGGTTTACACCACTGCTGACCTGACCGACACCAAGCTGTTCAAGGAGAAGGGCACCGACGGTGTTACTCTGAAGTCTATCCCGGCTTACGAGACCGTAACCCTGATCGACAACAACGATGACGACAAGATCGACTTCGGCGTTTACACCCCGTTCACCTTTGCTAAGGTAACCTACAAGGGCACGGATTCCATCACCCTGAAGGCTATGGGCGGCACTCAGTTTGCAGGCACCAAGACCGGCATTGACTACGACCTGAAGGACGACGACGTTACTCTGTACGACGGCGCTAAGAAGGACGACTACGTTCTGGTAACCGAGGGTGCTTACACCTCCACCGGCTACACCAACATCGTTAAGGCTACCACCGTTTCCGGCAAGGTTGCTGCTCGCAAGACCGCGACCGTAGAGGTTGGCGGAACCAACACTACTGTAGCTAAGGACGTTCGCGTTGGCACCACCTGGTACAAGGTTGCTAACTACAAGACCAACACCGACGCTAACAAGATCGCTGTTGATGACGAGTTCGACTTCTACGGCGTAAACGGCTTCGTATTCTTCGCTGACAAGACCGCAGGCAGCGTTTCCGCAAGCAACATTGCGTTCGTTGACAAGGCTGCTGTAAAGAACTATGGCACCGATGCAGGCGAGGTTATTCTTGCTAACCTGTACTTCGCTGATGGCACTTCTAAGAAGGACGTTAGTGTTGCAAACGTTAATGATAAAGACGTTGATGACATGACTAAGACTGGTGATGTGTACACTGAGGCTACTACCGTTGCTAAAGCTATGGTAGCACAGCGTCTGTACAAGTACAGCGTTAAGTCCAACGGCGACTACGAACTGACCGCTCTGTCCAACGATGAGAAGGGCAGCTACGATGAGTATGTTACCACCAGTGCTAAGGCAACCCTGACCAACAAGGATGGCAAGTTCACCGGCGTAACCGTTGGCAGCAACAAGGCTTCCACCGTTCGTTTCGCTGACGATGCTGTTGTATTCGTTAAGGATAAGGACGACGTTAAGGTTCGCACCGGCAAGTCCGTAGCAGCTTGGAAGAACCATGAGACCGCTGGTTACATGAGCTACATCTGCGGTCTGGCAGATAAGACCTCCGGTAACTACTACATGGGTATCGGCGCAGTCGTTCTGGGTGCGGATCAGAAGGTAACCGGCAACTCCGACGTTAAGTACGGTATGCTGGTATCCGACCTGTCCGAGTCCAAGACTGATTCCACCAACTACTACAACTTCACCGTTTGGAACGGTACCAAGAACGTAGACGTTAAGGTTGAGACTAAGGATGCTTACAAGTCCTTCGGCAAGAACACCTTCATCGCTTACACCGAGGTTGAGACCGTTGACGGCGTAACCGAGATCGAGATTCAGAACAGCTACAAGGACGCTCAGATCACCACCGCTGGCGACGAGGTTAAGACTGTTGACAAGGCAGTTGCAATCAAGTCTCTTGATAAGGATACCATCTCCTTCTACGGCGTAAATGACGACAAGGAGTACGACCTGTCTGACGATCTGGTTGTTATCGGCGTTAACACCGAGGACAAGAAGGGCGTTGCAGGCGTTGAACTGGACGTTGCTGACGAGACCTCCAAGGACGGCGTATACTTCAAGAATGCTGTATTCTTCATGGACGGCGACGAAGTAATTGCTGTATTCGTAGACTCTAAGGGCGCTATGTACAAGGACGGCAAGAAGCTGGATACCACTCCGGCTGCTGTTACTGCTGACTAATCACCTGACTGTTATAACATAACAGCACAACAAAACCCCGCTCATTGAGCGGGGTTTTCCCTTTCTCCGAAAAATTTGCAAAAAACCAAAAGTTTTTCTTGCAATTTCTGAAAAATCGGCTATTCTATACCTCAAACAAACGGCGAAACGCCGAACAGGAGGTATATTTATGGGATTTGAATCGTATCGGCAGGGCGCGTTCACGAAACGGTTAGCGGACCTGCCCGACCAGCCGAACATGCAGGCGGCGGAGCTGAAAACGTACTTTGACTCGTCGCCGGAGGAGCTGCGGCAGGCGCTGAACCGGCTGTGCGACGCGCTGGGCGAGTTCTCGGCTGCGGCTAAACTGGGCTACACCGCGAGTGCGGGCGTGCCGGCGCAGACCGTTCAGGACGCGATCGAAAACGTGCAGAAACAGGTGCGCGACGCGTCGGTTGGCAAGCTGCCGAGCGGCTGTGTGGACGGTGACAAGTTGGCGCAGGACGTGCGCAACCGCCTTACCGCGATCGAGCACGCCGCCGAGTCCGAAACCAACGCGCGCACCGCGGCGGACACCGACCTGCAAAATGACATGAACACCGTCAAAACCACGCTTACGGTTAAAACTGCGTGCAATTTCGGCACATATACCGGCGATGGAACCGAAAAACGTACTATCACACTGGGGTATCACCCAAAGGCCGTGCTCGTGTTCCGCGACGGCTGCTACACCGGCTACAGCAGCGCCATTTACGGCGGTTTGGCGTCCGAGGACGTGCCGCTGATGTACGGCGATAGCGTCGGCCTCGGCGTCACCGCTGACGGCTTTCAGCTGCTCAATAGCCGCAACTGCGCCCTCAATCTGAACGGGTATAAGTACTCGTTTGCGGTTTTTGCGTGAAAAATAGGGAAAACCCCCGAGGAAATTTCCTCGGGGGTTCATTTTGCCGTTCAGACGAAGCGAATCAACAGAGGTTGATTAGTTCGGGTAAACGTCGGTGTCCAGCTCATTAGTAACGTCAACAACCAGAACGTCCAGAGTCTTGCCGTCCTTAGAGTAGAACATTACGTTGTTCTTGTAGCTGGTAACGTTGCCAGTGCTATCGTAGTTCTCGATAGCGGTCTGGAGAGAGCCATCAGCAACACCGGTCTGAGCGTCGGTATCAACGAACAGTACCATGGTATCGTTCTTGTCGATCTCACGAGCGATGGTCTGGCCAGCAGCGACAGAGCCATTGCGAGCGATGGTTACGTTGCCGTCCTTGCCATTGCTATCCCATGCGAAACCGGTCAGAGCACCCTTATTCAGGTTAGTCTTGTATACGTAGGTGTCGCAATCAGCGTAGCCGTCGGAATCCAGAGTATACTCAACAACAGTGCCCTCTGCGTAAGCAGAACCAGCGGACTGCTTAACCTTCAGAGTGGTTGCCTCGGTGCCGTTCCAAACGTTGTACTCAACGTACTCGTTGTTGTTAGCATCCTTAGCGTTGTTCTCAACACCGAAGATGTAAGCGTAGGTCTTGTCAGCGGAAGACGGATTCTTGTTGGTGTTTACAAATGCAACCTTAGCGTATGCATAACCATCGCTATTGTCGGTCAGCATATCACCGGAGAAGATGTTCTTGTCGCTCCAGTTCTTCATGTTCGCGCCGGTAACTACCTTGTAGTCATCAGAGCCGTACTTAACGAATACGGTAGCAGAAGCATTGATGTAGGACAGAGTGGACTTGTCAGCCTTCTTGATCTTGCCGTCATCAACATAGCTATTTGCCGGAATCGTAGTATGGTTATCGTAACCAGCATACTTGGAGTTAACCATTACAATCTGATCCAGCTCGTACTTGCTGCCAGACTGAGAGTAGGTTACCAGAGTCGGGATAACATTGCTCGAGTTATCCTTCAGGCCGGATACCAGATTACCGTTAGAAAGGATATCAGACTTATCCTCATCAATGTCAACAGTCTTGCGGGTGCCATCCGGGAAGAGCATATCAGCCTGCCACTTCTTGCCAACGCCAGAAGTCTTAGCTGCATCGATCATCAGAGCAACGTCGGTAGAACCAATCTTGTAATCGTCAACGTATACAACGTAGCCGCTCTTGATTACTACAGTAACAGTGTTGCTCAGCGCAATCTTAGAAGCATCGCCAGAAGCCAGTGCAGAAGTGTACCAGTTGTTGTCGATGCGGATGTCATTCTTGTTATCGCGGGTAGAAGTGATCTTGCCCTCAACAACGTCAGCCTTAACAGCGTCCAGCTTGGAGTTTACCTTGCTGTTGGTGATGATAACGTAGTCGTCCTTCTTCAGGCCGGAAACGTCAGAGTTGCAGGAATCCTTGTCCAGCTTGGAATAGCCAGAGAAGTTTGCAACGCCGAAGCCTGCCTTGTAAACAACGTTTACGTAATCCTTGCCAACGTAGGAAACCTTACCAACCATGTACTTGGTAACGTCCATGCTGATAACCTTGTCGTCATCATTCAGAACGGTCTTAACGTCAGCTGCCTTAGTTGCTGCAGTTGCGTCAGTTACATAACTGGTGATGGTCTTCTGAGTAGCGGTGTTATCCTCAGTTACCTTAGCTTCCTGGTCGTTACCAGTGGTTACACCCTGATTCAGGATGGTGTACTTGGTGCCATCAAACTTCAGCTTGCCGCCGTTGATTGCGTAATCGTTAACAACGCCGTTCAGAACGGAGCTGTCGTCGGTTACGAATACGCCGTAAACTTCGTCAGAAGCCTTGAACAGAACCTTAACAACACGGTTGGTCAGAGCAGAGTAGTCCTTAGCAACCTTGGTGAAAGAAGAAACATAGTCACCCTTGTACTTGTCAGAGTCCTTCTGGTTAGCCGTGGTCATGGTCAGGGTCAGCTTGTAGGTGTCCTTGTTGGACTCCTTAACAACACCGTTCAGAGTGCCAATAGAAGTCTTCAGACCCATGTACTTCTCGCCAACAGTCTTGTTGTCAGCGCCGGTATAGGTCTCGTTGGTGTAAACGCCATCACGAAGAACAACGGTCGGAGCAAAAATGGTGTTGTAGATCAGCTGTGCAGCGTACTGACGCGGGCAAGCGGAAGTGA
>NZ_QUDG01000023.1:3254-13140 GCF_003474415.1 Butyricicoccus sp. AM05-1 | reverse complement strand
TCGATCTGCCTGCGCAGCCTGCGGCGGACGGCACGCGGCTTGTCCTTCTTCTTGAGCGACACGTTCTTGCGGATATGAGAAACGTGCTTCTTGAGCTTCTCGAGGAAGCCGTCGATCGTGGCTACGGTGGAGACAGAGCCGTCGATGTGGTAGTTGGTCAGGTACGGCGTTTCCAGATCGGGCGTCTCGCAGAGCTTATATTCGTAGGTCCAGTGATTCTCTTGACCGGAAGGGAAGCGGTGCTGCTTGAGCAGACCGGAAATCTTGAAGCGCTTCCAGAGTGTCGAGAAATGTTTCACTTTCTCCATGCAGAACGCGCGGATTCCCTCGGGACGGAGAACAAAGTCGGGAATCTTCATCAGATGGCTGACGAGGGCGAACAGTCCCTTGCTGGCAAGGGAAATGGTCTTGTCGCGCAGGACCGAGGTGGAAATGTTGGTGTAGTCGCGCTGCGCACCGGAAATGCAGGCAACATCACCGTTCGGGCGGTCAATGGACGGGGAATAGACGTAGTCCACTGGCTCGGACGGGTGCTGCATCAGATTATAGACATGACAGAACGCACCATTTTCCGCCTGGGAGAAATAGTGCTGCAGGTATCCTTTTTGCTTGAGCTCCTTCCACGCCGCGTTCAGCAGGTAGCCGCTGTCCGAGCAGGCATAGCCGAGACGGCGCTTGCTGAGCGCGAAATCCGGCAGGCCGACAAAAGACTTGATGACGGCAAACAGACCCTTCGCCTCGAGAGAAAGCGTTCTGTCGCGCAGAACTTCGTTGTAGATTGTGGTGTAGCCGGCTGCGGACATTGCTTTCCCTCCTTTCTGATGGTCGATTTTTGCAGAAGAAACAAAAAATCGTCTGATGTTCTCACACCAGACGATTGAAAAACCATGTCTAAATTCGTATCAAAAATCGAAAATTCGTAATGTTGCACAAGTAAAATGTGCCGTGTTAAGCAGAAAAATTGATTTTTGTCGAAAAACGCGCGTCTTATTGACATGACCGCTTGTTGAATGTATAATGATTATACAGTAAGCGGTATGCGCCATTTGGTTCGTCTGGAGAATAAACCATTGAAGCGCGTTACTGGTCTCAGGGTGAGTGAGATCTTACCGCCCGCTGGTGTTGGAAGCACCAAGTGGCGGATACCGTTTATCAAAGAGCTGATGTTTCCTAGGCATCGGCTCTTTTGTTTTTCCTGTAATTAAGAATACCATGGAAAATAAGGAATGTCAATCTTAATCAGGTGAAGTTGAAAAATACTCGGAAGAGTTGGGTTTTTTAGAATGAATCCGGGTTTTCCGGATATACTTGCAATGCCGCCTGATATGCGGTATAATATCAGTAAACGAATGATGAGATTGCTCACTGAGCACACGAAAAGCCCCGGAGGTCACGACTCCGGGGCTTTTCTATTCCGTTTTGGAGCAGGTGGCTTAGGCCTGAGGCTGGCTACCAGTTACATCTTGCCGTCCAGCCATTTACAAATGTAGTATGCTGCTACACTTGCCAGAACGGAGATTAAAAACGATGAGATAACGCTCACTAAGTACACCCCCCTTTTTCTACCTGTATAGGGGTGGTAGCCTGTACAGTATAACATAGATGTCGGATTGCAGCAAGGAAAGCCGGATGTTGCACTTCTCAGAATAAAAATGGGATATACGCGCGGCGCTTGATCCATGCCGCGCAAACGGTCTCCTCATCATCTGCGGCTGCTCACAGCCGACCGGTATTTCCTCGATCAGCCGCTTGGATGGGGCGGGCAAATTCAGCACCATAATGGATTGAAACGAACACCCATCGGTCGGCTACCGGGTGGGTGTTCATTGTATAACACAGGCGCTGTGACGAATTTGTGACACTTTCCCCGCACTTTCGCGGGAGAATTTCAATGCAGCTTCTGGTATGATACAGACAAGGTTGATACACAACCACAAATACTTCAAAAAAGGAGCGTAACATACCATGAAAAAGAAAACGATTTGGAGATTTGCACTGGCACTGGCGTTGGTGGTATCGACTGTCGGCACGGCAACTTCCGCCTTTGCCGCCACATCCGTACCAATGGAGCCTGTTACTAAAATTGCTACCGAGAACGAGGACGCCATCTGGGAGCAGATTGAGGCGGTGGAAGAGAAGAGCGACGCCATCTTCCAGAGAAACGCAGCGCTATGGGAAAAGCTGGACGAAATCTGCAACGCCCTGCCTGACGACTATGACTTCACAGACTTTGACGAGGCGGCGTTTATCCGCAGCACCAATGCCCTGACCGAAGCGGAGAAGGAAACGCTTCTGGCAGACATCAAGGAGCTGAACGAGCTGGACGCCCAAATGGAGGCGCTGTATGAGAAGCTGCCCGACTGCGACAATATGCCGCTCTACGAGAAGGCACTGGAAAAAGCCGACCCCAAGGTACTGGATGAGATCGACACCCTGGAGCAGGAGTATGACCGCGTCTGCGAAAAGCACGCCGACCTGTGGGACAAGGTAGATGAAGCGTACTTCAATCTGCCGGACGACTACGACTTCGACAACTACGATGAGGCCGCTTTCATCCGCAGTTTGACCTTCCTGACCGATACGGAAAAGGACGCGCTGATCGCCGACTACAACCGTCTTGCGGAGATCGACAGCCGGCTGTGCGAGCTGTACAATTCCATCTGGGGCAACACCGGCTGCGAAAGCGGCATCTGCCCCTTTTGACAGAAAGACGATATTCTGATAGTATAAAATCAACATCATGCCGATGCTGCGCCTACGCGCAGCATTTGGCGCTGCTTTCAAGGAGGACGCATGGGACATTCCATCTATTTGGCGGACGATGAAAAGAGCATCCGGGAGCTGCTCCATAGCTTCCTCGCAAGCGACGGATATACCGTGCGCTCCTTTGAAAGCGGCGATGCGCTGCTGGAGGCGTTTCGTCAGGAGCCTGCGGAGCTTGTAATACTGGACATTATGATGCCCGGCACGGACGGACTTACCGTGTGCCGGGAGCTACGCTCGGTTTCCGATATTCCCATCATCCTGCTTACGGCCAAGGACAGCGAGCTGGACTATGTCATGGGCATCAGCCAGGGCAGCGACGATTACCTCACCAAGCCCTTCCGCCCCACCATACTGCTCATGAAGGTGAGAGCCCTGCTGCGCCGGGTGGAGATGGACAGGGGGAAAACAGCGGCGGCAGTAGATGAATTGCGCTATGGGGATCTCCGCTATTCCGCTACGGAAAACGCCGTCTTTTGCGGAAGCACGATCGTGGCGCTGACCCAGACCGAGCTGCGGCTGCTCAGCTATATGATGAAGCAGCCGGAAAAGGCCTATTCCCGCGAGGAGCTGCTCAGCGCGGTGTGGGGCTTTGATTCGGAGGTGGAGACCCGTGTGACCGACGAAACCCTGCGCCGTATCCGAAAAAAGCTGACGCAATCGGGCAGCACCGTCAGCGTGAGCACCATATGGGGCTTTGGCTATAAGCTGAAGGGAGCAGAGCGCACATGAAAAACATCAAGCTGCGGATCGTGTACCTGATCCTTTGCTCGGCTCTGCTGCTCTTTGCACTGTTCATGCTGGCGGTGAACCTCATCATACCTGCACACTTTGTGCGTGAGGCAAAAAAGGCGCTCATCAGCGAGGCACAGTACCAGAACCGCACCATACCCTATACCGACGATGGATCCTTTTTTGACGATGAATGGAATGACACGGAGGAGCACTTCCTTACGCCAAGCATCGTATTTTTAGAGCTGGATAATGCCAATCAATCAAGCGGTTGGAACAGGGACGCATATCGTCTGGAGAAAAAACTGCTGGAATACTGTAAGGGGCGGGATCTATCGCTGGGCCAATGCTATACCTTCAAAACGGACAAGCATCACCTGATATTCATGTCCGTGCAGGAGGAGCAGGACGATTGGGAAAAGCCGTACGCCTATATCATGTACATAGACATCGGGCCCATCACCCGCTATATCGTGACGCTGAACTGGGCGTTCTTTGCGGTGCTGCTGGCGATCTCCTCCGTCATGTGCCTGCTGGGGTTCCGGTTTGGCAGGGATATTGAGAAGGAGGCGGAGCGGCAGCAGACCTTCTTCCAGAATGCCTCCCACGAGCTGAAAACGCCGCTGATGGCGATACAGGGCTATGCGGAGGGCATACAGGCGGGCGTGATGGACACAGGCAGCGCGGCGGAGGTGATCCTGGAGGAGAGCGACCGCATGACGGAGCTGGTGGAGGAGCTCCTGGACATCTCGAAAATCGATATGGGGCGGCAGCAGCTTGCCCTTTCCGAGATGGATATTCGGGAGCTGCTCTACGACAGCATACGCGCCGTGGAATCGGCAGCCGCTGCCAGCGGCATTACCATCGCGCCGGACTTCTCTGAAGAACCCATCATGGTCAAATGCGATGACACGCAGATGCGCAGGGCGGTCACGAATATCCTGACCAACGGATTGCGATATGCCCGCAGCGAGCTGCGCCTGACCTGCCGCGCAGACAGGCGGCAGGTGACGATACGCATACAGGACGATGGGGACGGCATCGCCGAAGCGGACCTGCCGCACATCTTCGACCGCTTCTATATGGGGCGGAGCGGAAAATCCGGCATCGGCCTTGCGCTGACCCGGGAGATCATCCACCTGCACAAGGGAACCATCCGCGCCCGCAACGGGGACACCGGTGCCGTTTTCGAGATCTCCATTCCGGTGAGCAGATAAGAAGATCACCGCGCCGCCTTTGAGCGTCCCTCTTGTAAAAAGGACGGGCCTGGAAAGAATCTTTGCTGGTGCCGGGCGGAGAGTTTCCCGTGATTTCCTCTTGTGCCCACATTGTCAGAATGGAGTACATCTATGGACTGCAAAGCAAAAAAATATCTGCATATTTATGACTGGAACTACTGGTGGGGCTATTACCGCTGCTGTAAGGACTGGGAACCTTTCCATGCGGCGGAGTTTTCTCTTTCCGAGGACGAGGCAGGAAAGGCGCCCTTTTTCCACTTTGATTTCCATAACCTCCCTGCCCTTCACCAGACCATTCTGGACGGTGAGTTTGTGGAGCCGGATAATCCGGATCATCCGCACTTTCTGGAGCAGGCAAGGCGGCTCAGAAGCGGTGAACAGGACTGGTTCGTCGGGGCGCTGTACTATCCACTTTTTTCACCGGAGATGCATTTCTGCAACGCCTCCGTCCGGAGCGGCATCCCGCTGACACAGCTGCTTTCCCCGTCTGTACCGCCCTATTACGGGGTGATCTTTCTCCGGGAGGAGCGCCCCCTCACTCCGGAGGTGCTGACGCATTGGGCGGAGACTCTGTCCCAGCCCCTGTTCGGCCAGCCGTTTTCCTGCACGCTTGCACAAGTTCCCAGCCGGCAGGAGGCGATGGAGCAGTTTGAGAATGAGATGCGGCTGATGCGATGAACGAGCGCCCCGCCGCGATGTCCGGCGGCAGCTGCAAGGCCCCAACGCCCTGCGGTTGCAGAATTACTTACAACGGAGAAGATGTATGACATTTGAAATTCACAGCGACATCACAAATCGATCTATGACCATAGCCGCCCGCGCGATGCGCAGGGTGCTGCGGCGAAAGAGAAGCATTGTTTGGACCATCTTCGGCTGGAGCGTCTTTGTATTCAACGCATTGCTGCTGATCCCATTCGATGGAGAGCCTTTTGCGCTTGATGTCAGGACGGTGACTTCCCTGCTGACAGAGGTGATGCTGCTGTCCGTTCTGCTGTTTCAGGACCGATTCAATGGCATGATCGCCCGCAAAAACGCGCTGGCGGGCACAAAGGAATATCATGTCGCATTCGGTGAGGATTCCTATACCGTTGTTACGGCGTCCACCACCTCCACGTTCCACTATGAGCTGATCGACGCACTGGCTGAGTCGCAGGACTACATCATCCTTCTGATGAAGAAACGCTATGCGCAGCCTCTGGACAAGCGTACTCTTACCGGCGGGACGGTGGAGGAATTCAAACGATTCCTTGAGGAGAAGACCGGAAAGACGTTCCGGCGTGTGAAATGAACGAATTTTCTATTACGCCCTTTCGCGGGCCGCATTTGCTTCTGCTTTTGCTTACGGCAACGGCGGTGCTGCTCATATTCTTGCTGCTGCGCGGAAAACCGGAAGCACGGCGCTCCCGGTATCTGATCGGCGTTTGCTTTTTTAATCTCGCGCTGTTTGCCGGCTACAAGCTCTCGCTGTCCATGGACGCAGCGTATATCCGTGCGTACTATCCCAATGGCTTCAGCATTTTCAATGAGCTGCCGCTGCACCTGTGCAACATCAATCTGTTTCTGCTCCCGCTGGGCGTGTGGAAGAGAAACCGCTCGATCATGGGCTTTTCCTTCTTTGTAGCGCCCCTTGGCGCACTGATGGCGCTGCTCTTCCCGGAGCCTCTGTTCTCCGGCTTTTCGCTGTTAATGCCGCGAATTTTCGGCTACTATGTGACCCACGCAATTCTTGTTGTCTGCGGCCTGAGTCTGGCGACGCTGGGCTTTTACCGCCCCGACCCCAAGAATATCCCGCGGATCCTCAAGACCTTTGGTTTGCTTGCCGTAGGCGCGCACCTTATCAATCTCCTTTTACGCCTCACGCTCTGCCCAGAGGCGAACTACTTCTTCACTTACGGCGCGGAGATCGGTGTGCTCAAGCTGTTTTGGCGTATCATCCCGGCGCCGCTGCTTTACGGGCTGCCGGCACCGCTGATTCTTGCAGGCTATATGTACGCAGTCTGTGCGTTGTCCCGCCTGATGCAAAGGGCGGAAGAAGTGCCTTTTTCATAGATTGGATAAGTTCCGCAGCAAAAAACAGGAGGATAAGACATTGCTGGATAGAAATGTAAGAGAAATCGGAATCGCTCTGTGCTTATTGACTCTCTTTATCTTCCTGTCCGGGTGCGGTTCATTGAAGGATGACACTCTTCTGACCGTCAATGCAGTGATCACGGAAGTTGGTACAGGAAAGCAAACCATAACGGTAAAAGACGATGCCGATGAAAACACTTTAGGTGAAGAATGTCTGATAGACTGTTCGTCTACTCCTATGGTCTATTGCGACTTTGCCACGCAGAAAGTTACAAGGATTTCTTTTGAGGAATTGCAGGTCAATGATAAGGTTATTGTGAGTATCAGAAGCTCGGAAATGGAGAGCTTCCGAAGCGGCGGCGGGGAAAATACAATCAAGGTCGAACAATTGCAGTTGTATACACAAAGAGCTGCTGGATGAGCCTCTGCTGTCCACTACTGTATTTGGGCTTCGAGATCGAACCGGAGAGCATGAAGTGGGTCATCCAGCACACCAACGCTAACATAGTCGAAACGGACTTCTTCGAGACCTGCAGCACCTCTTATGCCAATAGCATGGTACTGTGGATAATCTTGTGAGGATACGCATATGAGCAATCAAAATAAACAGCTGTATATCGTAATCAGCCAAACCGGAACACTTCTGTCCCGGATCCTTAAACAAATCACCGGCGCAGAATATAACCACGCCTCCATCAGCCTGTCCAGAGATTTAGAGAGGATGTACTCTTTTGGCCGCAGGCATCCCTATAATCCGTTTTGGGGCGGCTTCGTGATAGAGTCTCCCCGTACCGGTACCTTCAAGCGTTTTTCCGAAACCAAGGTGTTGGTTCTGAGTGTGAGTGTCACAGAAGAACAACACGCAGAGCTCAAAGAAATGCTCGATGTGATGTGGAAGCGGAGGAGGAAGTACAGTTACAACTATATTGGCTTATGTCTGGCATACTTCCATATTGTCTGGAAGCAGGAGGACTGCTATTATTGCTCAGAGTTTGTCGGAGAGCTTCTCACAAAAAGTCGGGTTGACGGCATGGAACAGCTGCGTTCCTCTATCATACAGCCGATGCAGTTCCTTAGAGTGCCGCACACACTGCTCTACTGCGGAAAACTTCGCGAATATGTGAGCAACACCTGTTCCGAGGGCATATGTGAAGATGCAACGAACCGCACAGTGCATAGGCGACTGCCATAACAGCAGATAAGGGAGCGCGTGGTCGAGTATCTGCAAAGGTGTGGTTTTGATCCGCCGACGTGGCTTCTGCTTTTTGCCGTCATAATGGATATTCGTCCTGGATATGTTGACCACAGGGGGTGTGTTCCTCATACACAAGCCCTGTGGTCATTGAATATCTTTGTAGGCTTGGGGACGGTCGTTTCAACCGTGTGTACCCGCTTCCTTGGCCGGCGACCATGGAACTGGACCAGATTTCTGTGGAAATACCTGGACAGATAAGATGGGCTGCCGTGGCTTTGGCGTTGCTTACTGTGCCCCGGTTCCTGTTTTCATGCTGATTCTATTACGAAGATAAAAAAACAGCGGCACAGAGAGTTGTTCTGTGCCGCTGTTAGTTTGTCAAAAAAGTCGGTATTGAACCAATTTTATCATATCGCGCGGCAGCGCGCGTTAAATAGAATTTGCTTTGCAAATTCATAAAAACCGGGAGCGTGTATCCGCGCAGCGCGGCCGAGAAGCCGCGCAAGGATAGCGCCGGTTTTTATACCTTAAGAGGGAAAAAGTTTCCGTATGGGAACTTTTGGACGACTTTGGAACGGCCTACGGTCCGTTCCTGCTTGTCGGCGAAACTGTAGTTTCGCGACAGCCTGACAGCGGCACAGAGAGTTGCTCTGTGCCGCTGTATGCTTTATACATTGTATAAAAACCTTACATGCTATCTGCTCTTTTGCCCTGTCTGAGTGAACGGCAGATGACATACCCTGCCGGAGCAATCATAATCAGAATAAAAATGCTGATCAGTTCATTCACTTCGGATGGCGCAAAGCCCTGCAGCATAGTAATGAGGTTGTTTGCGAAATGCACGAGAATGGGAAACAGCAGGTTCTTTTTCTTCTCGTAAAGGATTCCTGCGGCAATACCCATGAAGGTGGCATAGGCAGCCTGCACGATATTCAGGTGATAAACGCCGAAGAGTACAGATGATATTAGAATCGCGGCCCAAACGGGGATGAATTTCCGCATGGAGCGAAGTACAATGCCGCGGAATAGAATTTCTTCTACAACAGGTGCAGCAATCACCGCAATCATAAATGTTCCAAATGCATTTCCGCCGGCAATATTTTCAGCACCGGCGTTTATTGCCTCAACGCTTTTCTGCAGCGAGGGAAGCTGTTCTGCCAGCATGATCCAAAGACCGGAGATCCCGCAAATGCCAAATCCCACGACCAGACTGCCGAGCACATCTTTAAAATTTGTCGCTGTGCGCGGTTCGCTTATCTCTTTCCTCCAAAGCAGTTTATAGAGCGTAAAGAATACGAGGATAAGAACAGCGTAGATCAAAATCTCGCCCCAATATGAGTATTTCATAAATTGCTGTGGGGAGATATGAAAAACATCCAAAACAAGTCTTTCCACAAGGAAATACAACAGGTTGGACAGCCAAAAATGCAGTGCGATTGCAAGAATGGGAATAGCGAAATATCTTTTTTTCATCATAGGTGAATTTTTTCTCCTGTCTGTATTTTTGAGGGGACTGCTGCAGTATAACAGATTTAACTTAAAGTCTTTGTTAAGGGGCGAAGCTGTAATCTTTCGGAAGCAGCATCACGAAAGGACACTGTTCATCTTCCATGTCGAACCTTTTGACCTTCCTCTAAAAGATGTTTTTCTCATAGTTGGTGACATGCTGAATTTGGCATTAGGCTCCTTGTGTTCTGCAAAGCTTTTGAAGTTCAAACAGAAAATACCCACAGCCAAAGCGGCTGTGGGTATGATCAAATCAGATTGTACGAGCTGACGCTACTTTGTCAATCTCTGCAGGTTCGTAGTTGCGCTCTCCTTCTGTAAAAGCCCAACATTCTGCCCGGTGTATCCGCACTTTCCAATACGCCCAAAGGGGGCTTGAAGG
>NZ_QUDG01000023.1:0-3244 GCF_003474415.1 Butyricicoccus sp. AM05-1 | reverse complement strand
TTTCCAATACGCCCAAAGGGGGCTTGAAGGGGAGATTCTTAACGCGCAGAAGGAGGAAGGCCGTCCGTCTCTGGCGCCTGGAGAAGAAAGTGACTTTTATGAAAGTCAAGCAGGCCCTCATCCCGCATTTTTCCAAGCTCCAGCGACAGTCCACTGCGCTCCACGCCGAGATAATCCGCAAGCTGCTGGCGGGAGAATGGAATGTCGAATTCATAGCCACCCCGGCGCTGCGCCCAATGTCACTTGCTAACTAAGTGACATTGGCCTTTTTGCCCCAATCGCTTTATTCTCGGCGAATTCAAGATATATTTCCATTAAATCCCCATTCTTAACAAAGATTTTAACCCATTCTCTTTATTATGGTAAAAGAGCTGTAGGCTGACGAGCATTCTGTGCACCATTGCCCTGCCCCTGGTGGGCAGTGCCGGAGGGTAGCTGTATTACCGCTATGTAGGCTGCACCACCGGCACCTGTGCCGTTACGTCCAGCCCGTGACTCTCCACCGGCTTCGGCTGCGTCCTTGGGTCGCTGCTGTATACCGTCCTGCGGCCCGGTCGCGGCAAGAGACAGGACTGTGACAGGGCGGAGTGAGCCCTGATTCCACTGAAAGGAGAAAACGCGATGTATCGAAGCTTATTGGCACTGCTTTTCGCAGCAGTGCTGCTGCTCAGCGGCTGCGCCGCCGGACGGCAGACTGTGCCGAAGGAAAAGAGCGGACAGGAAGCAAACATGGACGGCCCGGCTTTTGACCGGTCTGATGAGGAGATCACCTATATGGATACCACGGAAAATGTCATCTATCTGGCGGGCGGCTGCTTCTGGGGCATGGAACAGCTGATGCAGTCCATCCCCGGCGTCATCGACGCCGAGAGCGGCTACGCCAACGGCACCTGCGAGGCGGATGCCGATTACAAGACCGTCTGCAAGGGAGAGACCGGCTTTCGGGAGACCGTGCGGGTGGAATACGACCCCGAGCAGGTGAGCCTCGACGCGCTGCTGATGGCGTACTTCTATGTCATCGACCCCACGGTACAAAACCGGCAGGGCAACGACCGGGGCAGCCAGTACCAGACCGGTGTCTACTTCACCAACGAAAGCGCGAGAGAAACGGTGAAGCGCATCGCGGAGATCGAGCGCGGCCGCAGCGAGAAATTCTGCGTGGAGATCGGCCCGCTCAAAAACTACTATCCCGCCGAGGAATACCATCAGAACTACCTCGAAAAGAATCCGGACGGCTACTGCCACATCCCGCGCGAGGAGATGGAGCTTTTTTCACGGCTGCGCATCGACCCGGGCGACTATCAGAAGCCTGCGGCGGAGTCCATCCGGGACAAGCTGACGGCGGAGCAGTACCGTGTTACGCAGGAGAGCGGCACAGAGCGCGCTTTCACGGGCGAGTTCTGGGACAAGTTTGAAAAGGGCATCTATGTGGATGTCGTGACCGGTGAGCCGCTCTTTTCCTCCACGGATAAGTACGAGAGCGGCTGCGGCTGGCCTGCCTTTACAAAGCCCATCGAGGGCCCTGCCGTAGTGGAAAAAGAGGATCTGAGCCACGGGATGCGCCGTACGGAGGTCAGAAGCCGTGCCGGAGACTCCCACCTCGGCCACGTGTTCACCGGCGATCCGGAGTCCCCCAATGGCGTGCGCTACTGCATCAACAGTGCGGCTCTGCGCTTCGTCCCCTATGAAAAAATGGAGGCCGAGGGCTACGGATACCTCCTGTATCTGTTTGAGAAATGATTTCAGGTGCATACACATCAAGCGAAAAAGCAGGACGGCTATTCTTCAAAAGAATAGCCGTCTTTTTCTGGGAAAACAGCGAATGGGGCGCGGTTCAACACATTTGAGAAATCCCTTCGCTATGTCAATTCGTTTGATGTGACGGCTCTGATCGAAGCCATCTACGATATGGTCAATCAGAATCAGGCGGTGTGTCGAGTCCTGATTTTGGAGAATACAAACTCAACTGTCCTTATGCGGATGATTGCCCTGGCCAAGGATGACAGTATTGCCTACTGGCGGAAAGAACTGCCCAATGCCAGTGAAACAGATCTTGAGATGATGTATACCCATCTGCCAAATGGAATGATGCATATCGTCGTGGAGGGCTATGACAAGTACAGCAAGGATGAGATAATACGCTTTGTCAGCCGCGTGGTGAAAGCCAGCCTTTCGCTGTTCCAATCGCCCCAAAGACCTCTTGCTTAACATAGACCTTATGCTAGAATGGTATAATAATCTTTGCAAAATAGTCGATGGTCAAAGGAAAGGATGGAGCAGATTATGAAATCATTTCGGCAGACAATGCTGGCTATATGTGTTATTCTTATCGCTTCCGCATTCGCGGGCTGCGGCGCGGACACTGATTTGCCGGATAAGCGTCCGGCATTGGAAAGGATCGAGTACACAAACCTGAACGACAGCGGATCAAGGGAACTTTTAAAGGAGCTGCTCTCCGACGCAGGCGTGTCAGATGGGCGTATTCAGGGCTTTTTCCGCCGTGTGGACCGCTTTAATGACATCGTGAAGCAGGAATGGCTTACGGATGGCTTTGAGGAAGCGGAGCTGCTGTATACGAAATACGACCCTTATACCATGCAGGACGAATGGACGGCGAAGAACGGGACGTTTCCGGGCTATAACTGCCGGATCACCGCCATGAGCCTGTTTGGGGACTTCCTCTCCGTGAGCGCAGACTTTCAAATCAATGCCGATGAAGATGTGCTGTTTGTGGACGAGGAAGCGCTGAAAACAGATCCCGATGCGCTGGGCGGAAGCAGCCTTGCAGATTTCCGCGCACTGTATTCCTCCATGAAGGCGGAGGATACCACGGAGATCAAGCGTCATGTGCAAACCGTACAAGAGGAATGGGCTTCCCGCGGCGTTGCCTTTCGGGAGAATGAAAGAATCCGTCTCATCACGGTATTCTTCCACGATAAGCCGACCGAGGAGGAATCTCTGCTGTTTGTCGGGCATGTTGGCGTTCTTTTGACGGCAGAGGACGGGACGCTGTACTTTGTAGAAAAGGTTGCCTTTCAGGAGCCGTACCGGATGCTGCGCTTTGCCGACCGAACGGCATTGAGCGATTACCTTATGGGGAAATATGACACCTCATGGGGACAGGATACAGCGAGTCCCTTTATCATGGAGAATGACAAGCTCATGGACGGCTGGCGTCCAAACCCGGATAGCAGAAGCTCCGCGCACGGCTAAGGACTGCGCGTTGCTGCCAATATAAGAACTC
>NZ_QUDG01000022.1:0-13176 GCF_003474415.1 Butyricicoccus sp. AM05-1 | reverse complement strand
GCCTCTCACGCCGCAAACGGGAGTTCGATTCTCCCACGGGTCACCAATCTTTTATAACAGTGCTGACGGTATAACAAAGTAGCAAACATAGTAATATGTTTCTAAATAAGGTTTCTTTTGAACAAGAGCGCGTAAGCGCAGGTAAAGTTTTCTTTGCTTACTTTCTTGTTCACAAGAAAGTAAGTGCGTGATTATTGTGACGAGGGTACACCTGTTCCCATTCCGAACACAGTAGTTAAGTTCGTTTACGGTGACAATACTTGGCTGGTGACGGCCCGGGAAGATAACTCATCGCGCACACCGAACACCGACTCGAAAGAGTCGGTGTTTTGTTTTCGTTAAAAATGCCCTGTTCACTGGAATTCACCTCTCCTTGTATGATATAATAGCCTAAATTGGTATTTTATCGCGAAGCAGGGGGTCGAGAATGAACAAAATTCTGAAAGAAAAAATCAGCGAGTCGGTGTCGTCTGTCCTGCCGATCACGATCATCGTGCTGCTGCTCAGCGTGACGATCACACCGATGCCGGTCGGCACAATGGTGCTGTTTTTGACCGGTGCGGCGCTGCTTATCGTCGGTATGGCATTGTTTTCACTCGGCACGGACGTATCTATGACGCCTATGGGCGAGGGTATCGGCGCACAGCTGCCGCGCACGAAAAATCTGTTCATCGTGATACTCATTACGCTCATTATCGGCATACTCATCACGATCGCGGAGCCGGATCTGCAGGTTCTGGCCGGTCAGGTGCCGTCCATTCCAAACAATGTGCTGATCTGGACGGTCGCGGTCGGCGTCGGTCTGTTTTTCGTGCTGGCTATGCTGCGTACGCTGTTCAAGATTCGTCTGTCGCTGCTGCTCATTGTGTTTTACGCGGTGGTATTTATCCTGTCGGCTTTCGTGCCGAACGAGTTCGTTTCTGTGGCGTTTGACTCGGGCGGTGTGACCACCGGACCGGTCACCGTACCGTTCATCATGGCGCTCGGTGTCGGTTTAGCCTCTATCCGAGGCGATAGCGGCGCACAGGAGGACAGCTTTGGTCTGGTTGCGCTGTGCAGCATCGGGCCGGTACTGGCGGTGCTGCTGCTTGGTATTTTCTATCCGACAAACGGTGCAGGCTACACGGCAGTGACTGTGCCGGATGTGGAGGACACCCGTCAGGCAGCACACACATTTGTGGTGGAGCTGCCCGCGTACATACACGAGGTTTTGTCCGCGCTGGTGCCAATCATCCTGTTCTGCGCGGTATTTCAGCTGATTTTCCGCAGATTCCATGCCATGCAGCTGCGCAAGATCGGCGTGGGCTTTGTGTACACATTTACCGGCCTGTCGCTGTTTTTGACCGGCGTAAACGTCGGATTTATGCCCGTGGGACATTATCTTGGACAGCAGTTGGCGCTGAGCGGACGTGAATGGGTGCTAGTGCCGCTTGGTATGCTTATCGGCTATTTTCTGGTAACTGCGGAGCCGGCCGTGCATGTGCTCAATCGACAGGTCGAGTCCATCACAAACGGCGGCATCTCGCAGAGAGCGATGATGCTCAGCCTGTCCATCGGCGTGGCCTGCTCGGTCGGCATGGCTATGCTGCGCGTATTGACAGGCATTTCAATCTATTATATACTGGTGCCGGGCTATCTTGCCGCACTGGGACTGACTTTCTGTGTGCCGAAAATTTTCACCGGCATTGCATTTGACTCGGGCGGCGTTGCGTCCGGTCCGATGACGACCACATTCCTGCTGCCGTTCGCCATGGGCGCGTGTGAAGCGCTCGGCGGCAACGTGATGACTGACGCCTTCGGTATTGTAGCTATGGTAGCCATGACCCCGCTGCTTACCATTCAGGTGCTGGGTCTCATCTATAAAAAGAAACAGAACAGCGAGGATGCGTCCGATGTTTCCGCAGAGGATGAGGACAGCATCATCGTTTTGGAGGGAGCAGAGCATGAGTGAAAACCGACCGCAGATGACGGTGCAGGGCGCGGTAGAGGTCGTGGCGGCCGTTGTTGACGTGGAGCAGGGCGAAAAGGTGCTGCGTATCTATCGTGAGGAACAGGCGCCGGTGGACTTTGTGTGCATGGCTCACGGCACGGCGCGCACGGAAATGCTCGACCTGCTCGGTATCGGTGAAACGGCAAAGGCTATTGTGATGTGTATGGTCAGCCGTCAGACCGGCGTTCGCCTGCTCAAAAGGCTCGGGCGCGAGCTGGAAATGCGATATCCCGGACGCGGAATCGCGTTTACCATTCCGATTACAGGCATTGGTCTGCGGTGGCACAAGCTGCTGACCGCTGCAGACGAGGAGCAAAAGGAGGTCAGCAGGATGCACGAGACAGAGAAGAACGACGGTTTTGACGTTGTAGCAGTTGTGATGGAGCGCGGCTATACCAACGTGGCGATGGATGCGGCGCGAAAGGCCGGTGCGCGCGGCGGCACGGTCATTTCCGCGCGCGGTATTGCGGAAAATGAGGTCAAGCGATTTTTCGGTATCGAAATTCAGGCCGAAAAGGAAATCGTGTTCCTCGTGGTGCGAAGCGATGAGAAACAGCAGGTTATGACGGCGCTGATGCAGGCGGTCGGGATGAAGACCCGCAGCCACGGTATTGTGCTGTCGATGCCGCTTTCGGCAGCCATCGGACTGGCAGATTGAGAATGGAGAATGGAGAATGGAAAATAAGCGTCTGACGTTTGCTTTCTGTTCTCCGTTGTTTATTGTGTTATTTGGCAGGAAACGGCGGGAACCATCCCGCCCTGCACAAGTTATCCCGCGAGGGAGCACAGCGTGCTCCCTCACAACATAAAAGAAAGCGCTCCACTCCGCACTCTCCACTCTTCACTCTGATAAAATAGTATGGTATAATAAGGGCAGTAATTTTCGCAGGGAGAACCCCTGACAGGAGTAGATAACCATGATAAATGAGCACATGATGGATTTAGGCAGCCGCCGTTCGACAATCCGCGAGCTGTTCGAGTACGGGAACAGCCGTGCAGCGATCGTTGGCCGCGAGAACGTATTCGATTTCTCGATCGGCAACCCGAACGTACCCGCCCCGGAGGCCGTTCGTCAGGCGATTTACGCCGAAGCGGCAGGTGATCCGGTTGCACTGCACGGCTATACCTCGGCACAGGGTGCCGCAGATGTGCGAGGCGCACTGGCGGACAGCCTTAACAAGCGTTTCGGCACAGACTACACCGGCGACAGCCTGTACCTGACTGCAGGCGCGGCAGCTGCACTCTCTTGTGCGTTCAAGGCGATCGTCTGCGAGGGTGACGAGATTATTGTGTTTGCGCCGTATTTCCCGGAATATAAAATGTTCATCGAAAGCGGTGCCGGTGCCAAGTGCGTCATTGTGCCGCCGTCTATCGCGGATTTTCAGATTGACTTCGGTGCTCTCGAACAGTGCCTGAATGAGCACACCAAGGCGGTCGTTGTTAACTCGCCGAACAATCCGTCCGGTGCAGTGTACTCCGGGCAGACCATCAAGCGCCTTGCCGACATACTGCGCGATAAGGAGAAGGAATATGGTCACCCGATTTACCTCATTTCGGACGAGCCGTATCGTGAGATCGTATATGATGGCGTGCAGGTGCCGTTCGTGCCGCATTTCTACGACGATACCATTATCTGCTACTCGTACTCCAAGTCGCTGTCGCTGCCGGGTGAGCGTATCGGCTATGTGCTCGTGCCGCCGGCAGCCGCCGACAGCAGAGAACTGTATGCCGCTGTCTGCGGTGCAGGCCGCGCACTCGGTTATGTTTGTGCGCCGAGTATGTTCCAGCGCGTGGCGGCACGCTGTGCCGACCAGACCAGCGATATTGCGGTCTACCAGACCAACCGCGACCTGCTCTTTAACGGTCTGACCTCGATGGGGTATCGCTGTGTCAAGCCGGACGGCGCGTTTTATCTGTTCCCGCAGACGCTCGAGGCGGACGACCGCGCCTTCAGTGAACGCGCAAAGAAATATGACCTGTTGGTCGTTCCGGGTGCGGATTTCGGTGCCCCCGGTCATATGCGAATTTCTTACTGTGTGAAAACCGAGACCATCGAGCGTGCGCTGCCGCTGTTTGAACGACTGGCGAAGGAGTATCGCTGATTTATTATGTAAAGTTCACAAGTGGTTTCGATTAATTATGTATAAGGTGTCAAGTAGCACTGTGCAAACTATACAAAATAACGACGGATGAGTTGTGAGATATTCATAAAAACTTGCTCTTGTATTCTTTTCAGGGAAAGTGTATTATAATACCAGAGATCAGGAAAGGATCTCAAAAATACAATCACCTGAATCACTGAAAAGGAGTGCAAAGATTATGGGTATGAGAAGTTTCTTTAATGGACTGGTAAACGCTCGCATGGTAGAACTGGAAGGCGAACACATCAACGCTAAGAGCATGAACCGTACCAATCGTCGCGGCAAGTAATCGTCTGATTAAAAAAACATCACACGAGGAGCCGTAACCGCACATGACAACTGAAGACAGTAAGTGAAACCCTTCCGAGGACAACATTCGGAAGGGTTTTTCTTTTGATGAAGGCAACACCGCACAATTAAAGCTGCGGCGCTTTACGGAAATTTTGTGTCCTGATGTCGTTCCGGCTTTACGGTAATACACAAAGTATTACCGCAAAACCGCGCCTAATCAGTACGCAAAATTTGCTCGTAAATCGCTCTTGTTCAATTATGCGGTATTGCCTTATCCGGTCGGATGCTCCTGTGCGAACTCGGTCTGGCGGCGGAAGAACGCGGCGCGTTCCTCGAGCGTGGACGGCCGGATGCTGTGTTTGCCGCAATCCGGACAGACGTGGGTTTCAGCGCTGCCGAAGAAGATAAAGTGGCAGCATTTGGTGTCGCAAGTGTAGATCATGGCTTCACCTCTCTTTTTTACTGAGGACAGTGTACCACAGAGAAAGTCCGATAAAACTCCCTTTCTTGCAGGAGAGCAGGGAAGTATGGTATACTGATAGCAGCAATCATAAAAATTTTTGTCTGGGAGTATCAAAATGGGGGAACAAAAACGAAGTCTGTTACGTCAATTATATTTACCGGCGATTTTATGCACCGCTCTCTGGGGCAGTGCGGCGCCGTGTGTCAAGCGCGGGTACGAGCTGTTCGCTGTCTCGGCTGACGCGCCGTTTTCGCAGCTTGTATTTGCCGGCTGGCGGTTTGCGCTGGCGGGAATGCTTGTGCTGCTCGTGACCCGGCTGAAAGGGCACCGAATCGTGCCCAAACGGGATGAAATCAAGCCGATTCTGGCAATCAGCCTGTTTCAGAGCATGCTGCAGTATGTGTGCTACTACATCGGTCTGAGCGGTACGACCGGCACCAAAGGCTCGGTGCTCTCCGGCACGCAGACGTTTTTTGCGCTGCTGCTGGCGCATTGCCTGCTGCCGAATGACAAGCTCAATCGACGGAAAACGCTTGGCTGCATCTGCGGCTTTGCGGGCGTGCTCGCGCTCGGACTGGGCGGACTGAACGGCTTCAACCTCACCGGTGACGGTCTGGTGCTGCTGAGCGCGGTCTCGGCGGGTGCGGGCGCGCTTGTTTCGCGCATTTACACGCCCGGCCGTGATCCCATGCTGCTGACCGGCTGGCAGCTGCTCATCGGCGGCTGCTTCCTGCTGGGTGTCGGCACGGCTGGCGGAGGCGCACTCGGTCGGGTGACGCTCGGCGGCGTGCTGCTGCTTGGCTACATGATCGTGCTGTCTGCGGCAGCGTTTACCATCTGGACGGCGCTTTTGGGTAAATTTCCGGTCGGAAAGGTCAGTCTGTTCGGCTTCCTGATTCCGGTGTTCGGCACGCTGTTCTCCGCGCTCGTGCTCGGCGAGAATATCTTCACCGCACGCAATCTGGCGGCGCTCGTGCTGGTCAGCGGAGGTATTGCGGTCGCAAACTCTGCAAGTACGAAAAAATAACACCGCAGACGGAATTGCGGTGCATAAAGGGTTAATCTATGGTATTTAGTTCTGCAATTTCGCTGTTTTTCTTTGTGCCGATCGTGTTTCTGCTCGATCGCAGGCTGTCGAACGTGGATGCGAAAAACACCTGGCTGCTCCTCGCAAGTCTGGTGTTCTACTCGTTCGGACAGGTGTATTACCTGCCGCTGCTGCTCGCATCGGTGGCGCTTAACTACGTTTGCGGACGGCTGGCCGCAGGAAAGTACGCCAAACTCGGCGTCACGCTTGCGGTCATCGGCGGGATAGGGCTGCTCGCCGTGTTCAAGTACGCGGATTTTGCTATCCGCACAGTGAACGCACTGTGCGGGCTGAGTCTGCCGCTGACCGGCATTGCGCTGCCCATCGGCATCTCGTTCTTCACCTTTCAGGGACTTTCCTACGTCATCGACGTGTACCGTGAGCCACAAACGGTCTCTCACTCGTTCAAGAAGGTGCTGCTGTACATCGCGTTTTTCCCGCAGCTGATCGCCGGACCGATCGTCAAATACCACGACATCGAGCAGGAAATCGACAGCCGCCGCACCACTCCGCAGGAGACCGCACTCGGCATCCGCCGGTTTATCTGCGGTCTGAGCAAAAAGCTGCTGCTGTCGAACGCGCTCGGTCAGATGGCGGATACCGTGTTCGCGCTGCCTGCCGGAGAGATCGGCATGCTGGCAGGATGGACGGGCGCCGTTTGCTACACGCTGCAGATCTACTTCGATTTTTCCGGCTACAGTGATATGGCCATCGGTCTCGGACGCATGTTCGGCTTCCATTTCCGCGAAAACTTCAATTATCCGTACACCGCGACCACCATCAAGGAGTTCTGGCGCCGCTGGCACATTTCGTTGTCCGGCTGGTTCCGCGACTATCTGTATATTCCGCTCGGCGGCAACCGAAAGGGGAAGGCGCGGACATGGCTCAACCGGTTTCTCGTATTTTTCGCAACCGGCCTGTGGCACGGCGCAAGCTGGACGTTCGTCCTCTGGGGACTGTGGCACGGCTTGTTTTCCGTGCTTGAGGACTGCGGTGCGATTCCGGTGGACAAGCTCAAGGGAAAAAGAACCGGACAGCTGTACACGCTGCTCGTGGTCGTGCTCGGCTTTACGCTGTTCCGTGCGGACACGCTGGCGCAGGCAGGTGCCATGTATGCCGCGATGTTCTCCGGCATTGGTCTGCACTGGCTGGGCACGGCGGCTGTCTGGGCAAAATTTACGCCTGCGTTTGCACTGACCCTGTGTCTGGCACTGCTCCTGTGTACGCCTGTGGCCCGTGAGCATACGCCGAAACGTGAGAGTGTGACGTTCATCGGCTCTCTGGGGTTGCTGCTGCTGTGCATGATGTACCTTGCGGCAGGCTCGTTTAATCCGTTCATTTACTTCCGATTTTGAGGTGAAATATGAAATATAAATGGTTTACAGCGGCGTTTTTGTCGCTGTGCCTGATTCCGGCAGCGGGTATGCTCGTGCTGCCCGAGCAGCAGGCGGCAGGCAATGAGCATCTCACGCCCAAGCCGAGCCTGTGGAACGCACAGACCGGCTGGAACGCAGAGTTTCTCGGTGACCTGACGGATTACGTTGCCGACCATTTCGGCTTTCGGCAGGAGCTTGTCACCGCGAATGCCGCGTTGCAGACCGGGCTGCTGTGCACCTCGCCTGCTGAGGACGTCATTTACGGTACGGACGGCTGGCTGTACTACGCGAAAACGCTCGATGATTATCAGAATCACGCAACGCTGACCGAGAGTGAGGCGCAGCAGCTGGCGCAGACCGTAAAATCCATGCAGGACTACTGCGAAAGCCGCGGCGCACGCTTTCTGTTCACGATTGCGCCGAACAAAAGCTCGCTTTATCCGGAGCACATGCCTGCGCGCTACCTGACCGAGGATGCGGACGGCAACTACGAACGCGTGCTGCCGTATCTCGAGCGGGAGGGCGTGAACTATGCCGACCTGTTCTCCGTGTTTCGCGCACACGCAAACGTGCTGTATTATAAGACCGACTCGCACTGGACGAACCGGGGTGCCGCGCTCGCACACGATTATCTGATGAACACGCTCGGTCTGCCGCATACGGGATTTACGGATGAGGAATATACGACCGAGCGGAGTCACAGCGGCGATCTTTACCAAATGCTGTACCCGAAAGGCACGCAAAAGGAGGAAACGCAGGTGTATCAGACCTCGTTTTCGTATGTGAACCCGCCGCGCTCGGACGAGGATATCCTTATGCAGACCACACAGGAGAATGCGCCGAACGGCCGCCTGCTGCTGTGCCGCGATTCGTTCGGCAATGCGCTGCATCCGTTTCTCGCAGAGGATTTCCGTGAGGCGATCATCACCCGGCAGATGCCGTATCCGCTGGAGCAGGTACAGGAGGGCGATACGGTCATCATCGAGATCGTTGAGCGAAATCTGCCGAATATACTAAAATATTCACCGGATTTGGGGAACAAAACCGAACCGTAATCCGTCTAATCAGTATCCACAGGAGAAATAAACAATATGGAGGAAATTCTATGAAAAAGCTGACAGCCATGCTGCTGGCACTAACGCTCTGCTTTGGTCTTGCTGCGTGCGGCGGCAACACCGCACAAGACGATACCAAGGACGAGAGCCAGACCGTCCAGACCGGCAAAACCGAGGATAAGAAGGACGAAGCGAAGACCGAGGAGAAATCCGACGAGACCAAGACCGAAGGCGCAAAGACCGAGACTAAGACTGACGATAAGACCTCGACCGACAGCAAAACCGAGGATAAAACGACCGAAACCAAGCCGGTGACGAGCAGCACGAACACCACGACCGCAAAGCCGTCTGCTTCAGCGGGCACGAGCAAGCCGTCTGCCTCGACCTCGACGAGCAAACCGGCGGCATCCGCTCCGGAAAGCAAGCCGGCACAGAGCAAGCCTGCGGCAAGCGCTCCGGCTGAGACCAAACCCGCAGAACCGGCGAAGCCGACTGCCTCTCAGGCGAGCAGGTACGTCGGCTCGTCCGCATCCGCACTTGAGAGCGCACTCGGCGCACCGATATCCAAGAGTTATTCGCCGAGCTGCATGGGCGAAGGCGAGGACGGCATCTGGACGTATGACGGGTTTACCGTTTATACCTATAAAGAGGGCGGTTCGGAGACTGTCGAAGCGGTTCAATAAATTAGCAGTTAGTAATCGACGATACGGTTTTATGTTTCGCAGGGGAGGCCAGTGGCCTCCCTTGTTCGCGTTCTGCAGAGGTAAAATAAAAGGGCAGACCAATGGTCTGCCCCTGCGGAGAATAAAATTCCTCATTACGAATTTATCAGAGAATGCGTCTCTGCGGTTTATTCGCTACCTGCTTTACGGCCTTGCACGGCACGCCGATGGCAAGCATACCTGCCGGTACATCCTCTGTCACAACGCTGCCTGCACCGATGACAGCGTTATCGCCGATGGTGACGCCCGGACAAATCTGCACGCCCATGCCAATCCAGACGTTATTGCCGATGGTGACCGGCTTGGCATATTCCAGCCCGGCGTTGCGCTGTGCAACATCGAACGGATGGCCTGCGGTCGAGATACAGCAGTTCGGGCCGATGAACACATGGTCGCCGATGGTGACCGGCGCCGCATCCAGGATCACAAGGTTATGGTTTGCATAAAATGCACGGCCGACACGCGTATGGCTGCCGTAATCGACAAAAAACGGCGGCTCAATGACAATATCGGGCGCACAGGCGCCTAAAATGGTATGCAGAAGGGCGTTTTTCTCCTCCTTCTGGGAGGAACGGAGTGTATTGTAATCCATGCACAGGTCGCTGGTCTGCGCACGCGCTTCGAGCAGCGCAGGGTCGCTGTTGGCGTCGTACAGCAGGCCGGAAGCGGCTTTTTTAAGTTCGGTCATCGTCAGGGTTCCTCCTTAATTCTGGTGGCGTACCAGTTCATAATCATCGCCGGAGCGGTAGTACGGACAGCTTTTGCCGGTCTGCATCAGGCGGTAGAATTCGTCCTCATCCAGATAGGCTTCGCATACATATTCATCCATTTCATCATCGTAGACGTTGTAGGCGCAGTCGTCACAGGTTCCTGTCATCGGTCAGCGCTCCTTTCGATTTGGTCGATTGCGGATTGCAGAATAGCCTCGGGGTCGTTGCCGCAGATGTCGAGACACTCCGCATAGATGAGTCTGGTCTCGCGGATACCGAAGTATTCTTTGGCCATAGCGGTCAAATAGTCGAAGCTGAACCGCGGGTCGTACGCGCCGCCTGCGGTGGTGATGTAGGTCAGACTGCGGGCGCGGCACAGGCCGCACGACTGTCCGTGGTCGTTGTAGGCGCTGACAATGCCGGGGACATAAATGTTCTCGATATAGGTTTTCAGCTGTGTCGGAAAGCCCAGATCCCAGTAGGGAGCGGCAATGATGATATCGTCGGCATCAGCAAACTGGTGGGCATAATCGAACATCGGGTCGTGCCATTTGCCGCCGGCAATGAGCGATTCGCGGTGAGCAAGCCGTTCACGGTCGAGCGGGACAAGCGGTTGATCGTATATGTTCAGCTCAGTGACGTCGCTTATGCGTGCGAGATAGGCGCGCGCCAGCCGTGCCGTCCGCGACTCTGCCCGCGGACAGGCGTTGATGTAGAGTGTCATGGTATCCTTCCTTCTTCTTGTTCCTAACTATATAGTATAGCAGAAAAATGAGGAATTAGGAATTAGTAATTAGAAATTATTGTGAGGATGAAACCCATCCCTACGGTACAGCTCAATAAATTAGCAGATTATTTTATGCAGTTTACCAGATCCTGCCAAACTGCGGTATCGAAAGTTTCATCCGCAATAAAGCAGTAGCTATACTGGCTATCCTTCCACTCGGTCGAGGTATAACCTGTCTCGGCATAGAGCAGCGCATCCGTACCCTCAAGTTTCTCGCCGGAAACGGCATGGTTCATACCTTCGAGCGCGTCTTCGCCTTTACCCATGCAGTATTTAAGTGTATGTCCTTCTGCGTCCGCATACACAACAACAGCCATGCCGAACTGATCGGATGCCGAATCGAACGCATAACCGTCCGGCAAGGTCTGCGGCAGCGCAAACGGGAAGGAGAGCGCAGCGGCAAGCGCGTCTGTCGTGTCGTAATCCTGCGGCGCAGTGGCGGTGACAGGCGGTTCCTTTCCCTCACCATCCGGATTAGCAGACATGCGGTTTATCTGCATAACAGCTGTGCCGCCGATAATCAGTACCAGACAAGCGGCAGCTGCGCCGTATCTTCTCCAGGCGGACGGTTTGCGCACCGGCGGTTTATCCAGCGCATCATGCAGGCGCTGCTCGAGGTCAGAAGACAGATTGACGTGCTCCATCAAACGGTTGTACTTATTCATCGAAATCATACGCCTCCTTCAGTGTCTCTTTGAGCATACTGCGTCCGCGGTGCAGCAGGGAACGCACGGTGCTCTCTTTCTGTCCGAGAATGCGTGCGATTTCCGCGGCAGAATACCCTTCATGGTAGAACGGATGAATGGGTTCGCGGTACTTGGGCGGCAGAGCACGCACAGCATCCCACACAAAGGCGAGGTTACTGTCTAACTCATCGCACGGATAGCTTTCCTCGAGTGCGTTCGTGTGCTTGAACCACGCCGAATTCAGCTTGTTTTTGCTCAGGTTGATGGCAACACGGAGCAGCCACGCCTTTTCGTGCGCCGATGATTCCAGTTCCGGGGAAGTGCGCATATACTGCAGAAAGGGGTCCTGCAGTACGTCCTCTGCATCGCTTTTGTTGCGTAAGTACGCATAAGCCGCACGAAACACAGCCGTACTCCATCTATCATATAACTGCGCAAGCTGTGCGTGTGCTGCCGCCGAGGCACGCGCAGGCACGACCGCCTGCAGGACGGCAAACAGCAGCCGCCGGAATCGGCTGATTGGAATCGTCAGTGTCATAATGTCACCTCTATGGATCAATTTGTTTTCTGATCTATATACATTTAATATAACAAAAATGTTGCGTAAGGCACAGGAAAATTTTTTATTTTTTTCTGCAACATTCCCGATCTACGGATTGTATATAGGGCAGAACGGCAAATAGAGCGGCCGCAGAAAAAATTTTTGAAAAGGCTGCAGCATTTTACGGTTCTCGATTGTATCAATAGCGAATGGCAAAAACACGCAAGCAATGAAAGGAAGATTATTTATGAAAAAGACGATCTCTATGATGATGGCACTGGCGGTTGCAGGCTCGATGGCGGCTACGGCTATGGCGGCAAACGATGAGCCGATGGTGATTGCTCCGGTACCGAACACACAGAGTCAGCAGGCACAGATGAAGATTGTTATCAAGGGTCAGACCACGTCCCTGCAGACGATTTCCGTAAATGGCTGCACGATGGTTCCGGTCCGCGCGGTTGCAGAGGCGTTGGGCTACACCGTCAAGTGGGACGCAGCAAAGAAGGCGATCAACCTCAACACTAAGGAAACACAGTGTGACCTGCGCATTGGCGATAACAGCTACGTAGTCTACACGGCGATCGAGGGCATGATTGGCATGAGCGCACCGTTTTCGCTCGGCGCTGCGCCGATCATCAAGGACGGCAGCACCTATGTTCCGGTCGATCTGTTCGTACCGCTCTGCGGCAACGATCCTGCTGTGGTCAAGGTCAGCGGCGATACCATCACCATTGACCCGGATGCTACGACCGAAGACGGCGATTCCGGTCAGATTCCGAATCCGCTGACCGTCCATAACTCCCTTGCAGAGCTTGCAAAGGCAGTCGGCTTTGACATCAAGGCGCCGATCGTGCCCGCAGGCTATCAGGCAGATGCGTATATTGATATCTCTGGCGAGTTGGCAGAGGTGTTCTATACCAAGGGCGAGGATACGCTCGTGTACCGCGTCGGCTGCGGCGAAGGCGATAACAGCGGCGTGTACGAGACCTACAAGACCACCAAAACCGTGAATGTAAAGGGCATTTCCGTGGAAATGCGCGGCAACGATAAGGTAAATGTTGCGGTTTGGAGCAACGGTGGATTTGCGTACTCTGTATCCTCGGAGCAGGGAATCAGTGAGACAGAGGTCGCGGCGGTAGTCAGCAGCGCCTTATAAAAGATTTAAGAGTGGAGATTTTCTCCACTCTTTCTCTTTTGCGGGTATACAGAAAAAGAGTGGAAAGCTCTTCACTCTCCACTCTTAAATCTTCACTCTGTGAAATCAGTCAGCCCAGTACTTCGCAACATGTGCCTTGGTAACCTCAGCGGCCTTCTTGATATTCTCCTC
>NZ_QUDG01000021.1:0-14121 GCF_003474415.1 Butyricicoccus sp. AM05-1 | reverse complement strand
TTCACCTGCGGGGCCGGTCGGGCCGGTGGCGCCGACTGCGCCTGCGGGGCCGGTAGCGCCGACTGCGCCTGCTTCACCTGCGGGGCCGGTCGGGCCGGTCGCGCCAACTGCGCCTGCTTCACCTGCGGGGCCGGTCGGGCCGGTCGGGCCGGTTGGGCCGATGGGTCCCGGGAAGCCCGGCGGTCCCGGAGGCCCCGGAATGCCTCTCGGCCCCATTGGCCCCATCGGTCCCCTTTCTCCTCGCGGTCCGCGCGGACCCGGAGGACCGGGAGGACCGGGAGGTCCCATCGCATCCGGTCGGCCGTTGCCCATCACCGCATCGCACACGCGCTCCTGCCAGCGTTCGCTCGGGCGTTCCCAGTTGCCGCAGCAGTCCTGTCGATCGTTCATGTCGTTCTTCCCTTCCTTCCGATTTGCCGGAAATCTCCGGCAGTTCAATCTATGCCGAAGGCGGCTTTGCGGTGAGACCCTGCGCGGCAAAATACCGTCGGTTGTACGCCACCGCCGCCGACTGCGGACGCACGAGTGCTGCCCGTTCGTTCCAGGCACAGGCTTGCTTTGGGTCTCCCAATTTGTCCCAGCAGACACACAGGCCGAGTGCCGGCGCATAAGCACAGGCGCTCACATCAACAAAGCCGCGCGGCGCTGTGCTTGCGGCTCGAATGGCGGTTTCGTACCAGAACACCGCCTGTCTTGCGCGGTTATCCGCGTATTCGAGGGCTGCAAGCGCACAGCACACGGCACTGCGCGGCACCTCCAGTGCAAATGAGCGGGTCAGTGCCCGCTTTGCCTGCTCGCGCTCTCCGAGGGCGGTCAGCGCCTGCGACAGACCAAGGCACGCATCTATTTTGTTCTCTGCCCAGCCGTCCGGCATCGCAAGAAAGACTTCAAATGCTTCAACTGCCTGTGCGTACCGTTTATGCGCCAGCAGCTCGCGCGCGTAATAATAGCTGCCGCGTGCATCCAGCTTTTCACCCTTAGCGAGCAGGTTTTCGTAGATTTTCAGATTGCGGTCGGAGTACGCACACGGCGGCTTGCGGTGTGTCACCGCCGCGTCTCCGTACCGGATATTCCCGCGCGGCGCGATGCACTCGTGCACCGCACCCTGCCATCGAAAATGCGCAGACGTTTTCAGCAGCCGCTCACGGTAACAGAAAAACGTCGGTCTGCCCTGTTCATCAAAGCCGGTGTGGTACGGCAGCATGACAACATCGACTGTGCCGTCCAGCTCCGCTTTGAGCGCAAGCAATTTCTGACGGTCGGACGGCAGAAGCACATCATCTGCATCCAGCCACAGCGTATAGTCCATGCGCGCCTGCGCAAACGAAAAATTGCGTGCAGCGGAGAAATCATCGCACCACGGGAACACCTGCACAGTGCCGTATTGTGCAGCGATCTCCCTCGTTTTGTCGGTCGAGCCGGTGTCCGTGATGCAAATTTCATCCACAATGCCGCGCACGCTGTCCAGACACCGCGCGAGCACCTTCTCCTCATTGCGTACGATCATGCAAAGGCTGACGGTCGTCATAGCATCCCTCCCAACCAGTCTATGCAAGGCGAATGAAGGTTGCTAATCTGCACAGATTTTGGTATAATAAGAAGAATAAATCACGGAAACGGAGAGATTTTTCGATGGAGACCGAAGTAAAGCTGACCAAACTTGCAGGCTGCGCCGGCTGCGGCGCAAAAGTCGGCGCCGGAACGCTCGTACACCTGCTTGAAGGCTTTCGCACGCATACCGACCCGCGTTTGATCGTCGGCTATGACAAGAGCGATGACGCAAGCGTGTATGTGCTCGACGAGAACACCGCGCTCGTGCAGACGACCGACTTCTTCCCGCCCATCGTGGACGATCCGTTCCTGTACGGACAGATCGCGGCTGCCAACGCGCTCAGCGACGTGTACGCCATGGGTGGTGAGCCCAAGCTCGCGCTCAACATCATGTGTCTGGCGCAGAGCATGGACGATCATGCGGTGCAGGAAATCCTGCGCGGCGGCTACGACAAGGCCTACGAGGCCGGCGCGATCATCACGGGCGGTCACACCATTCAGGGTGCCGAGCCGATTTACGGACTGGCGGTTTCGGGCTTCGTGCATCCGAAAAAAGTGCTCACCAACAGCGGTGCAAAGCCGGGTGATGTGCTGATTCTGACCAAGCCGCTCGGCGTTGGCGTGCTGACCACGGCAGCAAAAGCGGATCTGGTTGAAAAGTCCGTGCTTGACCGCATCTACCGCCAGATGGCTGCGCTCAACAAGGCCGCGCGTGACGTGATGGTGAAATATCCGGTGCACAGCTGCACGGATGTCACCGGTTTTTCGCTGCTCGGCCACAGCTTTGAGATGGCACAGGGCAGCGGCGTTTCCGTGCACCTTCGCGCGGACGACGTACCCTATCATGCAGAGGCATACCCGCTGGCAGAGATGGGGCTGATTCCGGCAGGCGCGTACCGCAACCGGCAGTATGCGGAAGCCGGCGTATGTGTCAAGGGTAAGGTTTCGCGCACCCTGCAGGATTTGTTTTACGACCCGCAGACCAGCGGCGGTCTGCTGTTTGCCCTGCCGGAGCAGGACGCGCAAGGCTGTCTGGATGAACTGCAGCAGAGCGTGCCGGAGGCGAAAATCGTCGGGTATGTTACCGAGAAACAGGAGTTTTCGATCTATTTGGAGTAAATTGAAAATTGAGGATGGAGAATTGAGAATGGAAAATTAACACGGTAGTTGACCGTTTTCTTTTGAAATAGAACCCAATCAAAAAAACACCCCGAACCACAGGTTCGGGGTCAGTCTGTCGAAAAAGTCGTATAGTCAGCAGTTTTCAGTATTTCGCGCGGCAGCGCGCATAAAATAGCATTTGCTCTGCAAATGCTCAAAAAGGGGGAGCATGTATCACCATTTTTGAACTTCTGGAGGGAGAAAGTTTCTGTATAGGAACTTTCGGACGACTCTGGAACGGCCCACGGTCCGTTCCTGCTTGTCGGCGAAACTGTAGTTTCGCGACAGCCTCACCCCGAACCACAGGTTCGGGGTGTTTTCTATTCGGAGCAGAAACTGAAATCTGACATTTCATTCTCCATCCTCCATTTTCAATTCTCCATTATTCTTTCCCGCCCTGCAGGATATAAATCCCATGCTCAATGGGTTCGAGCACGGCCTGCAGATTTTCGCACGCGCCCTTGGGACTGCCCGGCAGATTGATGATCAGGCTCGTGCCGCGAATGCCCGCTGCCGCGCGTGACAGACATGCCTTCGGCGTAATCTGCATGGATGCCGCCCGCATGGCCTCCGGGATACCCGGCGCGAGCTTTTCGCAGACCTTGATAGTCGCCTCCGGCGTTACATCGCGCGGTGCAAAGCCGGTGCCGCCGGTGGTGACGATGAGTGCGAGCTTCTCCTCGTCGGCGGCATGGATGAGCGCAGACTCGATACGCGGCTGCTCGTCCGGCAGCACCTCGACCGCACCGACCGCGTAGCCTGCCCGCTCGAGCAGATTCTTGACGGCAGGGCCGCTCAAATCCTCCCGCTCACCGCGGAACGACCGGTCGCTGACCGTGATGACCTTGGCTGTCAGCATATCATACACCTCCGAAGCCGCAGTGCGGATAGGTGCAGACCTCACAGCCGAGACACAGACCGCCTTCTCCGAGCGTAACAAAATCGCGCCTGGTCAGCCGCACGCCCGCCGCGATGCGCGGCAGAACCAGATCAAAAATGGTGGCCTTGGCGTACATGACGCATCCGGGCAGACCCATCACCGGACGGCCGTCCGCGTAGTAGCCCAACAGGAACATGGCGCCCGGGAGCACCGGCGCGCCGTAGGTGACGATATCCGCGCCGCTCTGTTTGATCGCACCCGGCGTGGAATCGTCCGGATCGACGCTCATGCCGCCCGTGCACAGGATCATATCGACCGGCTTGTTTTTCATCTGCTCGATGGCCGCCGCAACGTTCTCTATGCCGTCCTCGACCAGAACGTGCTCGGTCATTCTGATGCCGAGTGCAGCCAGCTTTCGTTCTACAACCGGCGTAAAGCTGTCCGGAATACGGCCCTTTGCGACCTCGCTGCCGGTGGTAACAACGGCTGCTGTTTTCAGCGTAAACGGGCGGACTTCCAGAATCGGCGTGCCGCCTGCCGCCTGCTCAGCCTGCCGCAGCTTCTCCTTCTCGATCACGAGCGGGATGACGCGCGTGCCGCACAGCTTATCACCCGGATGGACGATGCCGTTGCCGCGTCTGGTGGCGATCATGATTTCGTCAATGCTGTTGACCGCGTTCAGCCGCTCGGTATCCACCAGAAATACGCCGTCAATGTCCGAAGAAAGCTCGATTTTGCCCTCTTTTGTCTCGCTTTTACGCATGTTGGCATTCTGACAGAGCGCACACAGCCGCTCTGCCGCGTCATTCTCGTGCAGAAAACCCGGCTGCAGCTCCCAGACGTAAAGCTGCTCCTTGCCCATCGAAAGCAGCACCGGAATGTCCTCCGCAGTGACGATGTGGCCCTTGCGGAAGCGCGGCCCCTTGCTCACGCCCGGGATGATCTGCGTCATGTCGTGGCACAGAACATGACCGACCGCGTCCTCGGTTTTGATACATTTCATGGCTTTTCCTCCTCGATCTCGTCACCGGCGGTGATCGTGCCGCCCGTCAGCACAATGGCAAAGATACCGTCGGTCGGCATGACGCATTTGCCCGTCATACGGCGGATTTCACAGTCATTATGGCATTCCTTGCCGATTTGCGTCACCTGCAGACGCGTTTTTCCCACGCGGAGCACCGTACCGACCGGTAAATGCTTGAGGTCAATCCCTTCGGTGAGGATGTTCTCCGCAAAGTCGCCCGCATGGAGCGCCAGACCGGTTCGGCGCATTTCGTCCACGCTCTCCTGCGCCAAAAGGCTGATCTGGCGGTGCCAGCTGCCCGCGTGCGCGTCACCGACGATGCCGTGGTTTTCTTTCACTGTGATACGCTCCACCGGGTGCTTTTTTGTTCCTTTATGTTCACTAATACAAACTGCAGCTACTTTTGACATAGTGCCTCCCATTCTCAATTTTCCATTATTTATCCCCCGATTTGGCTCATGCCTCTCCGGCTTTCACTCGGCTGCCCGGATTGCATATGGTGGCTGACCGGTTTCCCGAACATACCCTCGCGCAATGCGCGTTCAAGGTTTTCGCCGTGCAGACCGCGCAGCGGAATCTCCTGCGCCGAGTGCAGGCACGGTTTCAGCCTGCCGTCTGCGGTAACGCGGATGCGGTCGCAGTCGGCGCAGAAACGGTGGCTCATCGGGCGAATCAGACCGATTTTCCCCTTCCAGCCGGGCATTCGATACCGTTCCGCAACGCCTTCATTCGGCAGACGCTGCAGCTCCGGCAGGGCGTGCAGCACCGCGTCCGCAGAGAGAAACCGCTCACGCGGCCAGTCCGCGCACTCACCGATCGGCATGAGTTCAATGAAGCGTACCTCAAATTCTCCGTCCTGCGCCAGCTGCGCCAGTGCCGGAATCTCATCCTCGTTTACGCCGCCGAGCAGCACGGCATTCAGCTTTGTGCCGCGGAATCCGGCGTGCCGCGCCGCATCCAGACCGGCCAGCGTATCCGCGAGCGAGCCGCCGCGCGTCAGCGACGCGAATTTATCCTTGTTTAACGTATCCAGACTGATATTCAGCCGGTCAACCCCCGCTTGTTTCAGCTCTGCGGCGTACTGCGGCAGGAGTGCGCCGTTGGTCGTCATGGCAAGCTCCCGCACCCCATTGATGGCACGCAGACTGCGGCACAAGTCCACGATGCCGCGCCGCACAAGCGGCTCTCCGCCGGTCAGCCGCACCTTGCTGACACCGAGCGAAACCGCCGCCCGCACGATCTCGGTCAGCTCCTCGAACGACAGCATTTCACTGTGCTCCCGCTTGCACACGCCCTCAGCGGGCATACAGTACCGGCACCGGAAATTGCACCGGTCGGTCACCGACAGCCGCAGATAGCGAATATTTCTTCCTTGATTATCCAGCATTTTGCTCACTCCGTCAGCGGCATGACGTCCTCTGGGCGGACGTACAGCGTCAGCTTTTCCGTGCCGGAAAGCGTCTCCCAGACCGCCTTATCCAGCTCCCACCGCAGCCTGCCTGTGCCTGTCGTCTGCAGCATGACCACGGTCGAAAACGGGTTCTCGACCACACGCTCCACCGTGCACGGAATGGCGTTCTCCGCGCCATCTGTAGTGAAGTAATGCGCCCGAACGCCAACGTAAGCGGTATCCTTCGGCACATGCAGTGCGGTTTTGAGCGTTACGTTCCAGTCCTTGCAAAACAGGGTTCCATCCTGTTTTACCTCGGCGGCAGAGACATTTTTGCAGCCGGAGATCAGCGCAGCCCCCATGGTTGCCGGCGCGCGGAACAGGTTCTTGACCGTCTCCTTCGGGTCGGATTTTCCCTTGTTCAGCACGCACACCGTATCGCACAAGCGGTAGACCTCATCGCGGTTGTGCGTGACGAACAGCGTACCGCACGAAAGATTTTTCAGGATGTCCGAAAGCTCCAGTTCCACCTGCCATTTCAGGTACGCGTCCAGCGCGGAAAACGGCTCATCGAGCAGCACAAGCTCGGGCTGCCCGACCAGAATACGCGCCAGCGCGCACCGCTGCTGCTGTCCGCCGGAAAGCTGACTCGGACGGTTGTTCTCCAGTCCCTCCAGGCGGAACGCGTGCAGGACTTCGCGCACCGCCTGTTCCCGCTCGTTCTTCGGACGGGCGTGTGCGCCCGCGCGGATGTTCTGCTCGACCGTCATGTGCGGAAACAGCGCGTACTGCTGAAACAGGCAGCCGACTTTTCGCTTTTGCGGCGGCAGGTCAATTTTCTTTTCGCTGTCGAACAGGACGCGCCCGTTCAGTTCAATATGACCCTTATCCGGTCTCACGATGCCCGCGATGCACCCCAGCGTCATGCTCTTGCCGCAGCCGGAGGCGCCGAGCAGCGCCATCACTTCCCGCTCGGCAGTGAAGTTCACTTTCAGGTGAAAATCACCGAGCGTTTTCTCGATATTAACGATCAGCGCCATGCCTTACGCACTCCTCTCTCCCGCTTTTCGAGCAAATTGACCGCCAGCAGCACCACCGCCGAGATGGCAAGGTTGACCACGACCCACTTGAACGCCAGCGCGTCATCATTCGTGCGCCACAGCTGATAGACCGTCGTCGAAATGGTCGCTGTGCGTCCGGGCGTGTAGCCCGCCACCATGGATGTTGCGCCGTACTCACCGAGCGCACGCGCAAACGCGAGCACCGTTCCCGCGAGGATACCCTGCCTGCAGCAGGGCATGCGTACCCGCCAGAAAATCCAGGTATTCGAGCGGCCGAGCGTGCGGCCTGCGTCGGCAAGCGTTTCGTCAAAGCTCTCGAATGCACCGCGCGCCGTGCGGTACATGAGCGGGAAAATGACAACGGCGGTTGCGAAAATCGCCGACCACCAGACCATGGTCAGCTTGAGATTAAAATGCGCGAGCACCCATGCGCCGACAGTTCTTTTCGGTCCGAGCACGCGCAGCAGCAGATAGCCGACCACCGTAGGCGGCAGCACGAGCGGCAGCGTGAACAGCACATCCAGCACGCCTTTGAGCACGCGCGGCAGACGCGCAACATAATAGGCCGCCGCAATCCCCGCGAAGAAGATGATAACCGTGGAAATAAGTGCGATACGCAGCGAGTTATATAATGGATACCAGTCCATAATCGTCTCCTTTTGCAAATAAAGGCGAGAGATTGCTCCCTCGCCTTTCTATTGTATCAGATTATGCCAACGTGGTAAAGCCTACGCTCTCGAATACCTTGCCTGCTTCATCGGTGGTCAGATAGTCAAGGAACGCCTTTGCGTCGTCTGCGTGCGTACTGTTCTTGAGCACGGCTGCCGGATAGATGACCTGACCGCACATATCAGCAGTTGCCTCGTCAACCGTGTCGAGACCTGCCGAGAATGCGTCGGTTGCATAGATAATGCCGCAGTCCACCGCGCCTTCGCTTACCTGCGTGGTAACTTCCTTAACGTTCGAGCCGTAGGTCAGCACGCCGGAGGAAGCCAGCGCAGCCTCGTCCAGACCGTAGTGCGCGAAGATCTTCTGGGTGTACTGGCCGACCGGTACGTCGCTGTTGCCGATGGCAAGCAGCACATCGCCGCTCTTCAGCTTTTCCGCGAGGTCGTCAAAGCTCTGCACACCCTTCGGGTTGCCTTCCGGTACAGCCAGCGTTACCTTGTTCTCGAGCAGATCAATGCGGGTGCCGCCAAGCAGCTCGTCCAGACCGTCCGGGTTCTTGTCGGTGTCGTCCTTGAGAGAGCCATCGAGTGCGTTCATCTGCTTGGGCGCTGCGGAGATGAACACGTCGCAGTCCGCGCCTTCCTTGATCTGGGTGAGCAGGTCGCCGGAGGAGGCAAAGTTGAACGTCAGGGTGACGTTCGGGTCAACGCTCTTGTAGTCCTCTGCAATCTGGTTCAGGGTCTCGGTCATGGAGGCCGCCGCAAAGACGGTCAGCTCTGCGGAATCTGCAGAACCCGTGTCCACAGCTGCGCTGTTGCTGCTCTGGGATGCACCGCAGCCCGCCAGCATTGCCAATGACAGAGCCGCTGCTGCAAATCTTGCAAAACAGTTCTTTTTCATTGGTTTTTCTCCTCTATTTTATGATTTCTTAATGAAAGACGTTGGAAAAGTGCAGCAATGCTTCCAGCACACCGCCGCCGACCGCAAGCGCCTTATCGGATGCGGTATCGCAGTTTTCACGCTTGCCGCGCGGATCAACGTCACCGGATTTCATACCCTCATGTACGGGTACGCCAGCCTGCAGCAGACCGCGCAGACAGCCGGTGATGGTGGTTTTCATGGGTTTTCCCGCAACATATGCGATGGTGTCTCCCGTCTCGACCAGATCGCCGATCTCACGGCACGGCTCGAACAAGCCGTCTGCCGGGGCACGCAGAACGCGCTCTGCCGCTTGGCCGCCGATCACACCGGGAACGCCCGTATTCGGCAGCGGCGAACCCGTATACAGCACCCGTCCGAGTGTATGCCCGCGCATGGTCTCAACCGCCGCGTGACAGTCTGCGCCGGCCGTAAAGCCCGGACCGACCGCAATAACGATTGGCGCGTCCGTGATGTGCGTACCGAGGTTCTTTTTCGCCAGAATCGCGTCCACCAGAGCATCAGGGTGCAGCTCCTGCACGCAGCTTGCCGCCGGATCGGCCAGCACCGCAATGATGCCCTGTTCGGTTAGTGCTGCCGCTTCGGCTGCAGTATCGGCTCGGCGTGCATGCACGCTCTCAACGACTGTTTCGCCCAATCGAATCGCTTCCGAAAAGCATACTGTACGGCGGATCGACGTTGGCTGCGGCAGATCTGTCAGCACCAGACGAATGCCCGCACGGTACAGCCGCAAGGCAATCCCCGTGGCAATGTCTCCCGCACCGCGTATCACGACTAACATGGCGTTTTCCTCCGTTTATCTTCGTTGTATTTTGCAAACTATAACGATTACCACCGATGATTATAGCGTATCGGTTGAGTGAAGTCAATATTTTTTCTGTATGGCAGACATGATATAATACTATTATAAAAGCATGGTTGCAGGGCGAGGTGACCTCCCCCCGCCGCATATAACAACATGCAGATAATTTACAACGGCGGGATGAGGTCCTCCCGCCCTACGGTAAACATGGCTGTATTAGGTGGATTTATGAAAATATGTGAACAATTACACATGATAAAAGGCATAACCGCTGTGATCGGCAGCGGCGGAAAAACAACTTTACTGCGTATACTGGCCGAAGAATTATCCGGAACGGTGATTTTGACGACTTCCACGCACATTTTGCCGTTTGTGGGCATTCCCCTGTTGGTGACGGATGACATCGAACAGGTCCGCCGCGCACTTGCGCTTCACCGCGTGATCTGCATGGGCACGCCTGCCGCTGAGGGCAAGCTGACCGCGCCGGCACTTCCCTTTTCCGTGCTCGCGGACGCCGCTGACTATGTGATTGTGGAGGCCGACGGCTCCAAGCGGCTGCCGCTCAAGGCACACGCCTTGCATGAGCCGGTCATACCTGAGAATACACGCAAAACCGTGTGCGTCGTGGGCGCATCCGGGTTTGGAAAGCCGGTCGAACAAACCGTACACCGGCCGGAATTGTTCTGTGCACGCACCGGTGCACACATGAGCGGTATTGTCACGCCGGAGCTGGCCGCGCAAGGCATTATTGCAGAACACTTAGCGGATATCGTTGTGCTCAATCAGGCGGAGACTGTATCCCCAGAAATAGCGAAAAGATTCACAGAAGCACTGAAATCTAGCGGATTTACGGTTGTTTGCACAACATTAAATCACACTTTAGAGTAAATCACCGTATTCATTTTCCATTAAAAAGAACCGCACAATGTGCGGTTCTTTCTTATTCCATTCCTACAGGTTTGTCGCTGTTAAACTTGGTTTTGATTGCAATATCCGTATAAAGCAGTTCTTTTTCCGGTGTTTTTTTGTTCTGCAGGTAGTCAAACAGCAGGAACGGCGGCCGGTAGCCCTGCTCGAATGCCTTCTGATCGAGCACAAAACTCAAGCTATCTGACTGGAGCAGTTCCATATTCATCGGGTTGAGGTCGAATGCAACGACCTTGACCTTGCCCTTTCGGCCTTCTTCCTCTACAGCTGCGCACGCACCGGTCTGTCCATTGGACGCAACGTAAATACCGGTCAGGTCAGGATTGGCACGCAAGGCGTGCTGCGTAATCTCGTGGGCATAGTCATCTCGGTCGAAACACGGCTGAAATGCTAACAGTTCAATTTCGTTTCCTGTTTCGCCGTTAATGGTATCCATAAATCCGTTTAATCGGTTATTATGTGCGGTATTATTCAAGTGTCCCGCCAGCGGAAGCACCTTGCCGCCCTCGGGCAGCATCAACCGAAGCAAGCCTGCGGCGGTCTGTCCGGCGCGGTAGTTGTCCATACCAATGAACGCAAGACGCCTGCTGCCCGGTGCATCCGAGTTGAGTGTGATGACCGGAATGCCCTGTTCGTACAGTTCATCAATGCACTGGCGAATCTCCGGCGAGTTGTTCGGCGCGATAGCCAGTCCCTGCACGCCTTGTGAAACCAGCTCTTCAATGTGTTCAAGCACCATTTCGGTATCCAGACCGCGGTTTTCGCGCATGATCAGTTCCACGCCCGAGGCGGCAAGCTCCTCTGCGGCGCGCTGCACGCCTGCACGCACGATCTGCATCGTCGGCGTCTCGGTGGACTGCAGAATCGCACCCAGCTTGAACTCCCGGCGGGATTTGACCAGTGCCTGTCCGATCAGATTCGGTTTATACCCTAATTCTGCTGCAATTTTGTGAATCTTAGCCGCTACTTCGGGGTTTACGCGCCCTCGATTGTGCAGCGCACGGTCTACCGTACCGCGGGATACGCCTGCCAGCTCCGCGATCTGCTGTGCGGTTACAGCCATGTTTTTTCCTCCTTATTCTGTGATAGAAAGCACCGTAGCTTTCATTGTGCGGTGTTGCCTCACCACATTCTTTTTTCTTTATTTACAGTATAGCACACTGCACGCATCTTGCAACTATTTTTTGCGTGTATCCCCGCTTAAATTTACACGTTTCCGTTTTTGTACGGCTTATTTACAAACAAATCGTCTATTTTTCGTGCAGTTTTACCAATATAGTGCACGCCTCTGCACGCATGCTCACGAAAATAAATGTCCTTTCGCACAAAAAACCATCCGTGTTTTTGTTGCGTTCACCGAATCATTCAGAATATCATTCTTAAGACTTGAAACGCGCAGGATATCGTGCTAACCTATAGACAACGAAATAAATCCCCTGAAAACGCAGTGAACATCACCCATGATTCAAGTGCATTTTCGACGGGGAATTATTTTTCAAAAGGTGCGTTCACGAGAACGCCACAGACTACATCTTATTACTTATAGGGGGTAACAAAATGTCATTCTTCTCCTCACTCGCATGGACAGGAATCTCGTTCCTGTTGTTTACAGTCCTCGTTGCAGTCATTTCCGCATGGAAGACCCGCGACGAGCAGCTCGACACCGCTGAGGGTTATTTCCTGGCAGGCCGCGGCCTGCCAGGCGTAGTCATCGCCGGTTCTCTGCTGCTGACCAACCTTTCCGCTGAACAGCTCGTCGGTCTGAACGGCCAGAGCTGGAAGACCAACATGGGCCCGATCGCATGGGAGGTCGGCTCGATGTTCACCCTGCTGGTTCTGGCGTACTACTTCCTGCCGAAGTACCTGAAAATGGGCGCCATGACCATCCCGTCCCTGATGGAGGAGCGCTACGGCAAGGGCACCAAGACGATGTTCTCGCTGGTAATCGTTGTTATGTACTCCATCCTCAACCTGCCGGTCATCCTGTACTCCGGTGCAGTCGTTTTCGAGCAGATCTTCGACATCTCCGGCATCCTCGGCACCAGCAAGTTCATGGCTGTTGCCATCCTGTGCCTCATCATCGGCATCATCGGCGGCTGCTACGCGATTTTCGGCGGCCTGAAAGCAGTTGCAGTATCTGATACCATCAACGGCGTCGGTCTGATTATCGGCGGTCTGATGATCCCCTTCCTCGGCTTCGCGGCACTGTCTGCAGCAACTGGCGGTCATGGCATTTTCGACGGCATCAAGTACATGGTAGAGGCAGATCCGGCCAAAATGAACGCAATCAACGCATGGAATGCACCGGAACCGGAAGTTCCGTGGCCGCTGATCATCACCGGTATGTTCTTCAACAACCTGTACTGGTGGTGCACCAACCAGTCCTTCGTACAGCGTTCCCTCGCAGCAAAGAGCTTGAAGGAAGGTCAGAAGGGCGCTATCTTCTGCGGCTTCCTCAAGTGCCTCGGCCCTCTGTACCTCGTTATTCCGGGCGTTATCGCATTCTACCTGCCGTCCATTCAGGACAAGCTGACCGCTGCCGGTTCCTCTGCAATCGACTTTGCTTATCCGGCACTGATCGCTGAGATCGTTCCGAAGCCGGTCATGGGCTTTTTCGCCGCGGTCATGTTCGGTGCGATCCTCTCCTCGTTCAACTCTGTGCTGAACTCCGCGTCCACCATGTTCACCCTTGACCTGTACCGTTCGTCCATCAACCCGCAGGCTTCTGACACCAAGTGCGTCAAGGTCGGCAAGATCTACGGCACCATCGCAGGCTGTGTAGCAATCGTCATCTCTCCGTTCGTTATGTACGCCGGCGGCATTACCACCTTCCTGAACTCTATGAGCCAGTTCGTATCCCTGCCGGTACTGTGCACCATCCTCGGCATCTTCATGTTCAAGCGCATCCCGAAGTATATGCCGAAGGTAATCACCGTGTTCCACGTTGTATGCTACGGCGCCTTCCTGCTGATCAAGCCGTGCTATCCCGGTTCGTCCAACCCGATCCACTATCTGTACGCAATGGCTGTTCTGTTCCCGATCGAGCTGCTCATCATGTGGTACCTGAACAAGTATCGTCCGGGTGAGGAATATGAGATTCACGACGTCGGCGCAGTTGATCTGACCCCGTGGAAGTACCGTCATGTAGTTTCCATCATTGGTCTGATTATCGCTGTTGCGATCTATATCCTGTTCTCTCCTCTCGGCATCGCAGCTTAATTTGTCCCTTGTTGCACTCTTTGTGCATTGATCCCTCGCTTTCCGGCGGTGAATTGTCCTCACCGCCGGAAAGCAAAATTTTTTTACGAAATTTGAAATTTCCTCTTGCGTTCTCGTGAACGCGGATGTATAATCACCTTGACCTCGGAAATGAGCATTGCACGCAAAGCCTCGAGCAAGCCGCGTGCAGCAAAACAAACCGTAAATAACGCAGGCAACTGCACAACACGAATTTATCACTTTTTAGGAGGAATTCATCATGGAAAATCTGAACATTGCACTGATCGGCTGCGGCATGATCGGCCGTGAGCACATCGAGCGTATCCAGAACCGCATCCGCAATGCACGCATCGTTGCTGTATGCGACGTATTTGAAGAAGGCGCAAAGAAGGGCGCTGAGATCGCCGGTGCCGGCACCAAGGTTTACACCGATTTCAACGAAGCAATCAATGATCCGGACGTAAACGCTGTTGTAGTTACCACCCCGGGTCAGTTCCA